>NZ_DATDBG010000066.1:0-50833 GCF_036524955.1 Streptomyces sp.
GCCAGGTTTTGGGGGCGGTGTCGAGGCTGGGGCCGGAGCCCCAGCCGTCGGGGTAGCGGTACAGGGCGCCGCCGGGGGTGCGGGCGAGTACCTCGCCCCGGCCGTCGCCGTTGAGGTCGCCTGCCTGGGTGAAGAAGTTGAACAGGGTCTTGGCGTACTCTGTCGCCCCGCCGTACGGAAGGCAGCCGGTCAGCCGGTTGTCGTCGTCGATGCCGCAGTAGGACAGGTAGCCGAAGCCAGTGACGAGCTGCCGGGCGGTGACCGAACCGCTGTCGTGGGGGTAGGCGTAGACGTCCCGGCCCCATGCGATCATCTGGCTGCGGTACGCGGTGACGTTGGTGTAGACGCGCACACCGTTGGTGTCCACGCAACGCGTGGCCTTGGTCGCGGAGATCCCGATCAACGTGTCCGGCCGGCTCCCCGGAGCCCGGGGCAGCACGGCGAACGCCGCCTGACGGGTCTGCCAGTCGTACCGCGGGTGTACGCGGAACCGTGGGCCGCCGCTGCCGCTGCCCTGCACGCCGCCGTCGTACGCGAACGAGATGTCGTCGCCGGACCGCCCGGTGAAGCAGTCAGGACCGGTCAGGACCCGCGTCTGGGTCAGCTCGACCGCGCTGCAGCCGCGGTAGGAGGTGGCCGGAGCGGGGCCCAGGTCTCGAACCCCACCACCCACGACGGCATCGCAACAGCCGCCCCACAGGCACAACGGAACGGGCCCGCGGCGTGCGATTCCTCGCACGTCGCGGGCCCATGGGGTCCGTTACGGGTCTTGCGGATCGGCCCCCGGCGTCAGTCGACCGCCGTCAGCCGTTGCGCTTCCAGCGCGGCTTGCGGTCGTACGACGACGAGCCGGAACCGGAGGAGCCGGAGGGCCGGTTGTCGCGGCCGTACGAGGTGGGGCGGTCGCGGTCACGGTCGCCGCCGTAGGACGGACGGCGGTCGCGGTCACCGTAGGACGGCCGGCTGTCGCGGCGCTCGTCACGGTTGTACGACGGGCGCTCGTCACGGCGCCGGTCGAAGTTGCCGCGCTCGTCGCGCCGCGCCGGGGCGGGGCGTTCCTCGCGGGGCGCGGGGATGACGGGCACGGCGGCGGCCTCGGCGGCGGCTGCCTCCGCGGCCAGCTCGGCGGCCTTGGCGGCCACCGCCTCGTCCGGGTCCTCACCGCGCTCGCGCGCCGAACGGGCGGTCAACCGGTCCGCCTCCTCGCGGAGTTCGGCGGCGCGCCGCTGCACACGTTCGAGCTGGCGGGTGAGTTCGGCCACCTCGCGCTCGGCCTGCGCGGCGGCGTTCTGCACCGCGTCGGCCTGCACGTCGGTCAGCGAGCGGGCACCCGTGATACGGGCGACGTCCTCGTCGAAGACGCCGGCGCCGCCGATGATGTGGCGCGAGGCGTCCACGCCCGCGTCCTCCATCAGCCGGAAGATCTGCTTGCGCTGGTGCGGGAGGGCCAGCGAGACGACCGTGCCGGACTTGCCCGCGCGGGCGGTGCGGCCGGAACGGTGCAGGTAGTCCTTGTGGTCGCCGGCCGGGTCGACGTTCAGTACCAGGTCGATGCCGTCGACGTGGATGCCGCGGGCGGCGACGTCGGTGGCGACCAGCACGTTGACGTGCCCGCCCTTGAAGTCCTCCAGCGTGCGGGTGCGGGCGCCCTGGGTCATGCCGCCGTGCAGCGCGTCGGCGCGTACGCCGGACTCGATGAGCTGCTCGGCGACGCGGTCGGCGCCCATCTGGGTGCGGACGAAGATGATGGTGCGGCCCTTGCGGGCTGCGATGGCGGCGGTGACCGGCGCCTTGTCCTTGGGCTTCACGACCAGCACATGGTGGGTCATGGTGGTGACCGCGCCCTGGGCGGCGTCCACCTCGTGGGTGACCGGGCCGACCAGGTAGCGCTTCACGAGGGTGTCGATCTCGTTCTCCAGCGTCGCGGAGAACAGCAGCCGCTGGCCGCCGGCCGGGATGAGGTCGAGGATCTCGGTGACCTCGGGCAGGAAGCCCATGTCGGCCATCTGGTCGGCCTCGTCCAGTACGGCGATCCGCACCTGGTCCAGGGCGGCGGCGCCGCGGTTGATCAGGTCGCGCAGCCGGCCCGGGGTGGCCACCAGGATGTCCACGCCGCGCTCGAGGGCGTAGATCTGGTTCTGCATGGACGTGCCGCCGCAGACGACCTTCATCTTCAGGCCGAGCACGTCGCCGTAGGGCTGGAGCGCGTCGGCGACCTGCATGGCCAGCTCGCGGGTCGGGGTGAGGATGACGCCGCGGGGGCGCTTCTTCTCGGTGTGGCCGCCGGCGAGGAGGGTGAGCAGCGGCAGACCGAAGGAGAGGGTCTTGCCGGAACCGGTCCGGCCGCGGCCCAGGATGTCCCGGCCGGACAGGGCGTCCGGGATGGTGGCGGCCTGGATCGGGAAGGGGGTCACCACGCCGTTCTGGGTGAGCTTGCGCACGATCTCGTCGGGGAGACCGAGGTCGGCGAAGGTGATCTCGGGGGCTTCGGCGGTGGTTTCCGTCACCGGGGCCGTGACGGCTTCCCCGGCGGTTTGCGTGGCGCTGTGCGTGGCTGCTGTCGTGCTGGCTGCGTCGGCGGCGTTCTCGGGCATGGCGGAACGGTCGGCACTGTCAAGGGACATGCTGAAGCTAAACCTCTCGGAGACTTACGGCACGCGCCAGCTCCGCAGGTTGCTTACAACCGCCTCTGTGCGGTCAGCCAACAGGAGATGAGGAACGCGCCACGCGGCGCGCTCGGGATCAGGCGCCAGGCAAATGGGAAAATGGAGTGTGGGATCAGACGATCTCCCAGCATACGCATCCATCCCGACTTTCCCAAATCACCTGGCTGAGCAGGGTGCAGGCAGGGTGCAGGGGGGTGCAGGCGGGGTGTCGTCGCTGTGCCTCTGGTATGCCGCTGCGTCCCGGGGCCGCCGCCGCGTCGCGCCGCAGGTGCCGCGTGGGTCAGGGTTCGCCAGTCAGGGAGCAGCATCCGGTGCGGGTCGCAAGGCGCCGGACCGGCCCCGCAGCGGACCTGCCCGGCCGATGCGGCAACGCCGCGAGGTGCCGTGCCGGGCGTCGCGACGGGGCGACCTCCATGGACAGAACAACTAGGTCTCGGGGGAGCCGGTCGGGTCGGGGGACGCGGTCGGGGAGGGCGGGTCGGTGGGGGGGTCGGTGGTCGGTTCCGGGGAGGGCGGGGCGGTCGGCGGCGGCTCGGCGGTCGGGGACGGCTGCGTGGTGGGCCGCGGGGCGCTCGGGTCGTCGGCAGGGGGCGGCAGGACGCGGTCCGCGGGTTCGCCGTGTGCGGCGGGGCCGGGGGATACGGAGGTGGGCGCCCCGGCGGAGGGCGTATCCCCGGTGACCGTCGGCGACGGCGACATGCCACCACCCCTCGCCGCAGGCCAGGGCCTGCCCTGCTCCCCGACCCCGCGGGGCCCCTCCGCGGCACTCCCCACGCTCACCGGCGCCCGCCCGGGCGCCCGCTCCTCGGACGCACCCCCCGCGCTCACGCAGGCGGCGACGCCGGCGGCCACCAGAGTGACGAGTACGGCGGAACGAACCCCGGCGACACCTGCGCGGGCGGTCAATGCGGGCATGCGGGAACCTCGGCCTCGGGTGCGGAGCGCGCGTACGGTACCGGCGTACGCCGCCGTGCGGTCTCGCGGTGTCCAACGTCACCGCGACCCGCCAGGACACGCCAGGGCGGGCGCAGGGTGCCGGGAGGCGGCGAGCCGCGGGGATCGGCATGGGACGGCGCCGAACGGACCGCGACCGGGCGACGCCCTCGGACGGACCGGGCCCGGCGCGGGACGGACCCGGCACGGAAGGGACCCGGCACGGAAGGACCCGGCACGGGACAGAACCGGCACGGGAGGACCCGGCACGGAAGGGACCCGGCACGGGACGGAACCGGCACGGAAGGACCCGGCTCAGCGCGGTCGGCGCGCGAAACGGCGCGGTCGGGCCGGGACGGCCCGCCGGTCAGTGGGCGGCAGCCCGATCAGCCCGGACACCCCGCGGCAGCGCGCCTCACCCGTATCCGAGGGCGTGCAGCCGCTCGTCGTCGATGCCGAAGTGGTGGGCGATCTCGTGGACGACGGTGATCTCCGTCTCCTCCACGGCCTGCTCCCGGGTGTCGCACATCCGCAGCGTGGGCCCGCGGTAGATGGTGATCCGGTCGGGCAGCACGCCCGCGTACCACTCGCCCCGCTCGGTCAGCGGGGTCCCCTCGTACAGCCCGAGCAGGTCGCCGTCGCCGTCCGTCGGCTCGTCCTCGACGAACACGGCCACGTTGTCCATCAGGCGGGTCAGCTCGACGGGGATACGGTCCAGCGCCTCGCCGACCAGTTCCTCGAAGTCCTCGCGGGTCATCTCCAGCACACGCCCATTGTGGCCGCTCCCCCGCTCCCCGCCCCCGTACTTACCCGCCTCCCCGCCAAACCGTTTTGGCGATCCCCGATCCCATCCCATATGCTGCACACGTCCCCGACGCGCTGCGAAGCGCCCAGGCGGGCCAATTAGCCCTCATCGTCTAGTGGCCCAGGACGCCGCCCTTTCAAGGCGGTAGCACGGGTTCGAATCCCGTTGGGGGCACCATCGTGGTCTTTGTCTTTCGGCTGCTTCCCCTCGGGGAGGCAGCCGTTTGCGTGCTGCGGTCGCTGCCGCGATCCGTCCCGCCACGGCCGGGGGCGTGATCGTCACCTGTCCACCCGGGCGTGGACGCGCGAGCACCCCCGGTGGGTAAGCGGTGAAGTCGCACCAGGCAACTCGGGCCTGTGGCGGCGAGCCCGAGTCCGGCGGCCCCGGAGCGGCCGAGGCGGGCTCGGGGCTGGTACACATCCACGCGCTCGGTGCCGATCCGGCCGGCGGCGTCCTGATGCTGCGGGACTGGTCCCCCGGAAACGCCCTGGTCACTGTCGACACCCATGGTGCCGTGGGGGCGAGTGCCAACCACCACGGGGGCACCTGGTCCGCGCCGGGCACCCCGCAGGCACGCGCCGCCCAGGGACCCCGCGACGGCCTCGCCGGCCAGGAACCCAGAGGGGTCAGCCCGGCACCCACGTAATCACCACGAACCCCGTCCCGGGTGGGCCGACCGGCCTCGAACCAGGCCTGGAAACCTGACGAGAAACCGGTCTCTCCACCCGCAAGCAGTCCACCGGCCCTGACGGGCCGGCTGGAACCACCTGCTCACGAATGAGGAATCCCATGGGTTCCTGTCGCCGCGCTCCGCCCGCGGCGCGGGCCGCGGGCCTGGCGCCGCCGGACCCGGCCATGACCACCGACCGAGGGCGCGGACCGGTGTGCCGGCGCGGGATGTCACCCGGATGACCGGCGCCCCCGCTGAGCCGGCGCGGGAAGGCAGATGACGGGGCCATCGGACGACCCCGCCTCCTCGGCCGCGGCCGAGGGGGGACCACGGAGGAGGAGCGGCATGACGAAGCGTGACACGGCGATGAAGCCCGGCGCCCAGGGCGGCGAACGGTTGCCTGCGGCGGGGCCGGCGGACCTGAAGGAGCAGGTGTCCCGGTATGCGCTACTGCCGCTGCGGCTCTTCCTGGGCGCGACCTTCGTCTACGCGGGCCTGGACAAGCTCGCCTCCACCCACTACCTGGCCGGGGCTGCCGACCCGGCGTCCTTCGTGGCGCAGGCCCAGGCAACCGGGGGCGCCGGGCCGATAGGGCCGCTGCTGGATCTGGCGCTACGGGCGCCCACGCCGGTGGCCCTGGCCATGGCCTTCGGCGAGCTGGCGGTCGGCCTGGGCTCCCTGCTGGGCCTGTGGACGCGGCTGGCCGCCCTCGGCGGTGCCCTGATCAGCCTCAGCCTGTGGCTGACGGTGAGCTGGCAGATGGACCCGTACTACCTGGGCAACGACCTGGCCTACCTGCTGGCGTGGACGCCGCTGCTGTTGAGCGGGGCCCCGCTGCTCTCGCTGGACGCCCTGCTGGCGCGGCGCTCGGCCCTGGCACGGGCGGCCGGGGCGGCGCCGGACGCGGTGCGGCGGCGGGCACTGATCGACGGCGGTGTGGCGGCCGTGGCGGTGGCGGGCGTCGGGATGCTGGCCGGGGCGCCGGCGGCCAGGCTGGGCCGCAAGGAGGAGGCGGCCGCCACGCCGTCGGCGTCGGCCGCGGCCGGGCAGGCGACCGCACCGGCCACGCCGGGCTCCGGGGAAGCGGCGGATTCCGGGGAAGCGGCGGGCTCCGGGGAAGCGGCGGGGGCCGCTTCGGTGGCGGTGGCCGACATCCCGGTCGGCGGTGCCGCCAGGACCACGGACCCGGCCACCGGCGACGCGGTGTATGTGCTGCAGCCTGAGCAGGGCCGGTACACCGCGCTGTCGGCGCTCTGCCCGCACGCCCGCTGCGTGGTCGACGCGCCCGTCGACGGCAAGCTGGTCTGCCCCTGCCACAACTCCGAGTTCGACGCGGACACCGGGGCGCTGCTCCAGGGCCCGGCCACCAGCGGGCTGGCCAGGTACGGGATCACCCGCAGCGGTGACCGGCTGCGGCTGGGCGCCCAGGAGTCCTGACCGGTTCCGTTCCCGAGGCTGTTCCAGAGGCTGTTCCAGAGGCTTGTGAGGCCCTGTCACCGGGGGTGCCTGCCTGGGCCGGGGCTGCCTGCCTGGGCCCCACGCCCCGGTGTGGTCGACGGCGCCGGACGGCCGACGGCGGGTGACCAGCCATGCCCCAGCCGTGGAGCAGTCCGGCGCCGCGGCTGGGGCCGAGGACCCGAGGCGTACATGCGCCCCCTGTTCTGCGACCAGCAGACCGCTCGTCGCCGCCCGCCGGCCACAGCAGCACCCCGGGGCGACGGGGCCCCGGCCCCGGCGCCTCGGGGATCGAGGTCGGGCATCGGACATCGGGGATCAGGCATCGAGGTCGGGCATCGGGCATCGAGGGTCAAGGACCGAGGTCCGGCATCGGGCATCGTGACCCGGCATCGTGGTCGGTCAGACCGTGCGTTCGAAGAAGCCGCGGCAGGACCCGGCGGGGTCGGTGACGGCGCCGCCGACCCCGCCGGGTCGAGCAGCGCCATCCGCACCCGGGCCCGGCTCAGCGCCGCTTCGGGGCCGCGTGGCGCCCCGAGCGGCGTTCGTAGGAGGAGACGGGGATGGTCTCCTGGCGGAAGAACCCCGGACTGGCCAGCCGGCACACCAGCATCAGCACACCGCCGAGCAGCAGCGCGCCGATGCCGGTGACCAGCACCCCGCCGAGCCGCCAGTGCGGCGGGACCGGCAGGGTCCACGAGGTGGAGCCGTAGTCCGCGGCCGAGTACACCCGGCAGGCGTGGACGAAGAAGTACAGCAGCAGCAGGCCGCCGAGCCCCGGCACGATTCCCTTGAAGAACAGGTCGTGCGGGCTGCGGGTGAGGACCTTGCGGTAGTACCAGACACAGGCGAACCCGGTGAGCCCGTAGTAGAAGGCGATCATCAGACCCACCGATCCGATGGAGTCGGCCAGTACGTTCTCGCTCACCCGGGTCAGCACGACGTAGAAGGCGATGGACGCCAGGCCCATGCCCACCGTGGACCAGGTCGGCGTGAGGAAGCGTGGGTGGATCCGGGCGAACCGGTCCGGGATCGCCTTGTACGACGCCATCGACAGCGTGGTGCGGGCCGTCGGCAGGATCGTGGTCTGGGTGGAGGCCGCGGCCGAGGTGAGCACCATCAGGATCAGCAGCTTCGTGGCGAACGAGCCCCAACCTCCCGTGCCGAAGACCTCGGAGCCCAGGTTGGACAGCACGTCGTCGGCGTTGTCGGGGTTGCCGAGGCCGATGCCCGTGTCCCCGACCCCGGCGAAGGCCTGCGCCGAGACGGTGACGACGCCGTAGACGAGCAGCAGGACGACGGTGGAGATGACCGCGGCCCGGCCCGGGGTGCGGTCGCGGTCGACGGTCTCCTCGTTGACCGCGACGGCGGTGTCCCAGCCCCAGTAGATGAACACCCCGGCGAGCATGCCCTTGGTGAGGGCGTCCAGCGAGTCGATGCGGAACGGGTTGAACCAGGACCACTCGGCGCGCGAGGCCACACTCGGCGCGGTGCCCGCGTACACCTTGACCAGGGCCGTGACAGCCAGCACGACGAGGATCACGACCTCGATGGTGAGCAGCACCTTCTGACTGTCCGCCGAGATCTCGATGCCGATGTAGCAGATCAGCGTCATCACCGCGATCCACAGCACGCCGGCCACGGTGACCCACAGGGTGCTGTCCGCGAGTCCGTCCGCTCCCACCAGCTTGAAGCCGTACGCCCCGGCGATCTGCGCGAGGTTGGCCATGACGATGATGTCGGCGGCGACGATGCCCCAGCCGCCCAGCCACCCGGTGCGCGGGCCGAACGCCCGGGACGCCCAGGTGAAGGTGGTGCCGCAGTCGGGGTCCGCCTGGTTGAGCTCCTTGTACGCGTACGCGATCAGGAGCATCGGGACGAAGGCCAGGATGACCACGATCGGTGACTGGAACCCCACGATGCCGACGATGACGCCGAGGGTCGCCGCGAGGCTGTAGGCGGGGGCGGTGGAGGCCAGGCCGATCACGACGCTGGAGTACAGCCCCAGTGCGCCCTGCTTGAGCCCCTTGTCGGTCGCTCCTGTGCCCGGCGGTGTGTGTGCCGACGGCGGTGCAGCGGGCGATCCCATCGCGGCCTCCGGACGGAAAACACGTATGTATCTCTCCGTTGACTCAACTCGCCGTCCCGGTCGGCCGCAACCGGATGGGCCCGGCCACGGCTCCCCGCCTCGCCCCGCGCGAGCGTGTGTTCGCGGGTTCGGCCTGCGGCGATGCGCCGGAAGTGCCGAAAGTCGACTCCGGTGACAGGCTGGATTGGGGAACCTGACCACCAGGGCCCCGAGCGACACCTCGCGGAGGAGGAGTCCCAAATGGCGACGGCTGACATACGTCGGGACAACGTGGCGGGCACCGGCGGCGGCGGTGGTGACAGCACGAGCGAGTGGCGAAGCGGCTGGGTCACCTTCGCCGGCGTCATGATGATCTTCAGCGGAACGATGGGGATCCTGCAGGGCGTCGTCGCTCTGGCCAGTGACGACATCATCGTGGTCGCCCGCAACTACGCCTACAAGTTCGACCTCTCGGCCTGGGGCGGGCTGCATCTCGCGCTGGGCATCCTGGTCGTCCTCGCGGGCATGGCGCTGTTGCGGACGACGGCGCTCTGGGCACGTGCCGTCGCCATCACCGCGGCGGGCCTGTCGATGATCGGCAACTTCATGTGGCTGCCGTACTACCCGTTCTGGGCCCTCTCACTGATCGCCATCGACGCCTTCGTCATCTGGGCGGTGTGCACCAGCGGGAGCAAGCGGGCGAGCGCCCGCTGACGGGGACAGGACGGCGATCGCGATGACCACCATGAACCCCGACCGCCCGACCGGGCAGGACAACGCGCACCGCACCCCGGGCGAGCGTGCCGCGCTCGGCCGGGCGGCCCGGCGGGCGGTGCCCCGGTCGAGCCACGCCGAGTTCGGGCCGGCGCCGGACCGGACCGACCCGGTCGACGTCGTCGAGAAGCAGTCGGCCACCCGGGTGCCGGAGCTGGTGCCGATCCGCTACGGCCGGATGAGCGAGTCGCCGTTCCGCTTCTACCGCGGCGCCGCCGCCATCATGGCGATGGACCTGGCCACCACCCCGCGCACCGGCTTCACGACCCAGGCCTGCGGGGACGCGCACCTGCTGAACTTCCGGCTGCTGGCCTCGCCGGAGCGCCGCATGGTGTTCGACATCAACGACTTCGACGAGACGCTGCCCGGTCCGTGGGAGTGGGACGTCAAGCGGCTGGCCGCCAGCCTGGTCATCGCCGCCCGCGCCAACGGCTTCGACGACCGGGAGCGGGCCGACATCGTACGGGCGACCGTAGGCACGTACCGCACGGCCATGCGGACCTTCGCCGGTATGGGCGATCTCGCGGTCTGGTACGTCCACTTCGACGAGGACTGGATACGGGAGCGGCTGACCGGGCGGCTGGGGGCGCGGGGCCGCAAGCGCTGGACGCGGGCCGTGACCGAGGCGCGCATCCGTGACAACCTGCAGGCCTTCCGCAAGCTCACCCGCGTCGAGGACGGGCAGCGCCGGATCACCCCGGACCCGCCCCTGGTCACTCCCCTCCAGCACCTGCTGCCCGATGTCGAACGCGGCGAGCTGGAGAAGCAGATCCACCACCTGGTCGAGCGCTACGGCCAGAGCCTGCAGTCGGACCGGCGGCACCTGCTGGAGCGGTACCGGGTGGCCGACGTCGCCCGCAAGGTCGTCGGTGTCGGCAGTGTGGGCACGCGCTGCTGGATCATCCTGCTGCTCGGCCGGGACGACGGCGACCCGCTGATGCTTCAGGCCAAGGAGGCCGACCAGTCGGTCCTGGCGCCGTACGTCGGTGCCGCCGGCTACCGGACGCAGGGCGAGCGCGTGGTCTCCGGGCAGCGACTCATGCAGGCCACCAGCGACATCTTCCTGGGCTGGGAGCGCGCGGAAGGCATCGACGGCCGCCAACGGGACTTCTACATCCGGCAGTTGCGCGACTGGAAGGGCATCGCCCAGCCCGAGATCATGGTGCCCCAGGGCATGCGCGCCTTCGGTCAGCTGTGCGGCGCCGTCCTGGCCCGCGCGCACGCCCGGTCGGGCGACCGTATCGCCATCGCGGCGTACCTGGGCCGCGGCGACGCCTTCGACCGCGCTGTGGCGGCCTTCGCCGAGACGTACGCGGACCAGAACGAGAGGGACCACCAGGCGCTCGTCGACGCCGTCCGCCAGGGGCGGGTGCCCGCGCAAACCGCCTGATCCGCCCGGTCCGCCCGGCGCCGCGGCCACCCGGTACCGCGGCCACCGGGTGTCCGCGGGACCACTGCGGTGGGTAGGGCGTCGCACGCGGTACGGCGCCGGCCGGATCTCCTCGACCCGGCCGGCGCCGCGGCCTTGCCCCGTCGGTGAGGCGCGGCCGACGCACAGCGGGGCGGCGCACGGCCGGCAGGCGGGCGGACACCCGACGCGCGGTCAGCAGATGCGCGGCAGTTGCTCGCCGAGCGGGAGGTCGACCACCCGGGTGCCGCCGAGGCCGGTCCGCGCGACGACCATGCCCGGGTGGTCGGCCACGCACGCACCGATCACGGCCGCACCCGCGCCCTGCGGATGGGCGCGCATCGCGGCGAGCGTCTGCTCCGCGTGCTCGGGCGGCACGAAGGCGACCAGGCGGCCCTCGTTCGCCACGTACAACGGGTCCAGGCCGAGGAAGCCGCAGGCCGCCGCCACGGCGTCCGGCACCGGGACGGCCCGCTCGGTGAGGACGACACCGGTGCCCGACGCGGCGGCGATCTCGTTCAGGGACGTGGCCAGCCCGCCGCGCGTCGGGTCGCGCAGCACATGCACGTCCCGGGTGACCTCCAGCATCGCCGCCACCAGCCCGCCCAGCGGCGCCGTGTCGCTGACCACGTCCGCGCCGAACTCCAGCCCCTCCCGCACGCTCAGCACGGCCACCCCGTGCGCGCCGACCGGCCCGCTGACGATCACGACGTCGCCCGGCCTGGCCCGCTGGGGGCGGATGTCGACGCCGTCCGGGATCAGCCCGATCCCGGAGGTGTTGAGGTAGACGCCGTCGCCGTGACCGGTCTCGACCACCTTGGTGTCGCCCGTCACCACCGCCACGCCGGCGGCCGCGGCGGCGGCACCGACGGCCTGCGCGATCCGGCCCACCACCGGCAGCCCGACGCCCTCCTCCAGGATGAACGCGCAGGACAGGAAGGCAGCCCGGGCGCCGCTCATGGCGAGGTCGTTGACCGTCCCGTTGACGGCCAGGTCGCCGATGCTCCCGCCGGGGAAGAACAGCGGTCGCACCACGTACGAGTCGGTGGAGAAGGCCAGCCGCGCCCCGCCCAGCGACAGCGCCGCCGAGTCGGCGAGCCCCGCCAGCGTCTCGTTGCCGTACGCCGGGGCGAACAGATGGGCCATCAGCTCGGCGGACAGCGCCCCGCCGCCCCCGTGGCCCATGACGACCACCGGGTGGTCCCGCAGCGGCGCCGGGCAGGACCACGCGGACGGATCGATCACCGTTTCGGCCGGCGTCTCAACCACCGCCTCAGCCACCGTCTCAGCCAACGGGGGCCACCTCCAGTCGTCGGTACAGGTAGTACGCGGCGCAGGCTCCCTCGCTGGAGACCATCGTCGCGCCCAGCGGGGTGCGCGGGGTGCAGGTGGTGCCGAAGGCCGGGCACTCGTTCGGCTTGATCAGGCCCTGGAGCACCTCGCCGCTGTGGCAGTCGGCGGACTCGGCGGTCCGCACGTCTCCCACGTCGAACCGGTGCTCCGCGTCGTACGCGCGGAACGCCTCCGACAGCCGCAGGCCGCTGTCCGGGATGGTGCCGATGCCGCGCCAGGCGCGGTCGGTGGTCTCGAAGACCTCCTCGATCATGCGCAGGGCCGCCGGGTTGCCGCCGTCCCGCACCGCGCGCGGGTAGGCGTTCTCCACCCGGTGCTCGCCGCGCTCCAGTTGGCGGACCGTACGGCGGATGCCCTCCAGGATGTCCAGTGGCTCGAACCCGGTCACCACGATCGGCACCCGGTACCGCTCGGCCAGCTCCGGGTACTGGGAGGTGCCCATCACGCTGCACACATGGCCGGCCGCCAGGAACGCCTGGACGCGGCAGTGCGGCGCCCGCATGATCGCCTCCACGGCGGGCGGGACGCACACGTGCGAGACGAGCAGGCTGAAGTTGCCGATACCGAGGCGGCGGGCCTCGTGGACGGTCATTGCGTTGGCCGGGGCCGTGGTCTCGAAGCCGATACCGAAGAACACCACCTGCCGGTCGGGGTTGCGGCGGGCGATGTCCAGCGCGTCGAGCGGCGAGTACACCACCCGTACGTCACCGCCCTCGCCCTTGACCCGGAACAGGTCGCGGCCGGTGCCCGGCACCCGCAGCATGTCCCCGAACGAGCAGAAGATCACCTCGGGGCGGGAGGCGATCGCCAGCGCCTTGTCGATCATCTCCAGGGGAGTCACGCACACCGGGCAGCCCGGCCCGTGGATGAGCTCCACCTGGTCGGGCAGCAGCTGGTCGATGCCGTGCCGGATGATGGAATGGGTCTGGCCGCCGCAGACCTCCATCATCGCCCAGGGGCGGGTGACGGTCGCGTGGATGTCGTCCAGCAGCCGACGGGCCAGTTCCGGATCGTTGAACTCCTCGATGTACCTCATCGCACGCCTTCCGCGTCGCTCTCAGCCTGCTCCCACGGGTCGCCGAACTCCTCCTGCAGCAGGCCCAGTTGCTCGAACAGCTCCAGCGAGGCCCGGGCCGACTGCTCGTCCAGCCGCTGGAGCGCGAAGCCGACGTGGACGATGACGTACTCGCCCACCTCGGCGTCCGGCACGTAGGCCAGGCACACGTCCTTCACCACGCCACCGAAATCGACCCGCGCCATGCGCGTGCCGCCCCGGTCCTCGATCCCGACCACTCGTCCCGGCACGGCCAGGCACATGAGCCTCTCCCTTGCGTCGTCATCGTTCCGCCCGCCCCGCCACGACCAGTTGGCCGAGGGCGAGACCGCCGTCGGTGGGCGGCACCCGCCGGTGGCGGAGCACCGTGAAGCCGTCCGCCGTCAGGCGTGCGGCGCACTCCTCGTCGAGCAGGGCGTTGGCGAACACCCCGCCCGACAGCGCGGCCACCCGCGCGCCCGTCTCCTCCCGGGCCGTCCGGCAGACCGCCGCCACGGCCGCCGCCACCGCACGATGGAAGCGGGCGGCGATCACCGTGACGGGCACCCGGCGGCGGAGGTCGGCCACGATCGCCGCCAGAACCGGCCCGGGGTCGAGCGGCGCCCGGTCCGGGCCATGGCCCGCGAAGGCGTACGCGCCGGTGTTCTCCGCCCAGGCCACCGCCGCTGCCGCCTCCAGTGCGATCGCGGCCTGTGCCTCGTACCCCGCCCGATGGCACAGCCCGGCGAGCGAGGACACCGCGTCGAACAGCCGCCCCATGCTCGACGTCGGCACGCAGGCCGTGTTCCGCTCCAACTGGCGCTCCAGCAGCCGCAGTTCGTCGGGCGCGCAGGCGGCGACGCACGGCAGGTCCGGGTCCCAGGGCAGGCCGGCCGTGCGCAGCCGGGCCAGGGCGGTGCGGCAGGGGTTGGCGACGCCCGCGTCGCCGCCCGGCAGGGGCGCGTACCGCAGGTGGGCGAAGCGGCGGTACGCGCCGTAACCGGCGATCAGGACCTCGCCGCCCCAGACCGCCCCGTCGTCGCCGTAGCCGGTGCCGTCGAAAGCGACGCCGACGACCGGCCCGGTGCCGTCGAAGCCGTTCTCCGCCAGCACCGAGGCGATGTGCGCGTGGTGGTGCTGCACCAGGTGCAGCGGACGGCCGGTGGCGGTGGCGTGCCGCCGCGCCCAGCGAACCGAGTGGTACCCGGGGTGCCGGTCGGCGGCCACCAGGTCCGGGGCGATTCCGGTCAGCGCGGACAGCCGCTCACCGGCCCGCTCGAAGGCCTGTACGGTGGCCAGGTCGCCCATGTCGCCGATGTGCGGGGAGAACCACGCGCTGCCGGCCCCGCCCAGGCACAGCGCGTTCTTCAGGTCCCCGCCGACGGCGAGCGCGGGACGTACGGGGACGGGCAGTTCGACGGGTTCCGGTACGTGGCCGCGCGAGCGCCGCAGTACGAGTTCGCCGCCGTCGTCGGCGCGGACCCGCACCACGGAGTCGTCACAGGGCGCCTCGATGGCACGGTCGTGCCACAGCCAGGCGTCGGCGAGCCCGGCGAGCCGGACCCGGGCCTCCCCGTCGTCGGTCACGATGGGCTCTCCGGAGCGGTTGCCACTGGTCATGACGAGGACGCGGGGCCCCGGCGGGTCGCCCGGCAGCCCGAACAGCAGCCGGTGCAGCGGCGTGTACGGCAGCATCACGCCCACGTCCGGGCTGCCGGGGCAGACCTCGTCGGCCACACCGGTGGCTCCCGGGGAGCGGCGCAGCAGCACGATCGGGCCGCGGGGCCCGCTGAGGACCGCCCGCTCGGCGGCGCTCAGCGGGGCCAGCTTCTCGGCCTCCGCGAGGTCCGCGCACATCACCGCGAAGGGCTTGCCGCCGCGTTCCTTGCGGTCCCGCAGGCGCCGCACGGCCCGCGCGTCGGTCGCGTCACAGACGAGGTGGTACCCGCCGAGGCCCTTGACGGCGACGACCGCGCCGCGCGCCAGCATCCCTCGGGCCTCCGCCAACGCCCGCCCGCCCTCCTCGGGCCGGCGCCCGGCGGCGGTGAGCCTGAGCAGGGGCCCGCAGGCGTGGCAGGCCACCGGCTGGGCGTGGAACCGGCGGTCGGCCGGGTCGGCGTACTCGGCGGCGCACTCCCGGCACAGCGGGAAGGCCGTCATCGTGGTCGTCGCCCGGTCGTAGGGCAGGCCGGTGGAGATGGTGAACCGGGGGCCGCAGTGGGTGCAGACGATGAACGGGTGCCGGTGGCGGCGGTCGGCCGGGTCGGCCAGCTCACGCAGGCAGTCGGCGCAGGTCGCGGTGTCCGGCGGGATCAGCGGGCGGGCTCCGCCGGTGTCCCCGGCGTCCTCGGACGGCTGGATGACGAAGCCCGGGGCCGCGCCGGTCCCGACGGCCGGCACGGTCTCGTACACCACCTCGCGGACCCGCGCCAGCGGCGGCGGCCGGTCCCGCAGGAGACGGCAGAACTCCTGTACGGCTTCGGGGGTGCCCTCGACCTCGGTGACCACGCCCTGTGTGCCGTTGCGGACGAACCCGGCCAGCGCCAGTTCGGCCGCCAGCCCGTACACGAAGGGCCGGAAGCCCACGCCCTGGACGGTGCCGCGCACCGTGACACGGCGACGCAGTACGGACTCGGCCCCGGCCGGGAGCCCGGACGCGGGGGCCGCATCAGGGCCCGGCGACGGGCCACCCGCGGGCCGGTCGCCCGGCGACGGGTCACCCGACCGGTCCGGGCGCCGGGTCAGGGAGTTCATCATGCGGTCGTGTGCTCGTGCGCCGTCGTGTGCTCGCGGCTCGGGCCGTGCACCGAGGCGTGGACGTGGTCCGGACCGTGGTCGTGCCCGTGATCGTGGCCGTGATCGTGGTCGGGCCGTTGCTCGTGGCTCGGGCCGTGCACCGGGGCGTGGGCGTGGTCCGGACCGTGGTCGTGCCCGTGGCGGGCGAGGTGGTCGGCGGCGAGCAGGGGACGGTGGGGCGCGGCTCCGTCGGCCACGGCCAGGACGCGGTCGAGAAGCGCGTCGACACCCAGCCCCGTACGGGCCGACGTGCGCAGTACCTCCACCCCGGGGTTGATCCGCTCCACGGACGCGGTGAAGGCGGCCTCGTCGAACCCCGCGGCTTCGGCGATGTCGGTCTTGGTGAGCACCACGAGGTTCGCCGCCCCGAACGCCGTCGGGTACTTCAGCGGCTTGTCCTCGCCCTCCGTCACCGACATCAGGGCCACCCGCAGCGTCTCACCCAGGTCGTACGAGGCGGGGCAGACCAGGTTGCCGACGTTCTCCACGAACAGCAGCCGCGTGCCGTCCGGCAGCCAGCCGTCGAGGTGGGCGCTGAGCTGGGCGGCCTCCAGATGGCACAGCCCCCCGGTCAGCACCTGCTTGACCGGCGCCCCGGACCTGGCGAGCCGCACCGCGTCGTTCTCGGTCGCCAGGTCGGCGGTGAGCGCGGCCGAGGCGGTGCCCCGTTCACCCGCCCGGCGCAACACCAGCTCCAGCAGTGCGGTTTTCCCGCTGCCCGGGCTGGACAGCAGGTTGACGGCCGTGACACCGCGTCCGGCCATTCGGGCGCGCAGTTCCGCGGCCAGGCCGTCGTTCTTGGCCAGAACGGCCTGCAGTACCTCGACGCTCCGGCACATCACGCGCTCCCTGCCACTCGTACCTCCGCCAGTTCCAGTTCGCGCCCGGCCAGCAGTTCCACCGCCGGCCGCGCGCAGCGCGGGCACCACAGCCCGGGCGGCGAGCCGACCGCGAACTCGGTGCCGCAGCCGCCGGTGCCGCCGCACAGGGCGCGGGCCGGCACCTCCTCGATGACCAGTTCCGCCCCGTGCAGCGGCGTGCCCTCGGCGACCAGCCCGAAGGAGAACCGCAGCGCGTCCGCGACCACGCCCGCCAGCTCGCCGATCCGCAGCGTCACGCCCTCCACGCAGTCCGCCCCGAGCTCTCGGGCGACGGCCTCGGCGCTTTCCACGACGGCGGCGGCGATCGACAGCTCGTGCATGATCCGTCACGGTAGGCACACCGCGGGCCCCGGACCGGCACCCGGGCGGCGGGCGGGGCCCGTTTCCCTCCGGGTGGCGCAAGCGCGGGGTGCGTGGGGGCGCGCCTCGCGCGGCACGCGCCGGGCGCCGTGGACCATCGCGGAGTGACCCGGATCCTGCTGCTCGCCAGCGCGTTCAACAGCCTCACCCAGCGGGTTTTCGCCGAGCTGCGCGACCGCGGCCACCCGGTCGCCGTGGAACTGGCCCTCGGCGGCGAGGACAGCCGGCTGACCGCGGCCGTCCACCGGCACGCCCCCGAGCTGGTGCTCGCGCCGATGCTGACCACCGCCATTCCCGAGGCGGTCTGGCGGGCGTACCTCTGCCTGGTCGTGCACCCGGGACCGCCCGGCGACCGGGGACCGTCGTCCCTGGACCGGGCGGTGCAGGACGGAGCCGAGCGGTGGGGGGTGACCGTGCTCCAGGCCGTGGCCGAGATGGACGCGGGGCCGGTGTGGGCGTCGACGGACTTCGCCGTGCCGCCGGGAGTCGGCAAGAGCGACCTGTACCGGGGCGAGGTGTCCGACGCCGCCATGGAGGCGGTGCTGCTCGCCGTCGAACGGTTCGCCTCGGGCGGCCACGTGCCCCGCACACCGCGGACGCACACCTGGCAGCCGTACCTGCGGCAGGAGGATCGACGGATCGACTGGCGCCGCGACGCCACCGGGACGGTGCTGCGCAAGCTGCGGGCCGCCGACTCCCACCCCGGGGTGCTGGACGCGTTCCTCGGCGGCGAGTGGTACCTGCACGGCGGCCACCCCGAGCACCGGCTGACCGGCCCGCCCGGCGAGGTGCTGGCCACGCGGGGCGGCGCCGTCTGCCGGGCGACCGTGGACGGCGCCGTGTGGATCCCCCAACTGCGCCCGCGCCGTACACCCGGGGGACCGGCGACGTACAAGCTGCCCGCCGCCCGGGCACTCGGCGACCGGCTGCCGGCCGTGCCGGATCTGACCGACCCGGCCGGTCTCCCGGACCCCACGGGCCTGCTCGCCACACCCGAACCAACCGACCCGACAGAACCGACCGGCCGCAGTGTCCGGCCCAACCCCACGGGTCTGCTCGCCACACCCGAAGCAACCGACCCCACTGACCCCGACCCCACGGACCTGGCCAAGCCCGGCCCGACCGGCACGCCCGAACCGGCTGCCCGCCGGCCCGGCCCCACTGGCACGCCCGACCTGCCCAACCCGCCCGACCCGCCCGACACCCCCGAAATCACCGGCCCGACCACCCGGGCCGGTCTCCCCCACCGGCCCCACCTCCCCCACCGGCCCGTGCCCGCCGACAGCCCCGCCTGGCCCGACATCCGGTACGAGGAGCGCGGAGCGGTCGGCTTCCTCCGCTTCACCTTCCCCGGCGGTGCGATGGGTACCGACCACTGCCGCCGCCTGCTGGCGGCCTACCGCCTCGCTCGTACCCGCCCGGTGGACGTGCTCGTCCTCGGCGGCGCCCGGGACTTCTTCTCCAACGGCATCCACCTGGGCCTCATCGAGGCCGCCGCCGACCCCGCCGCCGAGTCCCTGGCCAACATCGAGGCCATCGACGACCTGGCGGAGGAGATCCTGACCACCACCGACCGGCTCGTCGTCTCGGCCGTCGCGGGGAATGCCGCCGCCGGCGGAGTGATGCTGGCGCTGGCCGCCGACGAGGTGTGGTGCAGGGCGGGCACCGTGCTGAACCCGCACTACCGGCTGATGGGCCTGTACGGCTCCGAGTTCTGGACGTACACCCTGCCCCGCCGGGTCGGCGTCCGGGCCGCCGAGCGGCTGACCGACCGGGCGCTGCCGGTGAGCGCGGCGCACGCGCGGTCGCTGGGGCTCGTCGACCGGGTCCTGGAGTGCGGCCCCGCGGACTTCGCGGGCGAGGTCGCCCGGACGGCCGAACGGCTGGCCCGTTCCGGTGGTCTGGCGGCCCGGCTGGGCGAGAAGAAGGCGGCCCGGCAGCGCGACGAGGAGGTCCGGCCACTGCGCGCCTACCGGGCCGCGGAACTGGAGCGGATGAGAGCGGTGTTCGACGACCCGGCGGCGCCCTACCACACGCTCCGCTCGGACTTCGTGCACAAGCGGCGGCCGGACCGCACACCGGAGCACCTGACGGCGGAGCCGTCACCCCATGCGACATGTCCGAATTGTGGCTGATTGTCAGCCGTGTCAGCCTTCGCAAGGGGGCATCCGCAGGAAGGAAGGCGTTATGAGTACCGACACTCTGGCCCCCGCGGCCGTGGACGAGGTCCATATCCTCTGGACCTCGGAGGGCATGAGCTGTGACGGCGACACCGTCTCGGTCACCGCGGCCTCGCAGCCCGCCCTGGAGGACGTGGTGCTCGGCGCCATCCCCGGCCTGCCGAAGGTCGTCCTGCACAACAAGGTGCTCAGTTACGAGAGCGGTGACGACTTCACCCGCGCCTTCCACCAGGCCGCCGACGGGGAACTGGGCCCGTACGTGCTGGTGGTGGAGGGTTCGATCCCCAACGAGCGGATCAACGGCGACGGCTACTGGACCTCGATGGGGAACGACCCCGACACCGGCGAGCCCATCACGTTCAACACCTGGATCGACCGGCTGGCCCCCGGTGCCTTCGCCGTCGTGGCGATCGGCACCTGTGCCACGTACGGCGGCATCCACGCCATGGCGGGCAACCCGACCGGCGCCATGGGCCTGGCCGACTACCTCGGCTGGGACTTCCGCTCGGCCGGCGGGTTGCCGATCGTGAACGTGCCGGGCTGCCCCGTACAGCCCGACAACTTCATGGAGACCGTGACCTGGCTGCTCTACCAGGTCGCGGGAATGGCACCGCCCATCCCCCTGGACGAACAACTGCGCCCCACCTGGCTCTTCGGCAAGACGGTGCACGAGGGGTGCGACCGCGCCGCGTACTACGAGCAGGGCGACTTCGCCAAGGACTACAACTCGCCCAAGTGCCAGGTGAAGATCGGCTGCTGGGGCCCGGTGGTCAACTGCAACGTCACCAAGCGCGGCTGGATGGCCGGCATCGGCGGCTGCCCCAACGTCGGCGGTATCTGCATCGGCTGCACCATGCCCGGCTTCCCCGACAAGTTCATGCCCTTCATGGACGAGCCTCCCGGCGGCAGCCTCTCCTCCGCCGTCCTCTCCACCACCTACGGCCCGCTGGTGCGCTCCCTGCGTGCCATCACCAACCGCTCCGTCAACCGCGAGCCCAGGTGGCGGCACAACCGCACCGAGCTGACCTCCGGCTTCGCGCCGCGCTGGCCCGGCAAGTGACGTCCGCACTCCGTGTACGTCGCGTACCCCCCGCACGAAAGGAACCCGTCCAGTGACGACGAGCCAGGCCGCCAAGGCGGAGCCGCGTACCCTCACCGAGGTCGCCTTCGACCCGATCACCAGGATCGTCGGAAACCTGGGCATCTACACGAAGATCGACTTCAACGCCCGCGAGGTCGTCGAGTGCCGCAGCACCTCGTCCATCTTCCGCGGCTACAGCGTGTTCATGAAGGGCAAGGACCCCCGCGACGCGCACTTCATCACCAGCCGCATCTGCGGCATCTGCGGGGACAACCACGCCACCTGCTCGGTGTACGCGCAGAACATGGCGTACGGCGTGAAGCCCCCGCCGATCGCCGACTGGATCATCAACCTCGGTGAAGCCGCCGAGTACATGTTCGACCACACCATCTTCCAGGACAACATGGTCTTCGTCGACTACTGCGAACGCATGGTCAAGGAGACCAACCCCGGCGTGTGGGAGCGCGCCGAGCGCACCCCCGCGCCGCGCGGCGAGGCGCACGGCCACCGCACCATCGGCGACATCATGCGCTCGTACAACCCCTTCGAGGGCGCCACGTACAAGGAAGCGCTCGTCATGAGCCGCCTCACGCGCGAGATGATCTGCCTGATGGAGGGCCGCCATGTGCACCCCTCCACGCTCTACCCGGGCGGCGTCGGCACCGTGGCCACCCCGCAGGTCTTCACCGACTACCTCGTCCGCCTCACCCGCTGCCTGGACTTCGTCAAGCGCGCGGTCGCCATGAACGACGACGTCTTCGACTTCTTCTACGAGGCGCTGCCCGGCTACGAGGAGGTCGGCCGCCGCCGCACCCTGCTCGGCTGCTGGGGCGCCTTCCAGGACCCGGAGATCGTCGACTACAGCTACGCGAACATGAACGAGTGGGGCAACCGCATGTTCGTCACGCCCGGCATCGTCGTCGACAACGAACTCGTCACCACCAACCTGGTCGACATCAACCTCGGCATGCGGATCCTGCTCGGCAGCTCCTACTACGAGGACTGGACCGGCGAGGAGACCTTCGTCGACAAGGACCCGCTGGGCAACCCCGTCGACAAGCGCCATCCCTGGAACCAGACCACCCTTCCGGCCCCGCAGAAACGCGACCTGGAGGGCGGCAACTACAGCTGGGTGATGAGCCCGCGCTGGCTGGACCGGCGCACCAACAAGCACCTCGCACTGGACACCGGAGGCGGCCCCATCGCCCGGCTGTGGGTGACCGCCCTCGCCGGGAAGGTCAGCACCCCGTACGTGCGCTCCACCGGGCACAGCGTGCAGATCGACCTGCCGAAGACCCCCTCCTCGCCCGAGGTGCGGCTGGAGTGGACGCCCCCCGCCTTCCCCAACACCATCGAGCGCAACCGGGCCCGGATGTACTTCGTCGCCTACGCCGCCGGCATGGCCCTGCACTTCGTGGACCAGGCCCTGAACGAGGTCCGCGCCGGGCGCACGAAGACCTTCCAGGACTTCACGGTGCCCAAGGAGGCCATCGGCGTCGGCTTCCACGAGGCGGTGCGGGGCGTGCTCAGCCACCACCTCGTCATCCGGGACGGCAAGATCGCCAACTACCACCCGTACCCGCCGACCCCGTGGAACGCCAGCCCCCGCGACTTCTACGGCACCCCCGGCCCGTACGAGGACGCCGTGCAGGGCATGCCGATCTTCGAGGAGAACAACCGGGAGAACTTCAAAGGCATCGACATCATGCGCACCGTCCGCAGCTTCGACCCCTGCCTGCCGTGCGGCGTCCACATGTACCTCGGCGACGGGCGCACCCTCACCCAGTCCCACTCGCCCACCTTCGGCGCCCTCGCCTAGGCGCGCGCGATGTCCTGGGACGACGAACACGCACGCCGCCAGGTGGCCCTGGCGGAGGACCTGCTGTCCGGCCTGGACGCCCTGCCGGACGGCGCCGCGGCGGCACGGGCGGCGGAGACCGTCGAGACACTGGTCGGCCTCTACGGGGAGTGCCTGGCCCGGATCACGGCCCGGCTGGCGGAGCACGGCCACGGCGACGCGCTGCGTGCCCTCGCCGACGACGAACTCGTCGGCCACCTGCTGCTCGTGCACGACCTGCACCCCGACCCGGTCGAGACCCGGGTACGGGACGCGCTGGCCGCGCTGCCGAACAGCCCGGAGGTTCTCGAGGTCACCACGACGGCCGTCCGGGTCCGGGTCGCCGGCGGCTGCGGATCGGGGGGCGCCGAGCAGGCGGTACGGGAGGCCCTCGCCGCGCGGGCGCCCGAGATCGAGGACGTGCGGGTGGACGCCGGGACCGAGGAAACGCTGATCCCGGTGGACGCGCTCTTCCGAAACCGGGCCCGGGTCGGCCAGGGGGCCGGGTGAACAGGGTGAGCGCACCGAGCGGAACCACCGGGAGCACCGGGAGCACCGGGAGCACCGGGACGAGCACGCCAGGCGGACCGGGCCCGACCAGCCGGCCCAGCAGGACCAGCACGCCGAACGAACCAAGCCCCGCCAGCCGGCCCAACAGGACCAGCACGCCAGACGAACCGAACGCGCCGAGCCGGCCCAACAGGACGAGCGGGCTCCGGCGCCTCGCCCGGCAGGCCGCCCGGCCCCGCCCGGACGGGCCGGAGCGGTGCGACCTGTGTGCGGAGCCCCTGCCGCCGGGTCACCGCCATCTGCTCCAGCCCGCCTCCGGCACCGTCTCCTGCGCCTGCCGGGCCTGCGCCCTGCTGTTCGACCACGGCTCGACGGGCGGCCACGGCTACCTGCCGCTGCCCGAGAGCAGGCGGCGGCTGGACGGCTGCGACATCGACGACGCCGTGTGGGCGGGCCTGGGCGTCCCCGTCGACCTGGCCTTCTTCACCCGCTCCGGAGAGACCGGCGAGACCACGGCCGCGTACCCCAGCCCGCTGGGGGCCATGCGCTCGACGGTCACCCGGGACAGGTGGCAAGAGGTCGAGAGCTGCCATCCGGACCTGCCAGCCATGGCTCCCGACGTGCAGGCCCTGCTCGTCAACCGGGCGCAGGGCGCGAAGGAGCACTGGCTCGTCCCGCTCGACGACTGCTACCGCCTGGTCGCGGTGGTACGCGCCCACTGGAAGGGACTGGGTGGCGGCCCCGAGGTGTGGCACCGGATCGACGACTTCTTCCGACAACTGACCGCACTCACCACCGAGGAGGCGTCATGAACATCACCGTAGGGAAGCCCGATGTGACGGTCGACAAGCCCGCCCACGTCATGGGAGTCCGCCGCGGCAACCATCGCGGCCTGTACAAGCGGCAGCCGGGGCACCGCCCCGACGACCGCTCCACGGCCCGCCGCTCCACCGGCATCAACCCCGAGCAGCACGACCCGGTGCTGCCGGAGATGCCGAACCTGTCCCCGGCATGACGGCACACATGACGGCCACCGCGGCTCCCGACCTGGCCTTCGCGGTCACCGGGGCCGAGGAGGAGCGCTTCGCCGCGCTGCCCACCCTCCGTTTCCGCGTGGAGATCACCAGGGTCGGCGGCGGGTCCGTCAGTTCGGTCGCGCTCACCACCGCGATCCGTATCGACGTCGCCCGCCGCCGCTACCCGCCGCGTTCGCACCGCGCCCTGGCCGAACTGTTCGGCGCACCGGAACAGTGGGGCGGCTCCCTGCGCCCGCTTGCCTGGACCCGCGCGACGGTCCACGTACCGGCCTTCGACGTCCGCACGGCGGTGGACATCCCCGTCGAGTGCTCGTACGACACCGAACTGGCCGTCACCAAGTACCTGCGCGCGGTCGACGACGGCGACGTGCCGCTGGACTTCCTGTTCAGCGGCACCGTCTTCCACCAGTCCGAGCACGGCGGGCTGCGCGCCTGCCGGATCTCCTGGTCCCAGGACGCCTCGTACGCGCTGCCCGCCGCGCTCTGGCACGGCCTGATCGACCGTTACCACCCGGGCAGCGCCTGGCTGCGACTGGGCCGGGAGACCTACGACCGCCTCGACGAGTACCGCGCCGGGCTCGTCCTCGGTTCCCCCGAGGACGCCGTGCGCGCCCTGCTCGACCGCACACTCCATCACCCGGGGACTCCATGAACGACGTCGAGAAGATCGTGCGGACCTGCCTCTACGAGGGCTATCTGCTGTGGCCCTACCGCAGGTCCGCCCTGAAGAACACCAAGCGCTGGACGTTCGGCGGCGTCTTCCCCCCGGCCTGCGCCGGCCCGCTCGGCGAACCGGCCGGCATGACCACCCAGGTCCTCCACGAGGGCCCCGGCGACGACCTCACCGTGCGCGTACGGTTCCTGCACGTCGTGGACCGCACGGTGGTACGGGACGGGCCGGACGGCCCCGAAACGGTCGACGCGCTCACCGTCGACGGGCAGCGGTACGTCTCCTGGCAGGAGGTCACCGAACGCGAGACCGTGCTGACCGGCGGACCGGGCACCGCCCGCATCGACATCCCCGAGGGCACCGACACCGAGCCGCTCTCCGGCGGCGCCGCCCTCGTCCGTCGCTGGCGGCGGCTCACCGGCACGGTGGCGGTCACCGCCGAGCCCGTCGCGGACGGAGTGCGGCGGCTGACCGTACGGATCGAGAACACCACCCCCTGCCCGGCCCCGCAGCCCGGCGCCCGGGACGCCCGGGAGCAGGCCGCCGCGTACGCGTTCGTCTCCTCCCACACCGTGCTGCACAGCGACAGCGGCCGGTTCGTCTCCCTCCTCGACCCGCCCGGACCGCTGCGCGACGCCGCCGCGGCCTGCCGCAACCAGGGCACCTGGCCCGTGCTGGTCGGCGACGAGACCGGGGACGGCCGGGCGCACACCGTGCTCTCCTCGCCCGTCACCCTGTACGACTTCCCCCGGGTCGCTCCCGAGAGCCCCGGCGACCTGTTCGACGGGACGGAGATCGACCAGCTGCTCGTGCTGAGCGTCCTCAGCCTCACCGAGGAGGAGCAGGCCGAGGCCCGCGCGAGCGACCCCAGGGCCCGGGAGATCCTCGACCGCTGCGCCGGGCTCGGCTCCGACCAGTTGATGGCCCTGCACGGCACCATCCGGGAGTTCCGCGAGCTCCGCGAGATCCGGGAGGGCGTGTGAACGGCGTCCCGCTCCGCCCGGGCAGCCGGGTGCGCCTGCGCCCCTCCCGTAGCGCGGACATCCTCGACCTGGCCCTGGCCGGCCGCGTCGCCGAGGTCGCCGCGGTGGAGGAGGACTTCGAGGGCCAGGTGCACATCGCCGTCGTCCTGGAGGACGACCCGGGACGCGACCTCGGCTCCGCCAGCCAGATCGGGCACCGGTTCTTCTTCTCCCCCGAGGAACTCGAACCGGCCGGACCCGGCCACGAGACGCCGCCCACCCGCGTCCTCGTGGCGGGCGTCGGCAACATCTTCATGGCCGACGACGGCTTCGGCCCCGCAGCCGCCGCCGCGCTGGGCCGCCGTACCCTGCCGGACGGCGTCCACGTCGCCGACTTCGGCATCCGGGGCACGGACCTGGCCTACCGGATGCTGGAGGGCTACGACACGGTCGTCCTGCTGGACGCCGCGCCGCGCGGCGAGGCCCCGGGCACCCTCAGCGTGATCGAACCCGACCCCGGGTCGTTCCCGGCCGACGCGGCTCCCGAGGCGCACGCCATGGACCCCGTCAAGGTGCTGGGCCTGGCCCGCGTGCTCGGCGACGGACGGCTGCCCCGGGTCCTGGTCGTGGGGTGCGAGCCCCAGGTACGCATGAACGGCGACGAACCGGACGTGGTCGTCGGCCTCAGCGCACCCGTCAGCGAGGCCGTCGAGCGGGCCGTACCGTTCGTCGAGTCCCTCCTCGCCGATCTGCTCGCCGAGAGGAGGTGATCCCCCATGAGGAAGGACATCCGCATCCCCGCGGGCGTCGTCCGCGCCACCGTCGGAGCGCTCGCCGTCGCGCTGGTCGCGTTCACCGTGTTCGAGACTCCCGAGATCGTGCGCTACTACAAGCTGAAGACGATGTGACCCCGGGCCCGGTCCGCACCCTGCCGACCCCTGCCTGCCGACCCCTGCCTGCCGGCGTCCGCCAGGCAGGGGCCGCGACCATGAGCGGTTCGAAGGGATCACCGGGCCGCAGGGCCGGCACCCCGACGCCGACGCACAGGTGGAACCGCATGCATCCGAGGTGCCGCACACGACCGGCATGCGGTCGGCTCCCACCTCGGCGATGACGGTCACGCCGAGGAGGCGTCTCGACTTTCCTACGGCTGGAGTTGAGCCTGGCGAACCGGTACGAGTGCCCAGACGGTCTTCGCCGCGTCTTCGAGCGGATGCCAGCCCCAGTCGCTGGAGAGGGCCTGGACGATCTCCAGCCCCCTTCCTCCTTCGGATTCCGGACCGGCGGCTTCGGTACGCATCGGCGGCGCAGTCGACCCGTCGCGGACCTCGATCAGCAGCGACCCGTCCCCGAACGTCACCGTCAGCTCGATCGGCTCCGCGGGGGCGTACTCCACCGCGTTGGCGACCAGTTCATTGACCACGAGGACCGAGTCGTCGACAGCCTCCGCGAGTGCCCAGGCCCGCAACGTGGCCGCTACCTCCTGCCGCACGCGGCCCACCCGCGCCGACTCTGGCCAGATGGCCAGAGCGACCCGGTGGCGAGCGATGATCGCCGGACGAGTGCGGGGTGCGGGCGCCTGGACGGTCGTGATCGCCTCGTTCATGTGGTCGCTCCCGAAAGCCGTTGTGCCGAGCCTTCGACGGCCGGGCTGGCGCCGCTCGGAGATGCCAGGTAACCGGTTGATCACGTCCGGTAGTAGGGCGAAGGAGCAGCTGGCGACCTCCGCCACCTAGGGCGATTTGGTGGTTCCTTTACTCGTCACTCGAGCGCCGCCCCTACCGTGGAGCACATGGTCGGCGAAGCCAGGAACGCACGCCTCCAGGCCCGGATGCTCGCCCGTGGCCTGACCGCAGGCGAGTTAGCCGAGGAACTGAACGAACAGCTCCTCGCGCTCACCGGCCGACGTGGCGACCTCACGGACCGGACCGTCCGCCGGTTCATCCGGGGCGAGACTCAGTGGCCGCAAGGAAGACAACGGCTGGCGTTGCAGGCACTATTCGGCTGCACAGCGGAGGAGCTGGGTTTCGTCCCGCGCTCCCGTAAGGCTCCTCGTGCGGAGGAGCGCCACCCGGAGGATCCAGTGCACCGCCGTACGTTCATCGCCGCGACGACATCCAACCTCGCCGCTCCTGCTTTGCCCGCCACTCCCCACATCGGATCATCGGACATCGCCCGGCTACGCGCGGAGCTCGACGCCGTATCGGCAGGCGACGACGCGGACGGAGGGTCCGTAGACGCCGAGTCGGCCGCCATGGCTTTGGCGCACCGAGCCCTCGGCCTGCTTCAGCGCGGCAGGGCCAGCAGCCGCATACGGGGGCAGGTGTACGCGGCCGCGGCCGAGGCGGTCAACCACGCCGCGTGGGCAGCCGTGGACTCCCGACAACTCGACCGAGCCGAAAAGCTGTTGGATCGAGCGCTCACCCTGGCCGGCATGAGCGGTGACCCCACCGTCGAACTCGCCACCTGGGACAACATCGCCGTTCTCGCCAGCCAGCGGCAGGACTTCGCAGACGCGGCAGCGGCGAGCCAGCGCGCACGGGCCACATCGATCGCCCGCCGGGACCCGCTCTTCGCCTCCCTCTGCCACGCCCGCAACGCCGTCGCCCACGCCAGCATGGGCGACGTACGAGCCACCGAACGCGCCCTCGGCCACGCCGAAGACGCCCTCAGCCGGGCAACACCCGCGCCCCGGCCGCGCTGGATGCGCTTCTACGACTCGGCCGAGTTGCACGGCCTCTCCGCCGTTGCGTACCTGCGTCTCGGCAGGGCCGAGGAGGCGGAGTTCCACGCGCACACCGCCCTGTCCCGCCTCGCACCGGACCTGCTGCGCAACCGTGCCTACTACACCGCGCAACTGGCGCTGGCCCAGCTCGAACAGGGCGAGCTGGAACTGGCCTGCACAACCGCCGACCGCCTGCTCACCCGCGAGCTGCCCAGCTCCGAAAGGGTCCGCGTCCTTCTCAAGACCTTCCGCACCGAGGCCGCGGCGACGGGATCGGCCCGAGCACGGTCCTGGCTGAACGACACGCGCTCCGTTCGCATCTGAGGAGAGGATCGGCATGGGCGACTTGGAACTGCGCCGTATCGGCGTCGACGGGCTGGAAGCGATCCGCCCGGTCCTCCTGGATGTGTACGCGGAGGTGTACGCGGACGACCTCGACGACCCCTTCAGCACCGTCGAACGCTTCGACGAACGCCTGACCGGACACGCCAGCCGCAACACCTGGGAATGCGTCATCGCCTACGACGGCGACGCTCCGGCCGGCTATGTCTACGGCTCCGCCCTCCAGCCCGGCGCCCGCTGGTGGTTGCACCAACTCGAACCGCTGCCAGAAGACCTCACCGAGGAGACCGGCCACCGCACCCTGGCCGTCTTCGAACTCATGATCCGCGCCCCCTGGCGCGGTGAGGGCCTCGGCAAACGCCTCCACGAGAGCCTGCTGTCGGGCCGCACCGAAGAACGCGCCACGCTCCTCTGCGACAACGAGCGCACCAAGGCCATGTACGAATCCTGGGGGTACCGGCACATCGGCGACCAGATCCCGTTCCCTGACGCACCGCTCTTCCACACGATGGTGCGCCGACTCCGGTCCTCGCAGACCACGCCGATGGCCGGCGGCTCGGTCGTCACCCGGTAGCAGGCCGAAGCTCCCTGCAGCCGACGTCTCCTCGCGGCCCCGCGGGATCCCCGGGATCGCCGCGTTCGCACCTCACCGTCAGCCGTCGTCCCGCTCGTCCTTTTCGTGGCCCTTCTTGCCGTGGCCGTGGTGGGGCCGGTCCGGCGACGCGGTCGCGATCGGTGCGGCGGCCGATTCGGGGGCCGGTTCGGCGTCGTCCGCCGGGGGCGAGGGCGTGGAGGTGACGAAGGCGGCAGGCGCGGACGGGGCGGGTCGCGGAGCGGGCAAGTCGCCACCACCCCCGCTGGAACGGGCAGTGGTGGCGAGGACGACGGCGGTGGCGAAGGCGAGTGCTCCGGCGGCCGTGATGAGGATTGCGGTACGGGGGGACCGCCGGGCGCGGGCCGGGGCGCCGGAGGGGGCGGGACCGGCCGGGGGCGGCGGCAGCACCGGGAGGGCGACCGTGGACGTCAGGAGCGCGGTGGTGTCCGCGGCGGGTCCGGCGCCCGGGGCCGGGCCGGACAGGACGGCGGCGGGTTCGGCCCGGCCGCCCGGGGCGGACAGCCAGTCGGCCGTCCGGTCCGCGGTGGGCCGCGCCTCGGGGGACTTGGCCATCAGCTGTAACAGCAGGTCCGTCAGGTGCGCGGGTAACCCGGGGCGGAGCAGTTCCGGCGGGGTGGGGGTCGCCACGACGTGCTGGTGGGCGACGGCGGCCGGGGTGTCCCCGCGGAAGGGAGTCCGGCCGGTGAGCATCTCGTACAGAACGCAGCCGAGGGAGTACACGTCCGACGCGGTCACGGCCGGGGATCCCAGCACCCGTTCGGGAGCGAGGTAGGAGCTGGACCCCATGACGTGCCCGGTCGCGGTCAGGGCCGGGGACACCTCGTCGATGAGGCGGGCGATCCCGAAGTCGGCGATCTTCACCGTGCCGTCGGCGGCCAGCAGCAGGTTGCCGGGCTTGATGTCCCGGTGCACCACGGACTGCTGGTGCGCGGCGGCCAGGCCACGGGCGGTCTGGGCGGCGAGGTCGGCGGCCCGGTCCGGGTCCAGCGGCCCACGCGCGGTGAGCTCCTGGGACAGGCTGCGGCCCTCGACGAGTTCCATCACCAGGTACGGGCGTCCGTCGTGGTCGCCGAAGTCGTAGGCCGCCACCAGATTGGGGTGGTTCAGCCGGGCCGCCGCCCTGGCCTCCAGATGGAACCGCTCGGTCAGGGTCTCGTCGCCCTCCAGAGCCAGTACCTTGACAGCCACCGGCCGGTGCAGGTTCGTATCGGTCCCGCGCCAGACGGCTCCCATACCGCCCTGGGCAAGCGGCTCGTCCAGCCGGTACCTGCCCGCAACCAGCACATTCGCACCCATCCTCGACCCCATCCACAACGACCGGCAGGTCCCGAACTCACCGGCGGACAACGGGTACGGAGGGGTAACCCGCGTCGGCCGGCACGAGTCCCTATCCAAGCGCATGCGGAGGCCGGTCTGGGGCCACACCGTCATCCGCCGGTCGGGACCCGCCGGTCTACCCCTTACAGCGCGTCGGCGCCCCGAGCCGTCACAGCCGCAGGTCACAGCCGCGCGCCCGACACCGCCCGCCGCCGCCCGACACCGCCGTCCGGTCCGCCCCTCACACCGCCGCCCCGATGCCGTGACGCGCGGTGCTCCGATGCCGTGACGCGCGGTGCACGAGCCACCACGGACAGCGGCGCCGGCCCGTACTCTCGTCAAAGACGACGGGAGGCGGCGGTGGTGGACGGCGGGAGCGGGTTGCGGTTCGGGAGGGCGCCGGGGGGCTGGCCGGTGCTGGGGCATTTCGTGGCGTTGCGGCAGCGGCCGCTGGAGTTCCTGGACTCGTTGCCGGAGCGCGGCGACCTGGTGGAGATCCGGCTCGGCCCGCGGCCGGCGTTCGTGCTGTGCCATCCGGATCTCGCCCACCGGGTGCTCACCGACTTCCGGGGCTTCGACCGTACGGGCCCGGTGTACGAGAAGGTGCGGGCCGCGATGGGCAGCGGGGTGGCGACCGTGCCGTACCAGGACCACCGGCGCCAGCGGCTGGTGATGCAGCCCGCGTTCCGCCACGAGCACCTGCGCGGATACGTGGGGGTGATGCGGGACGAGATCGCCGCCGCCATGGACGGCTGGTCCGAGGGCCAGGTCGTGGACATGGTCGAGGCGATGTTCCGGCTCACCACCACGGTCGCGCTCAAGTCGCTGTTCTCCGCGCGGATCGGGGCGCGGGAGGCCGAGGAACTGCGCGCGGCGTTCGACGTGTTCCTGCGGGGCATCTACACGCGCGCGGCGCTGCCCGTGGCGGGCCGGCTGCCCACGCCCGGCAACCGGCGGTACGCGCGGGCGCTCATCCGCTGGCGCGGCGAGGTGGAGCGGCTGATCGAGGACTACCGGCAGGCCGGGGGCGACCGCGGCGACCTGATGTCCCGGCTGCTGGCGGCCCGCGACGACGAGGGCCGGGCACTGACCGCCGAGGAGTTGTCCGACCAGGTCGCGGTGTTGCTGCTGGCCGGCGGTGAGACCACGTCGGCGGCCGTGGTCTGGGCCCTGCACCTGCTCCAGGAGCACCCGGAGATCCTGGCGCGGGTGCACGCCGAGGCGGACACCGTACTCGCCGGGGAGACGGCCGGCTGGGAGCACCTGGGCCGCCTCGACCTGACCGCCCGGGTGGTACGGGAGGCGCTGCGGCTGTATCCGCCGGCCTGGGTCGTCGTCCGCACGGCCGTCCGCCAAACGCGGCTGGCCGGGCACACCCTGGCGCCCGGCAGCATGGTCCTGTTCAGCCCGTACATCCTGCACCGCAGGGCGGACTTCCATCCCGAGCCGCACCGCTTCGACCCGGACCGGTCCCTGTCCGGTGCCGGCGGCGCCGGACACCGCGGCTCCTACCTGCCGTTCGGCGGCGGGGCCACCAAGTGCCTGGGCGAGGAGTTCGGGGTCGCCGAGGCCACCCTCGTAGTGGCGTCGATCGCCGCGCGGTGGCGGCTGTCCGCGCTGTCCGGCGGCGGCGTATCGGCGTCGGCGAGGGTCGTCCTCACCCCCAAGGCGTTCCCGGTACGGCTGTCGGACCGGTCGGCCCGTCCCCGGGCCACCGCCGCCGTATGACGCCGGCCAAGCGGCTCCACGCCGGCACGTCGTCGATGTGGCTTACCGTATCGCGCCGTTGCTCATGACACACGAGCCTCAAGGGATCAATTAACCCGCGTTTTCGCCAGTTTGCGCACTATTTACAGACCGGAACGGGACGGGCCGCGAACTCACTGGGTATACAAACCGCAATCGGCGGTGAGAACGTCACTCCGGTTGTCCCGCCTCGGACGGCCGGTGGCCTGCCCCCCGCACAGCGCGGACATGCGGGATCCTGCGGGTGATCTCCCGGGGCTTCGCTGCGTGGTCGGGGCCTGGGCCGGTATCTCCGGTTGGTCATGGGCGGGGTGCAGGTGCCGAGGCGGAGCGTTTCGGGTGACACTTGAGTGCCCGCGCGGCCGCCGCTGGCGAAACGGCGAACACCCGCACACCCGCTGAACGCAGAGTGAATGCAGAGAATCAGGAGGAAGGATGGTTTCGTACCATCAGCCGGACGGTCCGCCGCGCTCCGTGACCGCGGCCGCTACGGGCAGGCCGCTGCGCGTCCGACGAGCGATAGCCCTGGACGGTCCGAGCAGTGCCGCCGATTCGGCGCCGCGTGGCGCGATCACCAGAGCGATCGCATCCCTGGTGACGGCGCGCGGCCGCCTGGCCGTCATAGCTGTGGTCACGTTCGTGCTGATCACTTCGGCCATCGGCGGAATCGCCGCGCTCACCTTGTCCTCCGGCGACAGCAAGAACGACGCCGCCGCCCAACCAGCCGCCGCATCCGCGGACGCGCCCTCGAACAGCGCGTCATCGGCTTCGGTTTCGCCCACCGCGGCGGTCCCCGCGGCCACCACGCGAAAGGCCACCGCCCGCCCGACGCCAGCAGCCCCTGGTCGGGCCGTGCCCGGCAGCAAGAGCGCCGACCAGGGCGTCATGCCCGCCGTCCGCTTCCCTCCGCCAACCAGCGCAGGCGGCGGTACCCGCCGCAGTCCCTCCACCACCACGACAGGCACCGGCGGCGGTACGAGCCCGTCCAGGAGCACGGTCACCACCGCGCCCGTGCAGCCACCCGCGACCACCGCGGTCTCTGGACCGTTCCACATCTCCGGGCAGTTGCTCTGCGAGTCGGGTCACGCCGTGGTCGGTGTCTGGGTCCAGACGGCCAACGCCGCGCATTCCCGCTTCGCCGCCTGGAAGGGCGTCGGTGACGGCTCCACCGCCGACTGGTGGACCGACCTGCCGATGAATGAGTCGTACTCCCTGAACGTCGGTTGCGGCGGCACCCCGTCGAGTTGGCGCACGTCGAACCACACGGGCGTGCACTCCGGCGCCCACAACTCCTTCAACTGCGACGACATTCCCGAGCATCCGGACTACGAGAGGTGCACCCGCCGTTGACGCAGTGATCACAGCGTCCCGCCATCCCGCACGGTGCGCACCACCAGCGGCGTCCGACCAGCGGTCCCCCGGCCCCGCAACCGTCTCCCCCTGCCCACGACCGTACTCAGAGGACGTGCCCGCCGACCCGGTTCGCCACCGCCGGGTGGCACAGGACGTCGTACAGCGGCAACGCCAACCGCGACAGTCGGGAGGTCATGGAGCGCGCCCGGCCGGAGCGCACGCGGCGGCTGTCGCCGATGCGGTCAGCAGTCGTTCCGGGCGACGGCTACTGCACCCCCGCGGGTTGCGTCATACGACTGATTCCCGCAGCTGAACTGCTTCCTAGGCTCGGGCCATGATTGATCACTCCTCCCTTCTCCGCACCGTCCAGGTCACGCCCGGTTACTGGCGGGCAACCATCGACAACCCGCCCCTGAACCTGCTCGGCCCCGAGCTGCTGGGCGCCTTCACGGCTCTCATCGATCAGTTGGAGGCGGACCCGCAAGCCAAGGTCGTGGTCTTCGACAGCGCCCTGCCCGACTACTTCATGGCCCACTTGGACCTGCTGCGACAGGACTACCCGACCGACGTCGGGCCGACCGGCCTTCCCCCGTGGCCGGACTTCACGACGCGTCTGCGCCGCGCCCCCTTCATCAGCGTCGGGGTCCTGCGCGGTCGCGCTCGCGGCGTGGGCAGCGAGTTCCTGCAGGCCCTCGACGTCCGCTTCGCCAGCCTCGAACATGCCGTCATAGGCCAGCCGGAGATCGGCTTCGGCATCATCCCCGGCGGCGGAGGCATGGAGACGCTCTGGCGTCACATCGGCCGGGCCCGCGCGCTGGAGGTGATCACCAGCGGCGAGGACTACGACGCGGAGACCGCCGAACGCTACGGCTGGATCAACCGAGCCGTCCCCGACGCCGAACTCGACCAGTTCGTCGAGCGGTACGCGCGCCGCGTGGCGTCCTTCGACAAGGAAGCCCTCACCTCGGTGAAGGAGATCATCAACGCCCAGGCGTCGGCACCCCGGCCCGAGGAACTGATGTCGACCTACACGCGCTTCAACGAACTGCTGTTCCGCCCGACCGTGCAGGCCCGCAACGCCGAACTCGCAACCCGCGGCCTGCAGACGCCCGGAGACCTCGAGTACTCGCTCGGCGAGCACATCGGCCCCGCCGACCAGCCGAAACAGCCCTGACGACCTCGCCGATTCAGCCGTGATCCCCGCCGCTCTCGCCCCTCCTACGGCGAGGCCCGGCACCGACCGTGCCGGCCCGTCGTCGCGCGTCGTGGGGACCGAGTGCGTCCAGGCGGGCGTTGATCAGGCTACGGGAAGGGCTCGTGTCCTCCGCTCGCCGGCCTCGTACGGTCGGCGAGCGGACGTCACCTCTCCTTGCCCCGCTCCTTGTCCTTGCCGGTCACCGGCGGTGAGAAGAGCCGCTTCACCCAGCGTTCGTTGAAACCGGCGAGCACACCGATCCCGACCCAGAAGAAGAACGACTTGGCGACCGCCGCGTCGTTGTAGGGGTCCTGGGTCTTCAGCAGCGCCTCGGTGGGGTCGGGCAGGACCGCCACGATGTTGCCCTTGATCAGGCACAGGATGCCGGCCGCGAACATCCAGCCGAGGACGATCCGGTAGAACGACGTGGTGCCCGAAGTCGTCCGGTAGGGCACGTGGTACCCGGACCCGACCCGCAGAAGCACGCTGATCGCCGCGCCGAGGGAACCGCCGCCGATGCAGGCGAGCGAGTCGCGCAACGCGAAGAACTCGATGGGGTTGAGCTGGGTGGTTCCCTCAAGTGGCCTCCGGAGCGCGACCACCACTTCCCTCATCACCAGCCCGACCACGAGCAGGACGAGGATGCTGGCCAGCGAGCCCCAGTAGAAGCCCTTGGCGTAGCGTTTGCGGGCCCGAACCTCGGCCAGTTCCAGGAAGTACGCCTTGATGCCGGTGTGCCGGTCCGCCAGGACCTCCCCTACCTTCTCGGCTCCGGCCCGGCCCGCCCGAGCGGGGTCGGCAGCCGAGGCGACGGCGTGTTCCCCGGCGGCCCGCGCCGACGCGAAGGCACTGACCGTCATGGCGCGTATGATCACCCGCTCCCGCTCGTCGAGGAACTGCTCGGCCTCCGTGTCGAGGAACTCGATGTCGGACACGACGAGCGGCGCCATCGCGCGGAAGGCCGCCATGTCCGGCACGGCGCCGTCGAGTGAGCGGGGCGGGGTCGGCGCTGCCGTGCCCCGTTCCTCCCCGCGGTCGTGCTCCGGTCGCCACGACCCGTTCTCCGCGGATAACTCCCGTGCAGGGTCCAGAACCACGGCTCCACCATCCCCCCGGCCACGGCTCCACCGGAGCCCGCGCCCGCCCCGGCGCGGCCCACACCGCGGCCCTGTATGCCCGTTGTACGCCCACGTACAGCCCCGGGCAAGAAGTGCGCGGCCCTTTGTACGACGCCCCAGGCACCGCGCAGACAGATTGCCGACCTCCGTCAGCAGCACGCCGAATCCCGGCTGCTCCAAGGCACATGGGCCGCCTTCGAGCCCGAACCGGCATGCAACATGATGGGGGCGTGATCACCATTCATCTGAAGTACGAGATCGACGCCGACAAGCTTGAGGATTTTGAGGAATACGGCCGCCGCTGGGTCGGGCTCGTCAACCGGTTCGGCGGGACGCACCACGGCTACTTCCTGCCGAGTGAGGGCGACAGCGACATCGCCTACGCCCTCTTCTCCTTTCCCAGTCTCGCCGCGTACGAGCAGTACCGCACGGACAGCATGACCGACCCGGAGTGCCGGGATGCCTTCGAACTGGCTCGTAACACCCGCTGCATCAAGCGGTATGAGCGCCGCTTCCTGCGGCCGCTCGACGTCATGTCCTAGGCCAGAAGGGTCGTCGCGCTGCTCGTCGAGCCGGTCGGGTGTGCGACGGATCTCGTCGACGCAGGCGTCGACGTCGCGGTCGGCGGTGTCGATGACGAGGTGGTCGCGGTGCCAGGGCTCGTACTCGCGAAGGGGTCGCCGAACCGACCTCGGATCGTGCACCGGGGGTGCACCGGCGCGGGGGACGGCCGGAGGGGGACGGCCGGACAAGGCCGGGGCGACGGCCTCGGGATGGCGTCACGGGGCGCCGCACGGGCTGGACCAGAAAGTCCACCGTGCCCGGGGAAACGCACGTGCGCACGGCCCGCGGAATGAGGTGGCAATGGTGTCCCGTATGCGAAAGGCAGGCGTGCCGCAGGCGATCCGCGGTCCGCTGCGGGAGACGCGCAGCACGCTCGCCGGTCGCCCGGGAACATTGATGTTCGCGCCGTTTTCGGCCGTGCCCGCCTCGCGTCGCCACGGGAGCGGCCGATGGCCAAAATGTTTGGTCTGACAGCTTTTGGCTGCGGCGAAGCCGCTGTTCGCCGCAGCGACGTGACGGTCGGACGGGGACCGGCGCGGAGCGGACGAAGGGCCACAAGAGACAAATAACGAACGGCGCTTTTCCGCCTTTACCGCCGTTCGTTTAATGTCATAATTCTTTGACAGTCGGAAGTCTTGGTTTTAGGCTCACTGAGCGCCGTTTCTCAGCTACTTGCGGACCACAACGGGGAGCTCCAACGATGAGTCAGCGTGCGCAAGACAGTGTGGCGGCACCTCGACGCCGGGCCACCCGGCAGGCGACCCGCCCCCAGGGAGTGCCGGACGCCTTCCAGCCGGTCCGCAGTAGGGCGGTGCCACGAACCCGCCGCCCCGCGATCCGACGCCGGCCCGGCGGGTTCGTGGCATCGCCGTCCCGCGGGTCGGCGGCCGCAGCAGGGCTGACGTAGTACGGCTGACGCAGCCCGTCCGCCCGGTTCGCCGTCTTCTTCCGGCCGCACCCTGCCCCCGTGCGGCCTCTTCCGGCCGCACCCTGCCCCCGTGCGGCGCGACACCGTCTTCTGATCGACCTCCGGCATGCGAGCGCTGCCCGTGTCGCCGCCGCGCTGCCCGGCCGCAAGCCGGTGCGTGCAGGGCTGACGCCCGGGCTCCCGCGGCGGCCGGCTGAGGAAAGGCCGCCTGCGAAGGGAGTGCGGAGCAAGCCCGACCAGAACGCCGTCTTTCGGCCGTGATTCCGCCCCTGGCGCGTACGTCCCCGCGAACAAGAGAGAGGGCACGTCATGACCATGGCACCATCACCCACCCGGTCGGTCGCGGATCTGCTGCTCCTGGCAGCGGAGCGGCACCCAGAATCCGGTGTCCTCTACCATCTGGGCGGCGCCCCCGCGGGCGGTTCGCGACTGCAGAGCTATCCGGAGTTACTGGAGGAGGCGCGCGAGGTTCTCACCGGACTGCGCGCCCGGGGGCTCCAGCCGCAGGACAAGGTCGTACTGCTGCTGGAGCGCCCGCAGGAGTTCCTGGCCGCGTTCTGGGGCTGTCTGCTCGGCGGATTCGTTCCGGTCCCGATGGCTCCGCTGGGCGGCGACCCGGAACGCTGGGCCGCGCAGCTCGGCCATGTGAACACCCTGCTGGACCAGCCGCTGGTCGTCACCAACGAGACGCTGTCCGCGGAGCTGCCGCGCGTCGAGGGGCTGGCGGTCGCACCGCTGGAGACCCTGCGCGGCGGTGAGCCCGCCGAACCGCTGCACCACGCCGCCCCCGGGGACGTCGCCATGCTGGTGCTGACCTCCGGTTCGACCGGCAACTCCAAGGCGGTCAGGCTCAGCCACGGCAACCTGCTGGCGTCGATGGCCGCGAAGAACGGATACCACCGGCTGACCTCCGACGACATCTCGCTGAACTGGGTCTCCTTCGACCATGTGGCCGCTCTGCTGGAGTGTCATCTGCTCCCGCTGTCCGCCGGCGCCACCCAGCTCCATGTGGAGCCGGCCACGGTCCTCGGCGAACCGCTGGAGTTCCTGCGGCTGATCTCGACCTACGGCGTCACCATGACGTTCACCCCGAACTTCCTGCTGGGGCTGCTCAATCCGCTCGCGGACCGGCTCGCCGAGGGCGCTCCGGTCGATCTGTCCCGGCTGCGGCACATCATCAGTGGCGGCGAGGCGGTGGTGCGCACCACCGGCGAGACCTTCCTGGAGCGGTTCGCGCGGTACGGGCTGTCCCGCGACGTGCTGTGGCCCGCGTTCGGCATGACGGAGACCTGCGCCGGCAGCATCTACTCCCAGGAGTTCCCCGCCTTCGACCAGGGCCAGGAGTTCGCCAACCTCGGAAAGCCGGTCGAGGGGCTGCGGATCCGCGTCGCCGACGACCGGGACCAGCCGCTCGGTGACGGCGAGACCGGCGAACTGCAGCTCATCGGCCCGATGATCACCACCGGCTACCACAACAACGACGAGGCCACCCGCGCGGCCTTCACCGCCGACGGCTGGTTCCGCAGCGGCGACCTGGGCCGGATCGACGACGGGCGCCTGACGCTGGTCGGCCGCAGCAAGGACAGCGTCATCGTCAACGGCGTCAACTACTTCAGCCACGACATCGAGACCGTACTGGCCGAGCTGGACGACGTCGCGCGCTCGTACGTCGCCGCGTTCCCGACCCGTCAGCCGGGCAGTGACACCGAACAGCTCGTGATCGCCTTCCACCCCGAGGTCGCGGACGACGACGAACTCGGCCTGTACCGGGTGCTGTCCGCGGTGCGCGCGAGTGTCGTCATCCACTGGGGCTTCCGTCCCTCGCTGATCCTCCCGCTGCCCAAGGACGCCTTCCCCAAGACCAGCCTCGGCAAGATCCAGCGGTCACTGATGCGCAAGCGGCTGGAGGCCGGTGCGTACGACCAGGTCGCCGAGGCCGTGGAGGACCTCGTCCTGCGCCGGCTGGGCGGCTACACCGCGCCCGACGGCGAGACCGAGCGGATCATCGCCGGCATCTACGCCGAGATGTTCGACTCCGACCCGGACAAGCTCAGCGCCACCGCGAACTTCTTCGACCTCGGCGGCACCTCGCTGGACATCCTGCGGCTGCGGACTCTGGTCGCGCAGCGGCTCGGCGCCGAGGACCTCCAGATCATCACCGTGCTGACGGCCCCGACCGTGCGTGCCCTGGCCGCGCACCTCACCGAGGACGCGGCGACGCGCCCGTACGACCCGATCGTCCCCATGCAGGTGACCGGCGACAAGACGCCGCTGTTCTGCGTCCACCCGGGCGTCGGCGAGGTGCTGGTCTTCGTCAACCTCGCCAAGTACTTCGTCGGCGACCGGCCGTTCTACGCCCTGCGGGCCCGCGGCTTCAACCCGGGGGAGAAGCCGTTCGAGAGCTTCGACGAGATGGTCGCCACGTATGTGCGGGCCATCCGCGCCAAGCAGCCGCACGGACCGTACGCCGTCGCCGGCTACTCCTACGGCGGCGCGGTGGCGTTCGAGATCGCCAAGGTGCTGGAGGCGGACGGCGAGCGGGTGGACTTCGTCGGCAGCTTCAACCTGCCCCCGCACATCAAGTACCGGATGGACGAACTGGACTTCGTGGAGACCGCCGCCAACCTGGCATTCTTCCTCGCGCTCATCGACAAGAGGCAGTCCCTGGAACTGCCCGGCCGACTGCGCCACCTGTCCCGCGAGGAGCAGCTCGCCCACTTCGTCGAGATCGCCCCCGAGGGCCGGCTGGCCGAACTCGACCTCGACCTGGCGAAGTTCACCGCCTGGGCGGAACTCGCCGACGGGCTCACCAACCTGGGCCGCAGCTACGCGCCGAGCGGCACGGTCCGCTCGCTGTCGGTGTTCTACGCGGTCCCGCTGCGCGGCACCAAGAAGGACTGGCTGGAAAACGAGCTGCGGCGCTGGGACGAGCACGCCACCGGCACCAACCGCTACATCGACGTCCCCGGTGAGCACTACACGCTGATGGGCCCGCAGCACGTGGCGACCTTCCAGTCGATCCTGCGCAAGGAGATCGACCGGGCCCTCGGCGACGGCAACTGACCCAGCACGGGAGGAGACAGCACGTGAGAGGCAAGAAGATCCTGGTCACCGGCGGCACCGGACAGGTCGCCGGACCTGTGGCGAAGGCGCTGGCGGACGGCAACGAGGTATGGGCGCTGGGCCGTTTCGGCACACCCGGCGCCGAGGAGGCGCTGACCCGGCACGGCATCACCACCTTCCGCTGGGACATGGCCGACACCGGCCCGGAGTCCTTACGCGGGCTGCCCACCGACTTCACCCATGTCTTCCACTCCGCCGTGCAGCGCGGCGAGGACGGCGACTTCAACACCGCCACCGAGGTCAACGTCGTCGCCGCCGGCCGCCTGATGACCCACTGCCGCACCGCGGAGGCGTTCCTGTACGTCTCGACGGGCGCGCTGTACGCGCGGCAGACGCTTGACCACGCGTACACCGAGTCCGACCCGGTGGACGGGGTCGCCGACTGGCTGCCGGTCTATCCGGTGGTCAAGATCGCCGCCGAGGGGGCGGTCCGCGCCTACGCACAGACCCTCGGCCTGCCGACGATCATCGCGCGCCTCAACATCGCCTACGGGCCGGGTGGTTACGGCGGGGTGCCGATGCTGTACTTCAAGCGGATGCTGGCCGGCGAGCCGATCCCGGTCCCCGTCGAGGGCCAGAACTGGTGCTCGCTGCTCTACACCGACGACCTGGTCGAGCAGGTGCCCCGGCTGTGGGAGGCCGCCTCGGTGCCCGCCACCCTCACCAACTGGGGCGGCGACGAGCCGGTGGGCATCACCGACTGCGTCCGGTACCTGGAGGAGCTGACCGGGGTCACCGCGAAGCTGGTGCCCAGCGAGGTGACCCGGGAGACGTACCAGTTCGACCCGGCGCTGCGCCGCAAGCTCACCGGTCCCTGCAAGGTCGGCTGGCGCGAGGGCATCCGCCGCACCGTCGAGTCGATGTATCCCGAGTACGCCAACCGGTGAGGAACCTGCCCCGATGACCCAGCACACAGCCAGTACGGCCGGCACGGCCGGCACCACCGACCTCGACCTGATCCACGCCTCCTACCAGGCCTTCCACTCGCGGGACGTGGAGGGGCTGCTGGCCACGCTGTCCGAGGACGTCGAATGGGTCCACCCCGAGGGGATGCGCGCCTACGGGCTCGGCGGCACGAAGCACGGCCACGCCGGCGTCAGGGAGTTCCTGGCCCAGGTGGCGACCGTCCTGGGCGGGATGAAACTGCGTCCCCTGGAGTTCGTGCAGGCCGCTGACCGGGTGGTGGTCTTCGGCGTACGGGACGTCACCTCCAGGTCGGGGCACACCGAGACGCTGCAGTTCGTGCACTCCTGGACACTGCGCGACGGCAAGGCCGTACGCATGGAGGACATCTTCGACACGGTCGTCTTCCACCGTCTCATCGAGAGCTGACCCGGGCCATGACCTACGCCTGTCTGGGGCCGGAGGGCACCTTCACGCAGGCCGCCCTGCGGCGCATGCCGACGCTGGCCCCGGACATGCCCCACAGGCCGTTCCCCACGGTCCGCGCGGCGCTGGAAGCGGTGCGCCGCGGGGACTGCGGGGCCGCGGTCGTCCCGCTGGAGAACTCCGTGAAGGGTGTCGTGCCGGCCACCATGGACCGGCTGGTCTCCGCGCGGCTGCACATCAACGCCGAGGTCACGATGCCGGTGACCTTCGCGTTGATGGCTCCGGCCGGGTCGGCCCGCGAGCGGATCACCCGGGTGCTCAGCCATCCGCACGCGCTCGGGCAGTGCCGGACCTGGCTGGCCCGGCACCTGCCGGACGCGTACGCCGTGCCGGCCGACTCCACCGCGGCGGCGGCCCGCGAGGTGGCCGACGCCGGCGCGGAGGGCGTCGCCGCGATCGCCGCGCCCCTCGCGGCCGAACTGTACGGCCTGGAGATCCTGGCCACCGACATCGGCGAGCACGCGTCGGCGGTCACCCGGTTCGTCGCGGTGTCCCAGGGCTGGCTGCCACCGGCCCGCGCCGGGAGGGAGCGCACCTCACTGGTGGTGTCGCTGCGCGGCGAGGGGCCGGGCCAACTGGTTTCCGTGCTCACCGAGTTCAGCTCCCGCGGCATCGAGCTGAGCTGGATCCAGTCCTGGCCGACGGGCGACCGGCTGGGCAACTACCGCTTCTTCATCGACATCGACGGGCACATCGAGAACCCGTCGGTGCGCGAGGCGATCGCGGCCCTGGCCGGGCTGGGTGCCCGCGCCCGCTTCATGGGCAGCTATCCGCGATGGGCCACCGCCGCGATCGCCGGACCCCGGCCCCAGGCGGTCGGCGTGGCCGCCTGACCACCCGCCCTGTGCCCCGGCACTCCACCCACCCGCTCACGGAGAGACCCATGCCTTCCCTGCTGCACATCGACTCCAGCCCGCGCCCCGACTCGGTGACCCGCCGGGTCACCGCGGAGTTCGCCGCGTCCTGGCGCGCGGCGCACCCGGACGACGCCCCGTACACGTACCGCGACCTCGCCGCCGCGCCGGTGCCGCACATCGACGCCGATCAGGTCGCGATCATGCACCGCCTGGAGAGCACCGGGGTGCGCGACCTCGGCGTGGCCCGGGACGCGGCCGGCACGCCCGAGGAGAAGGCGAGCTGGGCGGTGGCGTGGGAGCTGATCGACGAGGTGCTGGCCGCCGACACGGTCGTCCTCGGGGTGCCCATGCACAACTTCTCGGTGCCCTCGACGTTCAAGGCGTGGTTCGACCGGCTGGTGATCCCGCCGCTGGTGGTGGACCCCGGGACCGGCATGGGCCCGCTGTCCGGGAAGAAGGTCGTCGTGATCACGGCGCGGGGCGGCGCGTACGGCCCCGGCGCTCCGCGCCACGGGTTCGACTTCCAGGAGCCCCACCTCAGGGCCGCCTTCGGCATGGTGGGTTTCGCCGACGACCTCACCTTCCTCAACTCCGAGCTGACCAAGTCCGCTCATGTGCCCAGGCTCGCCGGGTTCAAGGAGATGGCCGCGGCCTCCCTCACGGCCGCGCTCGACAGCGCCCGTGACCTCGCCGGGGCCACGGGGGACCGGCCCGGGGCCGACCGGTGACGGGCCCGGCCGCCGCCCGCGCGGCCGGCGGGGCGTCACTTGGCGTCGTAGATGCGGCGGGAGACGCTGACGTACTCGCGGTGCCGCTCGGCCCACCGGATGAGCGTGCTGACCTCGGTGGACAGGGTCTTGCCCACGGGGGTCAGCTCGTAGGAGACCTGGGGCGGCGTCGTGGGCGCCACGGTACGCAGCACCAGGCCGTCGCGTTCGAGGCTGCGCAGGGTCAGCGTGAGCATCCGCTGGGAGATGCCGTCGATGGCGCGGCGCAACTCGGAGTAGCGGCGCGGACCGCCGCCGAGGATCGCCATCAGCAGGACACTCCATTTGTCGCCCACCCGGTCGAGCACGTCACGTAATTCGCACATCGGCTGATCCGCACTGATCCGGTCGGGAACATCAATGTGCGTAGCGGTCTTTGAAGTGCCTTCTTCTGTCATCTGTGAAGCATCACTCAGAATTCCCCCGAGAACAAGAAGTGCCCAGCGCACTGTTGGTGCGCTGGTATTCGGTCCCGCGAGCCCTGCCGAGGAGTTTCATGGCGTTCGATCCGACCGCACTGACGCCGCGGAAGGGGCCGCGGCCGAGGACGACCGGTCCGGGGATTCCGTACGACCGGCCGGAGGACTTCCCCCCTCCGGAGATCCGGGCGCAAGGGCCGGAATTCCCGGACCCCGTCGTGATGCTCCACGCGCCGCGCGACGCCGAGGAACTCGATGAGGCCACCGCCGTCAGGCGCGCCTCGTACGAGCGGGCCGTCGCCTGATCGGCAGCCGCGTACCGGCGCGCGCCGCGGGCGCGGGGTACGCCACCGGCCCGGCGGCGGTCGTCCGCCGGAACCGCCGACACCTGACACCTGACACCTGACACCACCGAGAAAGCGAGTACCTTCCATGCGCGCAGTGACCATTGACGACTTCGGGGCGACCCCCACGGTGACGGAGGTGGCCCAGCCGACTCCGGGGCCGGGCGAGATCCTGGTCCGGGTCCGCGCCGCGTCGCTCAACGGCTTCGACGGAGCGGTCGTCTACGGCTTCCTGAAGGACATGCTGGAGCACAAGTTCCCGATCACGCTCGGCAAGGACTTCGCCGGCACGGTCGAGGCCGTCGGCGAGGGTGTGGAGCGCGCCGCCGGTGAGAAGGTGTTCGGCGTCGTGATGAAGCCGGTCGTCTCGGACGGCTCCTTCGGCGAGTACGTCGTGGTGGGTGAGGGGTACGGCATCGCCGCCATCCCCGAGGGCGTGGACTTCGCGCAGGCCGGTGCGCTGGGCCTGGCCGGAACGGCCGCGGCCGGAGTGATCGACGCGATCGCCCCGGCGGAGGGTGAGACGGTGCTCGTCGCGGGGGCGACCGGTGGTGTCGGCGCGTACGCGATCCAGCTCGCCGCCGCTGCCGGAGCCACGGTCATCGCCACCGCCAAGCCCGGCGAGGAGACCGACTTCGTCCTCGGCCTCGGCGCGGCGCACGCCGTCGACTGGACCGGGGACCTGGCCGCGCAGGTGCGCGCCATCGCGCCGGAGGGCGTGACGAGCGCGGTGCACCTGGCCGGCGACCCCGCGCAGGTGGCCGAGCTGGTGGCCGCCGGCGGCCGGCTCGCCTCCACGCTCGGTTTCGGCCCGGAGCACGCCGAGGGCCTGGACCTCACGGTGACGTCCGTGATGGCCAACCCGGACGCCGCCACCCTGGAGCGGCTCGCCACCGCGGTCGCCGCCGGTACGGTGCGGGTGCCGATCGCGGGCACGTACGCGCTCGACGCGGTGGCCGAGGCCTTCGGTGCCTTCGGAGCCGGCACCCTCGGCAAGATCGCCGTCACGGTCGGCTGAGCCCGCCCGACCCCACGGCGGCCGGCCCGCAGCGGCCGGCCGCCCGTTCGATCGCTTCCGTCCCGTGCAGCCCGAGAACACCGCCGTTCACCGGACACCGTTGGGAGACTTCCATGGAAGAAGCACGACCGCCGATCGACCGGATGTTTGAGATCGTCACCAGCTACTGGATATCCCGCGCGGTCTACGCCGGTACGGCGCTGGGACTGCCGGATCTGGTGGCCGGTGGCCCGAAGACCGCGACCGAGCTCGCGGAGCTGACGGGCAGTGACCCCCGGGCCCTGGCCCGGCTGCTGCGCGCGCTGGCCGGCGTCGGCCTCTTCCGGGCGGACGAGCAGGGGCGGTACGCGGCCACGGATCTCGGTGACACACTGCGGGCGGAGGTGCCCGGCTCGCTGGCCTCCTTCGTCCTGATGGAACTCGGCGAGGCGCACCACAGCGCCTGGGGTGAGATCGTCCACGCGGTGCAATCGGGCCAGCCGGCCTTCGACAAGGCGGTCGGCAAGAAGATCTGGGAGTTCTTCGAGACGACTCCGGTGATGGCGGCGCACCTGGGCAAGGCGATGGGCGGTCTCACCGCGATGGTCGCCGAAGCGGTGCTGGACGTGTACGACTTCAGCCCGTACCGGAAGATCGTCGATGTCGGCGGGGGCGAGGGCGCGTTCCTCGGCTCGATCCTGGCCTCCCATCCCGCCGGGCGGGGCGTGGTGTTCGACCTGCCGCCCACCGTCGACAAGGGGCGCCCCGCGATCGCCGGGGCGGGCCTGGCGGACCGGTGCGAGCTGGTCGGCGGCGACTTCTTCCAGTCAGTCCCCGACGGCGGTGACCTGTACCTCATGAAGTGGGTGCTGCACGACTGGAACGACGAGTCGTGCGTCGAGATCCTCACCAACTGCCGCAAGGCGATGCGCGACGACGCGCGGCTGCTGGTCGTCGAGACGATCGTCCCGGACGGGGACGACTTCTCGCCCAGCAAGATCATCGACCTGAACATGATGGTGCTCACCACCGGTCAGGAGCGGACCGCCGGCGAGTTCCGGGCGCTGCTGTCGGCCGCGGGGTTCACCGTGACCCGGATGCTGCCCACCCAGTCGCCCAGCAGTGTCATCGAGGCCGCTCCCGTGCCGCTCGGCTGACCCGCGCGACCCGCTGTCCGCCCCCGCCCGTCTCCGTCCGCTCCTGACTGCACCTGTCCGCCCCCGTCCGCCCAGCTGCCCGCCCCAGCTGCCCGCCGGCCCCGTACCGCGGCGCCCGGCGGGCAGCCGACCCCGAGGAGAGACATGTCCGACATCGCAAGGACCCCGGTCGACTTCTGGTTCGACCCGCTGTGTCCGTGGACCTGGATGACGTCCCGGTGGGCGGTGGAGGTCGAGACGCTGCGCCCCATCGAGATCCGCTGGCACGTGATGAGCCTCGCCATCCTCAACGAGGGCAAGCTCGACCAGATCCCCGAGGAGTTCCACGAACTGCTCGGTCCCAAGGGCTGGCGGCCGGTGCGGGTCGTGGTCGCCGCCCAGCAGAAGTTCGGCAACGAGGCGGCCGGAAGGCTCTACACCGAGCTGGGCACCCGCTTCCACCCCGGAGGCCGGGGCCCGGACCTGGACGTGATCGCGGACGCCCTCGCGGCAGCCGGGCTGCCGGCCGAGCTGATCGATCACGCCGACGCGGACACGTACGACGCCGAAGTGCGCGCCTCCCACCAGGAGGGCATGGACAGGGCGGGCGAGGAGGCGGGTACGCCCGTGATCGCGGTGCCCGGTCCGGACGGCGAGCAGGTCGCATTCTTCGGGCCGATCGTGACCCCGATCCCGCGGGGCGATGCCGCGGCCCGCCTCTGGGACGGCACGGTGCTCGTCGCCTCCGTCCCCGGCTTCGCGGAGATCAAGCGCAGCCGCACCGGGGGTCCCGTCTTCGACTGAGCGCGTACGGTCCGAGTGCCGGGTTCCGAGTGGGCGCCACCGACCCCGCCCATCAGGGAGGTCAGCCGGCTTCGTGACGGGTGCCGGCCGGGCGAACACCGGCCTGCGGGCCGGTGTTCGTCGGCTTCCCGCCCGGCACCGACCTGCTCCTCCGACCGGCCGAACCCCGCAGAACCTCCGACCGCACGTACCGGCCGAACCCCGCAAGACCTCCGACCAGCACGTACCACCCGCGGCCCCGGCATTGCTCCTCGACCCGAAGGTCGGTCACGCGACCAGGACGGTCTCACGGCTCTTCGCCGAGGCGGACCCCTGCGATCCGGTGCCGACTGCCAAGCGGCTGGGCAACCCTGCCCGGGACAAAGCCGGAATCCCGGACGCGGCCGGCCCGGTACGGACCCCCGTCCCACGGGCGGGGGAAAGCGGTGTGTCTACGATGTCCCTGTGATCGAGACTGCCGCCGCCCGCCCGCGCACTGTGAGGCGCGGGCGAGTGGTGCTCGTCCTCGCCGTACTCCTCGGAGTGCTGGGCATGCACGGTCTGGCCTCCCCTTCCGCGTCGGCGGAGCCGGGCGGCATGACCGCGGGCCACCACAGCGCGGCGGCGCACGCGGATGCGTACGCGCCCCACCATGGCTCCGCCCACCACCAGGAACACCTCAACCGGGACCACGACGGGCACCACCGCGACCGGCACCACCGCGACGGGGACTGCGCGCAGCCCTGCGGCGACGGCTTGAACGGCGGGCACCTCGATCACGCCGACAGCACCTGTGCGGCCGGAGGCGTCAGCGGCTCGTACTCCCCGCCGGCCCTGCTCGACAACGGCGTTACGGTGCCGCGTCCGATCGCCGCCCCCGGGCGGTCCGTACCGGGCGGGATGGCGGTCCGGGCACCGCCTGATCTGGCCGAACTGCAACTCCTGCGGATTTAGAGCGGCCCGCGCGGTCGCCTTCGCCGGGCCGGTCGTGCGACCGGGGCCGGGCGGCGGCCGTGCCGCTTTGGTCGGTCTTTCTGCTCGCTTCTTCGGGCGGCCTCGTTCCTCAGCCGCCCACTCCAGGAGCTCGGGCGTCAACCCTCCACCGCAGATCAGACGTTTCCCTCGTACCCGCCCACGACCGGGCGGGCAAAGGAGTTGCAGCACCATGACCACACGCCGTCTCACCGCCGCCCGCCGGGGCGCCGTCGCCGCCGCGACCGTCGCCGCCGCCCTGGTCCTCGCCGCCTGCGGAAGCGATGACTCCGCCGGGCACGCCCACCACGACATGGGCGGTACGTCGTCCGCGTCGGCCACCCAGGGCGGGCACAACGCCCAGGACGTCGCGTTCGCCAGGGACATGATCCCGCACCACCGGCAGGCCGTCGCCATGGCCGACCTCGCCCCCACGCGGGCGGCCTCCCAGGACGTGAAGGCCCTCGCGGCGAAGATCAAGCAGGCCCAGGACCCGGAGATCGCCACCATGTCCGGCTGGCTGGCCGGGTGGGGCGAGAAGGTGCCCTCGCCCGACGCCTCCGGGATGAAGGGTATGGAAGGGATGGATCACTCCGGCCACTCCATGCCCGGGATGATGAGCGAGGCCGACATGGGCACACTGGAAAAGCTCTCCGGCACCGCGTTCGACACCGCGTTCCTGGAGATGATGATCGGCCACCACGAGGGCGCGATCGAGATGGCCAAGGCCGAGCAGACCAAGGGTGCCTCCGGGCCGGCCAAGCAGCTCGCCGCGGCCATCGTCACCGCGCAGTCCGCTGAGATCGCCCAGATGAACCAGATGCTCGGCAAGTAGCCGAGCTCCGCGGTCGGTGGCAGCGGGCCCCGCAGCCACCGACCGCGCACACACCGCGCACACACCGCGCGCTCCCCGCTACGGGGCCACGGTCCCCGGTCAGGTGGCGCGCCACGGGACGGCGGGCGTACGAACCGGCGCCGGCCTCGCACGACCGCGTACCGACGCGACGGAATACCCCTAGGGGGTATACGCTTGAAGGAGGCAGGAATCCTTCCTCGGAAAAGGACCGCCATGAACCAGCCGCACGCACATCACGTACACACCGAAGCACACGACGAGCCGCGCACCGACCTGCACACCGACCCCGACGCCGACCCGCACGCCGGCCACCGGCAGGCGACGGCGAGCTGGCGGATGGCGGCGCAGGCCACACTGCACTGCCTGACCGGCTGCGCCATCGGCGAAGTACTCGGCATGGTCATCGGCACGTCCGCGGGACTGCACGACGCGGGCACCATCACCATCTCCATCGCCTTGGCCTTCGTCTTCGGCTACGCCCTGACGATGCGGCCGGTGCTGCGCGCGGGCCTGGCGCCGCGCAACGCGTTCAAGGTGGCACTGGCTGCCGACACCGTGTCGATCGCCGTCATGGAGCTCATCGACAACACGGTCATGGCCGGCGTGCCCGGCGCGATGGACGCGGGTCTGTCCGCCGGCCTGTTCTGGGGCTCCCTGGCCGGCTCCCTGGTGCTGGCCTTCGTGATCACCCTGCCGGTCAACCGCTGGATGATCGGCCGTGGCAAGGGCCACGCGGTCGTCCACGCCTATCACTGACCGCACCCCGCCCCGGCTCTCCGCCCGCCCCCGGTTCACGCCCCTGCCGCCCGCGCGGGCGGCGGGCACCGGCTCAGGCAGCCTTCGCGCCCATGCGCCACCGGGACCCGCCCCGCAGGGACGCGGGGAACTGCGCGACCAGCCCCAGCGGCCCGCACCCCGACGGCGGGCAGGACGAGCCAGGCGGGTCCCGGTCCGCCCCTGGCCGCGACGGGCCGCCCCGGACAGCCCGCCCGGGCCCGCAACGACTCCGCGGCTGAGCTCCGCGCGCAGCCCCTCACTCCACCCTCCGGGCGAAGAACACGAACTCACGCCCGGGCCGGTCCGGCGCGTCCCGCACCTCCTTCACCGCGTAACCCTGCGCGGTCAGCGCCGCCTCGACCTCGTCGCGCTCACGGAAGCGCAGCGTCGAGTCGGAGGTCAGCGACCGGCCGTCGGAGGCGAAGACCCACGTCCAGCGGAAGGTGACCAGGGGGCCGCTGACATCGGTCACGTCGACCCAGCTCTCCACCGCACCGACGCCGTCAACCTCGGTGACCCGGAAGGACGCCGCGCGGTTCCACTCCTCCCAGGCGCGTCGCGCCGGGTCGCGGGTCTCGAACACGAGGTGCCCGCCGGGCCGCAGCGCCCCGTGGACGCCGCGCAACGTTCCCTCCCAGTCCCGCGGTTCGATGATCTCCTGGGCGACGTTCGCGGTCATCGTGGCGAGATCGACGCGCATCGGGGGCAGCGCCGTCGCGTGGCCGTGAATCCAGCGGACCCGTTCGCCGCCCGGCTTGGCCCGCGCCACATCGAGCGAAGCGCCGGCCGGATCGACGCCGGTCACCTCTAGGCCACGCCCGGCCAGCAGGAGCGCGAACGTACCCGTGCCGCACCCGACGTCCAGCACGCGACGCGCCCCGAGTTCACCGGCGACGGCCGCGTACACGTCGAGGTCGGAACGGTCGGGGTCGAGGGGGTCGTAGAGCGCGGCCAGCCGAGGGTCGTCGAAGGCGTCGTCGATCACGCGCGCCACCGTACGCGGCGGGCGGTACGGCGTACGGCCCGCGCG
>NZ_DATDBG010000067.1:0-6405 GCF_036524955.1 Streptomyces sp.
GCGGCCGGTGAGGGCGTCCAGGTACCGGCCGAGATCGCCGAGCGGGCCGCGTACGTGTTCTATCCGGCACCGGACACGGGACCGGAGCCCGAGCTGTGACGGGCAGGGCGGCGACGAGCGCGGGAAACGCGAGGACGACCCCCGACCCGCGCGGTTTCGTCTGCGGCGAGGTGCGGACCAGCGTGCTGCGCACCTCCGAGGCGCTGATCGGCCGCACCGCCGCCCAACTGCTCGATCTGCGGCCGGACGAGCGGGTACGGCTGTCCCAGCGGCCCAACCTGCAGGTGCTCTCCCCGCCCCTGCTGACCGGGGTGGACTGCCCGTTGCCGACCGCGTCGGGGGCGAGGACCCGGGCCGTGGGCACCGTACGGACCCGCGCGGTGCTCACCGAGGGGCGGGTGCTGCAATCCTCGGCGTTCACCCACGTACGGCCGGGCGACGGCGACCGGCGGCAGCCCTGGGGGCACTACCTGATCCGGCCCGGCGTCGTGGAACCCCTCGGCAGGCACACCTCGCGCGATGCCGCCGACGGGTTCCTGGCCGCGGCACCGCTGCCGGCCGGGGTGCTGAACCCGGGCGCGGTGGCCGAGCGGCTGCTCGACCGGGTGCTGCGGCATCCGCTGCTCGACCAGCGGGCGCCGTTCAAGTCCGGTCGCACTCGGCTGCGTTGGGCGGCGCTGCCCGCCGACGACGGGCAGGGCCCCTCCATCGAGCGGTTCACGGTCGCCGACGACGGCCTGCGGACCGTGATCGTTCGCACCCCACGGCCGGACCCGGAGACGCTCGCCGCGCTCTGCGAGGACCTGGCCCTGCACGACTGGCTACTGACCACCCTGATCGCCCTCGTCGAACGCGCCCGGCTCGGCGCCGGCGACGGGCCCGCCGTACTGACCGCCCTGCGCCCGGCCGTCGACCACCTGCTGCACCTGTGGATGCCGGGCGCCCGGATCCACGGCGACCTGGCCGTCGTCTGGGCCACCCTCGAACGCGAACCGGGGTTCTCCCGCCAGTGGCAGACCCTCGTCTGACCGGTGCGGCACTGGGGCACTGGTGACGGCCGCCGCGGCCGGGACGTTCACCGCGTGAAAACCCCGTACGAGAACCCGTCCGCCATCACCTCGGCACCGTTTACGGTGACCCCGTGCACCTCCAGCGGCCGGAGCGATCCGGTGCCCGGCACGGTGACGCGGGCCGGTTCGCGGCGCGGGTTGACGACCACGAGGTGGCTGTCGCCGCGGCGGTAGACCAGCGGGTAGTCCTCGTGCAGTACCTCGACCGGCGCCGAACTGCCCAGTGCAGGGTGAGCCTTGCGCAGCGCGATCAGGCGCTGGACCTGGTGGAGCAGGGAGCCGGGATCGTTCAGCGAGTCGGCGACGCTGGGCCGGCCGGGGTCCGGGTCGAGCGGCAGGTAGAGACGGTCGGCTGAGGCGGTGGAGAAGCCGGCACCCGGGCCGGAGTCCCACTGCATGGGGGTGCGCGAGCCCTGCCGGAGCTGGCCGTCGCCGAGGTCGGCGCCTTCGGTGTCGGGCGTGCCGGGGACGTAGCGCATGCCGATCTCGTCGCCGAAGTAGATGGTCGGCAGGGTGGGCCAGGTCAGCAGGAAGGCGAAGATCGGCGCGGTCATCGCGCGGGTGCGGGTGCCGCAGGCCAGCCGGGAGAAGTCGTGGTTGGCGGTGGGCAGCGCTATGTGGCCGACGCCGCCGATCGCGGTGACGGCCCGCTGCCAGGTGTCGAGGAACGGCCGCATGGAGCCCTGGCCCTCGGGGGCGAAGAAACAGGGGTCGGTGTGCCAGCCGTGGCTGTGACTGCCCTGGCTGTTGTCCCACAGGGAGCGCAGCGCGTCGCCGAGGAAGTGCAGGAAGAAGTCGGCGTGGAAGCCGGCCGGCACCGAGACGCCCGGGTCGCCCCATTCGGAGATCAGCGCCCGGTCGGGGTATTCGCGGTCGATCCACTGCCGCATCTCGGTCCACAGCCGGCCGGTCTCGACCAGGTCCGGGTCGTCCTTGACCAGGGAGGCCGCCATGTCGACCCGGAAACCGGCCACCCCGCGGTCGAACCAGTACGCCATGATCTCGCGCAGCGCCGCCCGGTTGGCCTGCGGCCCGGGTGCGTCCACCGGCTGCCGCCAGGGTTCGGCGGGGTTCATCCGGGCGTAGCCGAAGTTGAGGGCGGGCTGTACCGGATAGAAGTTGGCCAGGTAGTAGCCCTCGCGGGTGCCGGGCGCCGGAATCCACTTGCTGACCGGCGCGCCGACCCGGTCGGACCAGATGTAGCGGTGGTCCTCGGGGTCGGCGGCGGACTTGCGGAACCACTCGTGCTGGTGCGAGGTGTGCCCCGGGACCAGGTCGAGCATGACCCGGATGCCGCGTTCCCGGGCGGCCTCGATCACCGCCTGGAGGTCGTCGTTGGTGCCGTAGCGCGGCGCGACGGTGAGATAGTCGGCGACGTCGTATCCGGCGTCGGCGAAGGGCGAGGCGAAGCAGGGGCTGAACCAGATGACGTCGACGCCGAGCCAGGCGAGGTAGTCCATGCGCGCCAGCACGCCGGGGAAGTCACCGATGCCGTCGCCGTTGGAGTCGGCGAACGACTGCGGGTAGATCTGGTAGAGGACGGCGTCGGACAGCCAGTCGGGGGTGGTGGCGGGCGCGGACGGGGTCGTCAAGTGACGCCTCTTTTCTGAGATCGGCGAGGATCTTCCAACGGCACGGGTTTCGGGCGGTACGGGCGGGGGCCGGGTGCTCACTCCTTACCGGGCGGGGGCGGGTCCTCACTTCTCACCGACGGGATCACCCCTTGACGGCGCCCGCGGTCAGCCCGGAGACCACCGCCCGGCGGAAGACGAGGACGAGCAGGGCGATCGGCAGCATCGCCACCACCGCGGCGGCGTAGACGGTGCCGTACGGAGTGACGTACTGACCGCCGAACAGGGCGATGCCGACCGGGATGGTGCGGTGGCTGTCGTCGTTGTTGAGGGTCAGCGCGATCAGGAACTCGGTCCAGCAGGCGGTGAAGGTGAACACCCCGGCGGTGAACAGGCCCGGCAGCGCCTGCGGCAGGATCACGCTGGTGACGGTGCGCACCGGTGACGCGCCGTCGACCCACGCGACCTCCTCCATCGCCTTGGGGATGCTCATGAAGTAGTTGCGCAGGATCCAGATCGCGAACGGCAGGTTGAGCGCAGTGTAGGCGAGGATCAGGCCCTGGTCGCTGTTGAGCCAGCCGATCTGCCGCATCAGCAGGTACAGCGGCGCGGCCACCGCGACGCCGGGGAAGAGCGAGATCATCAGCAGCGCGGTCATGATGCCGCCGCGGCCCCGCACCGGCAGCCGGCCCAGCGCGTATCCGGCGAAGGTGCCCAGCGCCAGCACGAGCACCGTGGTGATCAGGGTGACCACCACGGAGTTCTGGATGTAGGTGGCGAAGTGGTACGTCCCGAACGCCTCCCGGTAGTTGAAGAAGGTCGGCGAGGTGGGCACCGCGCTCGGCGGGGTGGAGCCGATGTCCGCCGGGCTCTTGAAGGTGGTGGCGACCATCCAGTAGAGCGGGGCGGCCACGAACAGCGCGATGAGGACGGCGCCCACGTGCGTACCGGTGATGCGGCGCTTACGGGGACGGGTCGCGGGCGGCGGCGGGACGGCGGGCAGGGTGGCGGTCACGACAGATCCTCACTTCCGACCTGGGCCCTGAAGACCCGCAGGAACAGCAGGCAGCCCAGCAGCACCAGGGCCGCGGTGGTGGTGGCCACGGCGGCGCCCGGCCCGAAGTCGAGGTCCTGCATCATCACCCGCCAGCCGAGCATGGCCAGCGACTCGGTGGAGTTGCCGGGGCCGCCGCCGGTCAGTACGAACGGCAGGTCGAAGATGCCGAACGCCTGGAGGATGCGGAACATCACCGCGATCGCCAGCGTCGGCCGCAGCAGCGGCAGGCGCACCCGCCAGAAGACGGTCCACGGTCCCGCGCCGTCGATGCGGGCCGCCTCGACCACGTCGTGCGGGAGCATGACCAGGCCGGCCAGCACGATGATGGCGACGAACGGTGTGGTCTTCCAGATGTCCGCCACCGCCATGGCGACGGTCGCGGAGAAGGAGTGGCCGAGCACGTTGACGTCGTGCCCGACGATCGGGTTGAGCACCGCGTTCAGCACTCCGTAGACGCCGTTGTAGACGTACGCCCACAGTTCGGCGGAGACCACGGTGATCATGGCCCAGGGCAGCAGCAGCAGCGCCATCATCCAGCCGCGCCCGGTGGTCAGCTTCTCCAGTACCAGGGCGATGAGCGTGCCGAGCACGGTCTCCACGACGACGGTGGCGACCGTGTACTCGACGGTGAACTCCAGGGCGTGCCGCCAGCGTTCGGAGCCGAAGACGCGGGAGAAGTTCTCGCCGGTGGTGCCGGAGAGGGAGAAGCCGCCGCCGGTGACGGTGACGTGGCTGAAGCCCATCAGCACCGAGAAGACGATCGGGAAGATCGTGACGGCTCCCACCACCAGCAGCGCGGGCGCGGAGAAGAGCCAGCCGAGCCGGCCGGACCGGCGTCGCAGGGACGGGGGGCGTGTACGGCGCCGGTCCGGCGCGGCGGGCGGCGCCGCGCCGTCCGGGGTGGCGGCCGGCCGGCGGCCGGGGGCGTGATCGATCGTCATGGCGGCGGCCGGTCTACAGTCCGCTGCCGCTGAGGGCGTCGTTGATCTGGCCGTCCGCCTTGGACAGCGCGCCCGACGGCGAGGTCGCACCCGAGAGCGCCGCGTTGACGTTGCTGTAGACGGCCTGGCTGACCTTGGCGTACTCCGCCGCGTTCGAGGGCCGGGAGACCAGCTTGTTCTTCGCGGCGATCGAGAAGACGGGGTTGGCCTTCTGCACCTCGGGGTCGTCCAGCACGCCGGCCAGGGTGGGCAGCAGGCCGCCGTCGACCGCGAGGGCCCGCTGTGCCTTCGCACCGGTCATCCACGTGATGAAGGCGAGGTCGGCGGCGATGTGCTTGCTGTGCGGGTTGACGTAGAGGTTCCAGCCGCCGGTGGCGGTGTAGCCGGGGCCCGGCCGGCCCTGGAAGGTCGGCAGGTTGACCACGCCGACCTTGCCGACGATCTTGGAGGTGCTGGGAGCGGCGGCGTCACCGTAGGCGTACGCCCAGTTGCGGATGAAGGCGACCTGGCCGCTGGTGAAGAGCGTCTGCGACTCCTGCTCCTTGAAGGTGGTGATCGACTTCGGGGCGACGCCGCTGTCGACCAGGCCCTTCATGTACGCGAGCGCCTTCGCGGAGGCGGCCGAGTCGATGACGGACTTGCTGCCGTCCTCGTTGACGATCTTGGTGCCGGCGTCCGCCGCGAACTCGGTCCAGTCGCAGGTCAGGCCCTCGTAGGAGGCCCACTGGCCGGCGAATCCGTACGTGACCAGGCCCTTGTCCTGCAACTGCTTGGCCTCGCTCTGCACCTCCTCCCAGGTGGTGGGCACCGGCAGACCAGCCTTGGCCAGCAGGTCCTTGCGGTAGAAGAGGAAGGCGTTGTCGGTGAAGAGCGGGGCTGCCATCACCTTGCCCTGGTACTTCAGGCCGTCGACCAGGCCCGGCGAGAAGGTCTTCCAGTACGAGTCGGGCAGGTGGTCGCTGAGCGGCAGGGCGAGCTGGGCCTTGCCGAACGCGGCGGGCCACACCACGTCGCCGTTGTAGAGGTCGAAGTCGCTGGAGCCGCCGGAGATCTGGGTGGTGATCGTGGCGCGGGCCGCGTCGGTGTCCGCGGGTGCGGTCTGGATCTTGACCTTGATCCCCGGGTTCTCCTTCTCGAAGGCGTCCACCAGCGTCTGGCGGATGTCGGTCCCGCCCGGCCCGAACTTCGCCGTGTACCAGGTGATGGTGCCGGTGGCCGGTCCGTCGGCCGAGGCGCCGGACTCCTCTCCGGAAGAGGACGAGCAGGCGGCGGTCGCGGCGAGCAGCAGTACGGCGGTGGCGCCGGCGAACAGGGGGGTGCGGCGTCTCGTTCGGTACATGGAAGCTCCCCGTTGAGTGGTTCCGATGAGTGGACGAGAGTCTGCTGGGATTACTTTTATTCGTCAATCAAGAAAGCATGACGTTATGTTTCCGTGACCGGGTGCTGTCTGTCCGCCAGGGCACCCGGCGCCCGGGCGCGCCCGCCGAGCGCGGGGCGAAGCCGCCGGGGCGAGGCGCTGCGCGCGGCCCGGCCCGGGCGGGGCAGGCGAGCAGGGGCGCGGGGAACTGCGCGATCACCCGCCCCCTCGCGGCGCCACGGCCACGACCGGGAGGGTCTCGGCGAGTCCCGTCCCGCCCGGGCTGCGGCGCCCTCGTGGCCAAGCGCGCAGTTCCCGCGCCCCTGTCGGGGCGCCACCCGTCGGCGCGCCCTGCGACTGGGCGAACCTCGGGGGCATCCGCCCCCCGGGGCTCGGCCCACGGGGGGCG
>NZ_DATDBG010000068.1:0-15025 GCF_036524955.1 Streptomyces sp.
GGGGTCGGCGGTTCACCGGGCCTCCGCCGGTTCTGCGTCGCGATCGCCTCCCGGTACAGCTCCGCCGTGGTCTCGGCGGCGCGGGCCCAGGTGAAGCGGGCCAGTACCCGGGCGCGGCCGGCGGCGCCCAGGCGGCGGCGCAGCGCCGGGTCGTCCAGGAGGCGGTCGAGGGCGCCGACCAGCGCGCCGGCGTCCCCCGGCGGCACCGCCAGGCACGTCTCCCCGTCGGGCCCGGCGACCTCCGGGATCGCGCCGCCGGTTGTGGCGACCAGGGCGGTACCGGTGGCCATCGCCTCGGCGGCGGGCAGCGAGAAGCCCTCGTACAGGGACGGCACGCAGGCCACTTCGGAGCTGCGGATCAGGTCGACGAGGTCCGTGTCGCTGATCCCCTTGACGAACTCCACCGCGTCCGCGAGCCCGAAGCCGGCGACGGCCTCGGCGACCGGGCCCTTGTCCGGGCGCTTTCCGACCACCACCAGATGGGCGTCGGGCCGCTGGACACGTAGCTTGGCGAGCGCCTCGACCAGGAAGACCAGGCCCTTGAGCGGTACGTCGGCGCTGGAGGTGGTGACGATCCGCCCGGGCACCTCGGCGACGCCCGGGTCGGGCGAGAACAGCCGCGCGTCCGCTCCGATCGGCACGGTGTGGATGCGCTCCGGCCGCACCCCCAGGTCCTCGGTGATCTCGTCGCGGGACGACCCGGAGACGGTGAGCACCGACGGCAGCCGCCGGGCGACCCGCTTCTGCATGCGGGTGAACCCGTACCAACGGCGGTACGACAGCCGCTGCTTCCAGTCCCGCGCGGCGGCCAGTTCCAGGCGGCGGTCCACGGTGATCGGATGGTGGATGGTGGTGACCAGCGGCAGGCCGAGGCCGAGCAGCCCGTACCCGAGCGTCTGGTTGTCGTGGACGACGTCGAAGTCGGCGCGCCGGGCGGCCAGATGGCGCCGCGCCCGCAGGCTGAAGGTGAGCGGTTCGGGGAACCCGCCGGTCCACATGGTGGCGACTTCCAGCGCGTCGATCCAGTCGCGGTACTCACCGGGGCGGGGCGTACGGAACGGGTCGGGCTCCCGGTACAGGTCCAGGCTGGGCAGCTCGGTGAGGGTCACGCTGCCCCCGGTCGCGGCGTCCGCCGCGTCGAGCACGGGGTACGGCTGCGCGCCGATCACCTCGACGCGGTGGCCGAGCGCGGCCAGTTCGCGGGAGAGGTGCCGCACGTAGACGCCCTGGCCGCCGCAGAAGGGGTTGCCCTTGTAGCTGAGCAGCGCGATCCTCAGCGGCCTGGCCTGTGAGGTCACTCCGGCCCCCTTCTCGCTGCGACAAAGCCGGAGCGTAACCGGTCGCGCTAATCTAGAACAAGTTTCAGACCCGATCGTACAGAACGCGCATCCGCCCGCCACCGTACGGTCCGCCCGGCCCAGGAATGGGACACATGAGTACCGACCCCAAGCCGTCACCCGTGCGGCTGACCGAACGGCAGGAGGCCAGGCGCCGCCGCATCCTGGACGCCAGCACCGTGCTGGCCTGCCGGGGCGGATTCGACGCGGTGCAGATGCGGGAGGTCGCGGAGGTCTCCGGGGTGGCGCTCGGCACCCTCTACCGCTACTTCCCGTCCAAGATCCACCTGCTGGTCGCCACCATGGAGGACCAGCTCGGCCAGCTCCACGAGGCGCTGCGCAACCGCCCGCCCGCCGCCACCACTTCCGGCGAACGCGTTGCCGAGACCCTGCTGCGGGCCTTCCGCGCGCTCCAGCGCGAGCCGCAACTCGCCGACGCGATGGTCCGCGCGCTGATCTTCGCCGACCGCTCGGTGAGCGCGGAGGTCGGCACGGTGTCGCGGCTCACGACGACGATCATCCTCGACGCGATGGAGCCGGTCCCTCCGGGGGCCGCTGCCGGGCTGGCCCCGGCCCCGGCCCCGGACGGGCGGCTGGCGGCGGTCCGCGTGATCGAGCACACCTGGCACGCGGCGCTGGTGAGCTGGCTGGCGGGGCGGGCGTCGGTGGCGCAGGTGACGGCGGACATCCGTACGGTGTGCGGGTTGCTGGACGTGCCGGGGGCGGGGAGCGGGTCCGGGGGTTGAACCGTCCCGCCGCCCCTCACCCGAAGGCCGCCGGCCCGATCCTCAGCGCCCCTGGCAGCGCCCGTCCCGCACACCGCGCGGCAGGCGCCGCGCCACCGGCAGGGTGGGGCGTCCGGACCTACGGGGTGACGGGCTCCGGGGCGGCGGGCGGTCAGGCCCTCGTGCGCGCGTGGCAGGCCTGAAGAGTGGCGGTTTTACTGGTGGTGACAGCACCAGGACCGGACGTGCTCCGGCACGCGCAAACCGGTCGCGTACCGGTGGAGACAGGTGGAGGCCCCCGCTGAGCCAGCACAGCCGCAAGGAACTCGGCGGTTTTCCGCGATCGCGCCGTGAGGGGGCCGATCCGTCGGCGGCGGCGGCCGGGCTGCCGGCCGGGGGGCGCCGCAGGGCGCCGGGGCCGCGGCGCGCGAGGAGGTCCCGCTGCTGTCCGGCGCCACCCGCTGGTCGGTGAACTCGACCTGACGTACGTACGGCCGGCGATCGACGACGGTCCGGGGCAGCGGAGTGGTCGCGCACTTCCCGGCGCCGGGTTCGCGGAGCGAAAAGCAGTCGCACCAACTGACGCTCCCGCCGCACCAGTCGTCATGCATCCCACCGCCCACACGGCGTGGCTTTCTACCGCGTACCCGGTCAACGGGGTTGCTCGACAAGGGGGTTGACTGTCCGCATACGCAAGGACGTGCAGGCATTATGGGGCAATAATGCCCCTCTGCAACCTTGTCTCCGAATTTTCCAGAAACGATCTGGACCCCGCGAGAGCGGAACGGCACACTCGGATCAGCATCAAGAAGGGACACTATGCCGCTCAGAAGCACCGCAACCGCCCGCCAGGAGCGCCTCGGTGCGGAGCTACGGAAAATGCGGGAAGCCGCAGGGATCACCGCCCGCGACACCGCGCGGCTGCTCGGCACCGACCCGGCGAAGGTGAGTCACATCGAGGCGGGCCGGCTCGGCGTGAGCGAGGAGCGTTTACGCCGCCTCGCCGCGTTCTACGAGTGCGGTGACACCGCCCTCATCGACGCGCTCGTCTCCATGGCCAACGGCCAGGGCCGCAAGGGCTGGTGGGAGACGTACCGCGGGGTGGTCCCCGCGGCGCTGCTGGACGTCGCCGAGCTGGAACACCATGCCTTTCATCTCCGCACCATCCAGATCACCCACATGCCGGGCGTGTTCCAGACCGAGGACTACACGCGTACGGTCTTCGGATACGCCATCCCGCCGCTGCCGGACAACGAGCTGGAGGCGCGGGTGGCGCACCGTATGGAACGCTCCGGGGTGCTGTACCGGGAGTCCGCGCCGCCGTACGAGGCACTGATCCACGAGGCGGCGCTGCGCATGCGGTTCGGTGGCGGGAAGGTCGCCAGGTCCCAGCTCGAACACATCCAGGAGCTGAGCCACCTGCCGCAGATCAGTGTGCGCGTCATCCCGTTCGCGGCGGACGGCCACATCGGATCCGGCCACGCGATGCTCTACGCCAGCGGACCCGTCCGCGCGCTCGACACCGTACAGATCGACTCGGCGCACGGCATCAGCTTCCTGCACGCGGCGCCGCAGCTCGCCAACTACCGCGTCCTGTACGACACGCTGGCGGCCGTGGCCCTCGACCGGCCCCGGTCGCGGGACTTCATCCACAGCGTCGCCCGAGACCTCTGACCTCTGACCTCTGAAAGGCCATGCATACATGACCGCGTCCCTGATCTGGCAGAAGTCCACGTACTCGCAGGAGCAAGGCGAGTGCGTCGAGCTGGCCGCACACGGGGGCGCGGTCCTGCTCCGCGAGAGCGACGACCCGACGATCGTGCTGACCACGACGCGGAACAACCTCGCCCGTTTCCTCCAGGGCATCAAACGTGGCCCCCACGGCGTACGGCCGCAGAAATGAGCCTCGGGGCGGCCAGGGCCTGTCCGGCGGATCGTGCCGGACAGGCCCTGGCCGGGGAGAGCACCCCGCAGGTTAAGGTGAGGGGTTCCCCCCGTACCCGGAAAGGCGTCCACCATGCCCTTGCGCCGCCGCGCCGCCCTCCTGGTGGCGGCAGCCTCGACGCTGACCGCGCTGACGACCTCCGTCGCGTCGGCGAGCCCGCCGCCCGCCGGGCTGTACGGCGCCGCGGACCCCACGTACGACGGCGTCTGGCGGCAGAGCTACGCGCTGCTCGCCCTGCACACCGCGGACGTGACCCCGGCGCCGGCGGCGGTCGACTGGCTCACCGCCCAGCAGTGCGCGGACGGCGGCTTCCCTTCCTTCCGCGCGGACACCGCGAAGCCGTGCGCCCCGAAGGCGGAGGACACCAACGCCACCGGCATAGCCGTCCAGGCGCTGGCCGCGCTCGGCGGCCACGGACCGGCCGTGGCGAAGGCCACCGGGTGGCTGAAGGGCGTCCAGAACCCGGACGGCGGCTGGTCGTACAACCCCGGCGGCGCCTCCGACCCCGACTCCACGGCCGTGGTGATCGGCGCGCTGAAGGCAGCGGGCACCGACCCGGGCGGCGCGACCTCGAAAACCGGCCACACCCCGTACGACGCCCTGCGCGGCTTCCAGTTCGGCTGCGCGGCGCGGCCCGCCGAGCGCGGCGCCTTCGGCTACCCGATGAACGGCAAGCTGTCGGTGAACGCCAAGGCCACCGCGGACGCCGTCCGCGGCGCCCGCGGTGCGGGCTTCGTGGTCTCCGCGCCGACCGAGCGGCAGGCCGCCGCCCCGGACTGCGCGACGTCGAAGAACGCCTATGCCACGCTCGGCCCCGACGCCTTTGCGGACGCCGCCGCCGCGTACCTGACCGCGCAGCTCACGGCCGGCGGCGACCACCTCACCGCGCTCACCCCGGGCGCGGACCAGCCGACCCCGGACTACGGGACCACCGCCGACGCGGTCGTCGCGCTCGCCGCGGGCGGCCAACTCGCCCCGGCGCGCGCCGCGTACGCCTGGCTCACCGCCAACTCCGCGACCTGGGCGCACGCCAACCCCGCCGCGCTCTCCCAGCTCGTCCTGGCCGCGTACGCCACCGGCAACGACCCGCGAAAGGCGTCCGGCGCGGACTTCGTACGGCAGCTCACGAACCTGGGCCCGGCGCCGGTCGCCCGGGCCACGGCCTCGGCCTCGCCGACGCGGAGTTCAGCCCCGGCCACGAAGCAGAAGAAGGACGGCGAGGACGGCTCGTCCAGCACCTCGACCTGGCTGATCGTCGGCGTGTTCTTCGTCGCGAGCGTCGGCGTCGGCTTCCTGCTGAGCGGTCGCAAGCGGCAGCGCGGCTGATGCGGGGGCGCAGGCCGCACGACCCGGCGCGCGGTCCGGGCCCCGCAGCCAGTACCGTGCGGCCGGCGGCTCCCGACAGCGCGGTGGGCCGGGCGGAGCCGAACGGCCCGATGGACCGTGCGGAGCCGAACGGCCGGGGCCGCGGCGCACCAACAAGCGGACAACCGAACACCCCGAACAACCCGGCGAACCACGCGGCACCGAACAGCCAGGCAGACCGGAAAGCTCCGAACAGCCCGGCGCGCGGCGCGCGAACCGGCGACCGGCCGCCGGCTCCCGGCGGTGCGGCCGACCGGGCGGTCCGCGCTCGGGCCGCCGTCCGTACCGGGATGACGGCGGGGGTGGCGGCGGCGCTGGCCGCGGCGCTGCTCGCGTTCGCCGCCGCGCCCGCCCAAGCCACCGGGTACCGCTACTGGTCGTACTGGCTGCGGTCCGCGGACGCGTGGACCTACGCCCAGAGCGGCCCGGCCCTCCACACCCCGAAGGACGGCGCCGTGGAGGGGTGGCGGTTCGCGGTCAGCGAGGACGCGGCGGCGAAGGCGGCCCGTCCCCGCGGCACGGCCGACTTCACCGCGATCTGCGCCGGGACGCCCCCGGCGCCGGGCAGGAAGCGGATCGCCCTGCTCATCGACCCCGGTACCACCGCGGACGCCCCCGGCGGCGAGACCCCGCCGGCGGTGCGCACGGCGTGTGCCCGGGTCCCGTCGGACGCCTCCTCGGCGGACGCGCTGGCCGCGGTGGCCCGCCCGCTGCGGTACGACTCCTCGGGCATCCTGTGCGCGATCGGCGGCTACCCGCGCACGGGGTGCGGCGAGCAGGTGGCGGGCAGCGGGGGTACGGGCTCCACGTCCGCCCCGGCGTGCGCGGACCGCACGGACCCGGTCCCGGGCACGGCGGGGGCGGGCGGGACCGCCTCCGCGTCCGCCCGAGCGTGCGCGAACCGTACGGATGAGGCCTCGCCGTCCGACGGCGGCGGCTCGCGCGGCCCTGGCCCGGCGCTCGGCCTCTTCGCGGGGGTCGCGGTCGTCCTCGCGCTCGGGGGAGCCGGCGTGTGGCAGACCCGTCGCCGCCGGTCGTGAACGTGCTGCGGGCTCCGCGCGCCGACCGTTCCCGGGCGCTGCACGCGGGCGCCTGGTGGCTGTGGGCGCTCGGCCTCGCCACGGCCGCGTCCCGGACCACCAACCCCCTGCTGCTCGCGCTGGTCGTCGCCGTCGCCGGGTACGTCGTCGCCGCCCGCCGTACCGACGCGCCCTGGTCGCGCTCGTACGGCGCGTTCCTGCGGCTGGGTTTCGCGGTGCTGGTGATCCGGCTGGCCTTCGCGGTGCTGCTCGGGTCGCCGGTGCCGGGAACGCATGTGGTGGTGACGCTGCCCGAGGTGCCGCTGCCCGGCTGGGCCCAGGGGGTGCGGATCGGTGGGCGGGTCACCGCGGAGGGGCTGGTGTTCGCGCTCCGGGACGGCATGAAGCTGGCCGCGCTGCTGGTGTGCGTGGGCGCGGCCAACGCGCTGGCCAACCCGGCGCGGCTGCTGAAGTCGCTCCCGGGCGCGCTGTACGAGGCGGGGGTCGCGGCGGTGGTGGCGATGACGTTCGCGCCGCACCTGGTCGCGGACGTGGCCCGGCTGCGCGCCGCACGGCGGCTGCGGGGGCGGGACGACCGGGGCGTACGGGCCCTGCTCCAGGTCGGGTTGCCGGTCCTGGAGGGCGCGCTGGAACGGTCGGTGGCGCTGGCGGCGGCGATGGACGCCCGCGGCTACGGTCGTACGGCGCACGTTCCGCCGGGAGTACGGCGGGCCACCGCCGCGCTGACCGTCGGCGGGCTGCTGGGCGTCTGCGCGGGCACGTACGCGCTGCTCTCCGCGAGCGGGGGCCGCTACGGCCTGCCCGTACTGCTGCTCGGCCTCGCCGCGGCACTGGCCGGCCTGCGCCTGGGCGGCCGCCGGTCGGTCCGTACCCGGTACCGGCCCGACCCCTGGGGTCCGCGCGCCTGGCTGGTCTCCGCCTCCGGGGCCGCGGTGGGGGCGCTGATGATCGCGGCCACGCGACTCGACCCGGCGCCGCTGGACCCGCCGGCGTTTCCGCTGACAGCGCCCACGCTGCCGGTGTGGCCGGCGGTGTCGCTGCTGCTGGGCCTGCTGCCGGCGTTCGTGGCGCCGTCACCGGCGTCGGCCGGCGCGAAGGAGGCCGCGCGGTGATCCGCTTCGAGCACGTCTCCGTCCGTTACGAGGGGGCCGCCGCGCCGGCCCTGCACCGGGTCGATCTGACCGTGCCCGAGGGCGAGTTGTGCCTGCTGGTGGGCGGCTCGGGGGTGGGCAAGTCCACGCTGCTGGGGGCCGTGAGCGGACTCGTACCCCACTTCACCGGCGGGCACCTGAGCGGACGCGTCACCGTGGCCGGGAGGGACACCCGTACCCACAAGCCGCGTGAACTCGCCGACGTGGTCGGCACGGTGGGGCAGGACCCGCTCTCCCACTTCGTCACGGACACCGTCGAGGACGAACTCGCCTACGGCATGGAGTCGTTGGGCGTCCCGCCGGAGACGATGCGGCGACGGGTGGAGGAGACCCTCGACCTGCTGGGGCTGACGGAGCTGCGGGACCGGCCGATCGCGACGCTGTCCGGCGGGCAGCGGCAGCGGGTGGCGATCGGGTCCGTGCTGACCGTGCACCCGAAGGTGCTGGTGCTGGACGAGCCGACGTCGGCGCTCGACCCGGGGGCGGCGGAGGAGGTGCTGGCCGTGCTGCAACGGCTGGTGCACGACCTCGGGACGACCGTGTTGATGGCCGAGCACCGGTTGGAGCGGGTCGTGCACTACGCGGACCAGGTGATCCTCCTCCCGTCGCCGGGCGGGCCCCCGCTCGTCGGCCCGCCCGCCGAGATCATGTCGGTCTCCCCCGTCCACCCGCCGGTCGTCACCCTCGGCCGCCTGGCGGGCTGGTCCCCGCTGCCCCTGTCGGTACGCGACGCCCGCCGCCGGGCGGGGCCGCTGCGGGACCGCCTGGCGGACCGGACACCGCGTTCCCCGTCGGCCGCCGTGTCCGGCGCGGAACCGCTCGTCCGCGCCGAGCGGCTGGCAATCCGCAGGGGACGTACCGAGGCTCTGCGCGGGGTCGATCTGACCGTACGGGCGGGCGAGACGGTCGCGTTGATGGGCCGCAACGGCGCGGGCAAGTCCACGCTGCTCGCCGGCCTGGTCGGCCTGCACGCCCCCGCGTCGGGCACGGTCACCGTCGGCGGCGCCGTACCGCACCGCACGCGCCCCGCCGACCTCGTCCGCCGGATCGCCCTCGTCCCCCAGGAGCCGCGGGACCTGCTGTACGCGGACACGGTCGCCGCGGAGTGCGACACCGCGGACCGCGACGCGGGAGCGCCGGCCGGCACCTGCCGTGCCCTGGTCGCCGAACTCCTGCCGGGCATACGGGACGAGGCCCACCCCCGCGATCTGTCCGAGGGCCAGCGCCTCACCCTGGCGCTCGCGATCGTCCTCACCGCCCAGCCGCCGGTGCTCCTGCTCGACGAGCCCACCCGCGGCCTCGACTACGCGGCCAAGTCCCGCCTCGTCACCCACCTGCGCGCGCTGGCCGCCGTCGGCCACGCGATCGTCCTCGCCACCCACGACGTCGAGCTCGCCGCGGAACTCGCCCACCGGGTGGTGATCCTCGCCGACGGCGAGATCGTCGCCGACGGCCCGGCGGCGGAGGTCGTCCTGTCCTCCCCCGCGTTCGCCCCGCAGGTCGCGAAGATACTCGCCCCCGCCCGGTGGCTGACGGTCGGCCAGGTGGCTCGCGCCCTGGAGGGGACGCCGTGAGAGAGCAGCGGGGTCCGGGGCGGGGCGGCTGCGCGCCGGGCGGTCCCGGACCGGGCGGCCCCGGACCGGACGGCTCGGCGCCGGGCAGCCGGGCCGCCGGGCCCGATGCCGGGCACCGACCCGAAACGCCGAACAGGGCCACCCGACCTCCGACCACCACGCCCCGCGACGGCGAACGGCCCGGAACGACGGACGTGGCCGCCGAGTCGGACCGGGTCGGCGGGCCGGACGCCGGCGGGGTGCCGCAGGTGCGGCCCGTGCGGTTGGGGGTGCGGTCGGTCGCGGTGCTGGGACTGGTCTCGGCGATCGGGGTGGCCGCGTTCGGGTGGCCGCTGCTGGCCGTGCACGGGTCGTCGGTGGCGGCGCACAGCGCGGACGCGCCGTGGCTGTTCGCGGCCCTGCTGCCGCTGCTGGTCACCGTGGTGATCGCGACGGTCTCGGACACCGGGATGGACGCGAAGGCGATCGCGATGCTGGGGATGCTGGCGGCGGCTGGGGCCGCGCTGCGGCCGCTGGGTGCGGGGACGGCCGGGATCGAGCCGATGTTCTTCCTGATGGTGCTCTCGGGGCGGGTGCTCGGGCCCGGATTCGGCTTCACGCTCGGCTCGTTGACGATGTTCGCGTCCGCGCTGCTGACCGGCGGGGTGGGGCCGTGGATGCCGTTCCAGATGCTGGCGATGGGGTGGGTGACGATGGGGGCGGGGCTGCTGCCCCGCCCGGACACCCTGCGCGGACGCGGTGAGGCGGCGCTGCTCGCGGGGTACGGCGCGGTGTCCGCCGTCGGCTACGGCACCGTGATGAACCTCCAGGGCTGGCCCTACCTCGGCGACCTCACCTCGAACATCGCCTACGACCCGGACGCCGCCCTCCCCACCAACCTCGCCCGCTTCACCGCCTACTGCCTCACCACCTCGCTCGGCTGGGACCTCCCCCGCGCGGCCCTCACCGCCGTCCTCTCCTTCACCCTGGGTCCCCCGGTCCTCCGCGCGCTGCGCCGCGCGACCCGCCGCGCGGCCTTCTCGGCACCGGTCACGTTCGAGCCGCCGGGCTAGCGTCCACGGCCCCGCTTGCCGGGCTTTCACGGAGTGCGGCGGCGTCGTATCCCGTCGGAGCGAGACCCCAGCCCTCCCAGTCGCATATGCGAAGGTCGGGCGCGCTGGGGTTCGCCCAGCGGAAGTCGCCATGCGCCGTGGACCGTGGCGGCGGTGTGGTGTCGATCGTGACCGGGTAAATCGCTTGCTCCGCCCGGCCCCGCTGCTCCACGATCGGCCACGTGATCGACACCCTGCACCTTCCTCGACCGTCTGGCCACCCCAGGCGAGCATCGCCGACTCGCCGAAGCAGTCGGCTGGGCCGCGGCCTTCGACTGGGAGACCATGCCCGCGTCCCTGGACGGATCGCTGGCCGGTGTGGTCGCCCTTGACGGCAGCCAGGTTGTGGGCATGGGCCGCCTGGTCGGGGACGGCGTCAAGTATTTCTACGTTCAGGATCTCGCCGTACTGCCCGCATACCAGGGTGCGGGAATCGGGACAGCACTACTGCGCCGACTGCTGGACCATGTGGCGTGCACAGCGCCGGCAACAGCGTTCGTCGGACTGTTTGCCACTGATGGTGCCGTCCCGCTCTACCAGCGGGACGGCTTCGCCCCCGGCGACATGACCGGCATGTTCCGCCTGGTCGAGCCGGCCAGGGGCTGACCGAAGCAGTCAGCGTCGACCACTCTCTGGGCGCCGCTTCCGCAACGTGCCCTGACCCGCGAACGCCTGTCCTCGGCGCTGCTGGCGGCCGTGCCGGCGCCACCGGTGACGCCGGCTCGGCACGATCCCGGTGGCCGCTTGTCCCGGGGCTCACCCGGTGCCGCCGCCGGCCCGCGGCCGTCATGGTGTCCTGGCCGTGACCGGCTCCTCGCCCCGTCCCCCCGAGGGTCGGAACCTCATGTTCCCACCCTTTGTACGGGTATGGCGTCCAATCGGCGGCCACCGGTGCGGGGAGCGGCTGCGCGGGACCGGGAGGGATCGGCATAATCGCTCCTGACTACGACTCGACGGACGATGTGCCATGACCGACGCGGGGGACGACGGCGGGAGGGGACCCAGTGGCGCCGCAGCAGGCGGAACAGCCTTACGTGGTCGGTGAGGACGCGGACGGCGGCGCGTCGGACCCTGGCCGGAGCGGCGCCGCTCCGGGCGGCGACCGTTCGGACGGCGGGCAGGACAGCGGTTCGGACAGCGGTTCGGACAGCACCGGCACCGGCGAGATACGGGCGGCCGAGCGGCAGGCGCAACGGGCCGCCGCGATCGCGGTGGCCGAGGGCTTCCATCCACTGCGCATCCGGCCGTACGTGGCCGAGGCGGGAGAACCGGGCGCCGAGGCGGGTGAGCCGGCCGTACGGCCGCTGGTCCCGGCCGACACGGACGGGCCGGTGGCGGCCGGTGCGGAACTCGTGCCTGCGGCGTACTCGGCGTATGAGGCGTATTCGGGCTTCGAGTACCCGCAGGAGGAGCCGGAGGCGGTCTACCCGGAGGCGGAGCACGGTCGGCACCGGCGGCGCAGGCGCGGGATGGTGATCACCGCTGCGGCGGTCGCGGCGTCCGCGCTGGCCGCCGGGGCGGTGACGGTCACCGGGCAGGTGACGGACGACCAGCGGGGCCCGAGCGACCGTGCCCTGCCCGACCGGAGTACGTCCATGCCGGACGTCACCCTGCCCTCGGACGCGGCACCGGCCGGCGGAAAGACGGCGTCCGCCGTCACCCACCGGGCCCTGCCGGTCACCGTCGGCCTCATTCCCAGCGCGTCCCCGTCGCCCGCCGCGTCCCCGACCGCCCCGGCGGCCGGCGCCACGCCCACCCCGGCGCCCACGACCCCGGCCGCCACGAGCGGCACGATCACCCCCCAGTCCGACACCGTCCCCTCCGCCCCGCCGGTCACCACCCCGCCCCCGGCCGAGACCCCCGTCGCCCCGCCCGCCCCCGACCCCCTGCTCCAGCTGGGCGACACCGGCCCCGCGGTCGCCGACCTCCAGCGCCGCCTCGCCGCCTTGTGGGTCTACCACGGCCGGGCCGACGGCGACTTCGACCACAAGGTCGCCGACGCGGTCGCCACCTTCCAGGAGTGGTACGCCGTCCCGGGCGACCTCCCGGGCGTCTACGGCCCCGCCACCCGCGCCACCCTGGAACTGCTGACACCCCTGGCCTGAGGGCCAGACACATCCGCGCCCCGCGGTGTGCCCCGCGGGGGAACGCTGCCCGGCTCGCCCGACTCCGCACCGGCGACGCGAGACCGCGGCCGAAGTGCCCGCACTCCGCGGAGAACCCGCGAGCGCGCAGGCCCCCCGTAGGATCGGGCGGTGCCCACGGAACCCTTCGGCATCGGCCACTTCCAGCTCGTCCTGCTGCGGCGGATGGCCGATCACCAACCCGGGCTGGTCGACGACGCGTTGCGCGAACTCGGGGCGACGCACACGGATCTGCGGGAGGCGCACAAGCGATGGCAGGCGCGGCTGCGCTCCCGGACGTTTCCCGGCGGTGAGCGGCGCTACCGTACGGCGCTGGGCCGGCCCGAGACCGAGCAGGAGCGGCGGATCGGGGATCTGACCTGCCGGGCGCTGCTGTGGCCGGTCCCGCTCTGGCCGGAGCTGCGGTTCGAGGTGCTGTGCGCGCCCGATGGCGGTGCGATCTGGAACGAGTGGCTGGTACGGGCCCCGGACGCGCCCGCGCCCCCACTGCGTACCACCGCCGACCTCACGCCCTGGTCCTGCACGGTCGACGAGGCTGCCCGGGCGTTCCCCCCGGCGACCCCCCTCCCCCCGGACGCCCCCACCCGCTCCCGGCTCGCCCTCACCCCTCGGCCCCCGGGGCCACGCGTCGTCGCCCACTTCACCTGGGGCCTGCTCCAGTACGTCAACCCGGAGCCGTGAGAACCCGCGAAAAAACCTCCGCACCCGCACCCCGGGACCGCGGTCGCAGTTCCCGTCCCCTGTCTCCCGCGGAGGGGCCGCAAACGGGGTAGCGCCCCGCACCCCTCATTTGTATAGTGAAGGAACAAAGTGGTTCCGCCCGCTCACCCTGACCGGCGGGCGGGGCCACTGGCTGTGTCGCCACCGGCCCGCGAGGTTTTCCCGAGGAGCTCCATGCCATCCGTCTTCACCGCACACGCGCTGCTGCTCGACATGGACGGGACGCTGGTGAACTCCGACGCCGTCGTGGAGCGGTGCTGGAGCCGGTGGGCGGGGCGGCACGGGCTGGACCCGGCCGTCGTGCTGCCGACCGTGCACGGACGGCAGGGCCACCTCACGATGGCGGAGTTCCTCCCGGAACGCTCCATGGCGGAGCACCACGCCGAGAACGCCCTCGTGCAGGCCGAGGAGACCGCCGACCTCGACGGCGTGGTCCCGGTGTTGGGCGCCCCCGTCTTCCTCGCGTCGCTGGCGGGCCGCCCGCACGCGCTGGTGACCTCCGCGGGGGAGGCGCTGGCACGGGCCCGGATGGGCGCCGCCGGCCTTCCGCTGCCGCCGGTCCTGGTGACCGCCGAGCGCGTGAGCGCCAGCAAGCCCGACCCGGAAGGCTTCCTCAAGGGCGCCGCGGAACTGGGCTTCGCCCCCGAGGAGTGCCTGGTCTTCGAGGACGCGCAGGTCGGTATCGCCGCCGCCCGGGCGGCCGGGATGCGGGTGGTCGGCGTCGGCCCGCGCGCCGCCGTCCACGCCCCGACCGCCCATGTCGCGTCGCTGGAGGACGTACGGGTGGAGACGACCGCGGACGGCCGCCTGCGCGTCACCGCCGGCTGAGCGGGCGAAACCCCGCCGGGCCCCCCACCGCCCCCGCCACGGCCGGGACCCGGCGCCGAGCCGCGCCGAGCCCCGGCCGCGCTCAACCCGCGACGGCCTCGTACAGGCTGAACCCCGCCAGCACCACCATCACCGCCGCCGCCACCTTCGTGATCAGCGCCAGCGGCACCCGCTTCATCAGCAGCCGCCCGCCGAAGATGCCGAGGCCCGCGACCGCCCACAGCCCCAGCACCGCGCCGAGGCCGACCGAGAACGGGTCGTCGTAGCGCGCGGCCAGGTTCGCGGTCATGATCTGCGTGAGGTCGCCGAACTCGGCGACCAGGATGAGCGTGAATCCGCTGGCCGCGACCTTCCAGAAGCTCTGGTCGGCGGGCGGGCGGACCGCCTCCTCCTCGTCGTCCCCGGAGAACAGCAGCATCGCCGCGCCACCGAGGAAGAGCAGGCCCACCACGCCCTGCACCCAGCGGTGCGGCAGCAGGGTCAGCAGGCTGCCCGCGGCGATGGCGAGCGCCACATGGACGACGAAGGCCGCGGCGACGCCGCAGAAGACGTACGAGGCGCGGTAGCGCGTGCCGAGCATGAGCCCGGCGAGCGCGGTCTTGTCGGGCAGTTCGGCCAGGAAGATCACGCCGAAGACGACGGCGATGACGGTGAGGCTGAGCACGGAAGTCGGGTCCTCGATCGGTCGGGCCGCCGTACCGGGAGAAACCACTCACTTCTGGGGTCGCCTCGGCACAGCAGCGTCGGAACACTGCGGCCGAAGGTCTCGCTGGCGGGCACACACGGTGTGCCGCCTCCGGGCGCCGGCCCGGTGGCGTTCCTACGAACGGGCACCCGGCAGTATGTCGACGGTCCGGCGAAGAGCTACTCCCCTTCTGGTGCGGCCAGTCTACGGGACGCTCGGCGGCGATTCCCCTCGGGCATCCCGCTCACTCACCCCGCGGACCGCCCCGCACCCCGGCCCGCCACCGCGCGAGCCCGTGCCACAGCCCACGCCGTGCCACTCGGGCATCCCGCTCACTCGCTCCGCGGACGGCCTCGTACCTCGGCCGGCCACTGCGCGAGCTCGTGCGTCAGCCCTCTGGTACCAGCCGGGTGATCCGGC
>NZ_DATDBG010000069.1:0-8428 GCF_036524955.1 Streptomyces sp.
ACAAGACCCTGGGCGGCCCGCGCGGCGGCGTGATCCTGTCCACGGCCGAGCTGGCCAAGAAGATCAACTCCGCGGTCTTCCCCGGTCAGCAGGGCGGCCCGCTGGAGCACGTCATCGCGGCGAAGGCGGTGGCCTTCAAGGCCGCGGCGACGGACGAGTTCAAGGACCGGCAGGCCCGTACGCTGGAGGGCGCCAGGATCCTCGCCGAGCGGATGTCGCAGCCGGACCTGGCCGAGGCGGGCGTGGCGGTGCTCTCCGGCGGCACCGACGTGCACCTGGTCCTGGTCGACCTGCGCGACTCCGAACTGGACGGCCGGCAGGCCGAGGACCGCCTCCACGAGGTCGGCATCACGGTCAACCGCAACGCCGTCCCGAACGACCCCCGGCCCCCCATGGTCACCTCGGGCCTGCGCATCGGCACGCCGGCGCTGGCCACCCGCGGCTTCCGGGCGGACGACTTCCGGGAGGTCGCCGAGATCGTCGCGGCGGCGCTGAAGCCCACCTACGACGCGCCCGCCCTGCGCGCCCGCGTGTCGGCCCTCGCTGCGAAGTACCCGCTCTACCCGAGCCTGTAGAAACACGGTCGGGCTGTGCCCACCCGCTCCGCGCGGCGGAACGGGCGGGCACAACCGGGCCACCGGCCCGCAGGCAGGCAACGACCGGGCCTGCTCGGCCGATGCGGCAACGCTAGGGTGCCGTGCGCCGGGCGTCGCGACGGGGCGGACTGCGGCTGACCCGGCGCTAGGGCGCAGTCTCCTCCACGACCGTGGGGTACAGGAGCAGCAACGTCTCCTCGCCGCTGTCCTGATCCCGGTAGGCGGTCAGCGCCGGCGCGATCTCCTCGCCCGGGGTCCTCACGCCGGTCGCGACCGTGGTGGGCACGCTCCACGTGGTCCCGTCGAACGAGGAGTACTTGATCAGCGCGTCCTGCCGAAAGTCCGGGTCCGTCGCCCGGTGGACCCCGGTCACCTCCTGCTGCGTCTGCCCCACCGGTTCGTTCGTCGGCTGGGGCATGCGTCCATGTGACCGGCCCTTCCCCGCGTCCTCGAACGAAGCCGGCTCGGACGGCTCCGCTCGCACGGAGTAGGCGGCGTAGAGCTTGCCGTCGTGGACGGCCAGGGTCGGCCGGCCCCAGCCCGGCCCCTCGTGGATCACGACCGGTGCGCTCCAGGCGGCACCGTCGAAACTGGAGTGCAGGAGCCGTCCCGCCCTGCCGGGGACGCCGGCGCGGTACGCGCAGTGGAGCGTGCCGGCATAGGAGATGAGGCCGAACCCCTGTGCGTCTGCCGGCGGCAGGGCCGTCGCCGCGCTCCATCTCGCACCGTCGAAGATGCGGTAGTTCGTCACCGGTCGGGTCGAGCCCGGCTTCGGGAACCCGCGGTAGGCGAGGTGAAGGCGGGCGTCGTGCACCGCCACGACGGGATCGGACATGGCGTCGTCCGCGAGCTGCGTTCCCGGCTGCCATGTCCCGTCCTCGTCGAGTACCAGGGTTCTCAGGACGGACGAGGAATGCGAACGTGCCCGGTACACGCAGTGGAGCTTCTGCGGGTATGAGGCCAGCCCCGGAAAGCCCATGCATGCCACACCGATAGTCCGGCGCGGGCTCCATCCCGCCTGCCGTGTGCCGTGTGCGGAGGCCGGCTCGTAGTACGTCCATGCCAGAGTCCCACTGTTCCGGTGGACGCAGTGCACCATCCCCTCATGTACGGCCAGGGTCGGCACGTCACCGGCCACGGCCTGGGGCAGAGGCAGGTCCGGGCTCCGCCCCGGAGCCGCCCCGAGCGCCGCCCACCTCATGCCGATCCTCTGCTCACCCGTCACCATGGCGACTCTCCTCTCCGTCAGCCGGCGCGCTTGTCCGGGTCCGGGTGGGTGTACAGCGTGCCGTCGGACCATATGTGGCGGGTGCGGCCCCACTGGGCCGCGGTGCGGACATCGGGGAAGAAGCCACGACCGTTGAGGTTCGCGCTCGTGTTGCAGAGCACGGGAATTCCGCTCAGCCTCGCGTACTCGGTGAGAATCCCGACGATCGGGCTCCGCGTGCCGCTGCCCACTGTCTGGAGTCGCGCCGACCCGTCCAGGTGCACGACGGCCGGCACACGCTCGGCCCAGCCCGGCCGCATACGGTGCTCGAACAGCATGAACGGATCCGGGCTGCCCGGTTCGAAGACCTCCGGCGCCCGCGACTCGAGGCAGACCGGCGCGACCGGACGGTATGCGGCCCGGCCCTTCAGATCGTTGAGGAGCTCCTTCATCCGCGGATCCACCGCCGGGGCGATGATGCTGCGGTTGCCGAGCGCGCGCGGTCCCAGCTCCGCCCGGCCGGACAGCACGACCACCGGTTCGCCCTCCTGGTGCAGGAGGGCGCCCAGCTCACTCTCCGTACAGGAACGGGCCGTCCAGCCGGCCGGCACTGTCGAGGTGGCGAGCATGGGGCCTTGGTAGACATCCCAGTCGAGAGCGACGGCGTCGGACCGGCCGAACATCTCGCAACAGGCGGTGCCGATCGCCGCACCGGAGTCGTTGGGGAACGGCGGCACCCAGATGTCGCGGAACAGGCCGCTCGCGCGCAGCCCGCTGTTCCACTTGATGTTGAGGGCGCAGCCGCCGCCCAGGCAGAGGTTCGGCGGCGCGTCCGGGTGACGTGAACGGACGAGACGGGTGAGGGCGTCCTGCAGTTTCCGGCCCAGGTATGCCTGGAACGTCGCCACGATGTCGGCGTTGCCGAGGCCGGGGAAGAGTTCTCTGCGGTTCGCCACGGCCTTCTCACCGAGCTGGAACACGTTGTCCATCGAGATCAGCGGGAACTGGGCGAAGAGGGAGTCGAAAGCCTCGAACGCGTCCTCACTCTCTGTGCCGAGGGCCGCGTATGCCATCGCCTTCCCGGCGATCTCCAGGTGGTGGCTTATGAACTCCTCCCTCGACGTCATCTGTGAGGTGTCCCGCCGGAACGGCTCGAACTGCGCGCAGAAGGCCGGGAAGATGTTGCCGACGACCGGAAAGAGCTGCGCGACGGGCTCGACCGTCCGACGGGCGGCACTCACCTGGTAGGCCCTCGGGCCCATACCGCCGTCCCACACCACGACGAGCGCGTCCTCCCGGCGCCGCGCGAACGGGCTCGTGCAGTAGGAACCCATGATGTGGTTGCTCGCGTGGTGATAGCTCACGTAGGTCATGGGATCGGCGTCGGCGCCGAACCGCACCGGTGCGAAGTCGTAGCGCCGGAGCGGGTCGCGTACCGACTCCCCGTCCACGTAGGGAGCGACCGGCAGCGACACCGCCCCCTTCTCGTCGAGCAGATCGACCGACGGCGACGTCACGCCCGGACCCGCCCCCCAGCCGTCGATGACGAACCGGTCGACGTCAGCGGGTTCCATGCCTTCGCCACGGAGGATCTCGCCCACCCGTGCGAGCGTGCCCAGGGGGCTGTAACGCCGTCCGTTCGCGATCTTCTCGACTTCGATGCTCGCCAGCAAGCGGCCGTTCTCGACCAACGCGACTCCGCCATCGTGCGATGCCTTGACCCCGCAAATGATCATTCGACGATCCTCACAGCCTGGTTCCGTTGTGATGAGCGCTCGGCGACCGTCCAGGTCCGAGGCGGGACGAAGCCTGGACCGGGCGTCCGCCATCCGGAGCCGCGCGAACCACCGGTGCTCGGGGAGACGGGAAGACGGCTCTCGGGCGCGTCCAGGAGGCTGACGACACCGCAACTCGCCGCTTCTCGCGGCGCCGGTGCCGGGTCTACGACTCAGGCGCTGCACAAGCGATCACCGCTCTTTTGCCGCCGGCCGTCCGCGCACGATACCAGACCTGCGGCGGTGCACCGGTGAGCGGACGGCCGCGATCCGCCCGCCCTGCCCCACACGCACCCGACGGGAAAGTCGAATCACTCCGGAAACTTTTTCGTTCGCAGTGAGCAACACCGAAGCGCCGGCAGGGTGCTACGTTTCCGGCATCGGCATTTCTGACGTCCATTCGAAATGAAGTGAGATGGATGAAAATCGTGATCCGCAAGCTCGAGCGTGAAGAGACGGACGACGTGTCTGCCCTGGGCAGCCTCTCCGACTGGTAGCAACCGTCCGATCCGGGGCCGGAGGCGAGTTCTCCAGCCCCGGATCTCTCACCAAGGGGTCCGAGGAGGCCTTGCGTCATGCGACGTCCGCGCATCAAGGCCGTCTTCCCCCCGATCCCGGCCGGGGACGGGCGGATCAGGATCGGCAGCGGCTTCGGCGTTGCCTGTGAACTCCAGGACGACGCGCAAGGACACACCTGGCACTTGCTGGGCCTGCTCGACGGAACCCGCACCCACGACCAGCTGGTCGCCGCGATGAAGGCATTCGACCCGGCCGTGCAGCCTCATGAGGTTCAGGACGCGGTCGATGCCCTGGCGGACGCCGGGTTCATCGAGGACGCCGACGCGAGCGGTCCGGTCGACCGTTTCTCCACGGGCGAACTCGAACGTTACCGCCGCAATCTGGAATTCTACGGTTATTTCCATCGTCCGCCACTCACCAGCGCGGACTTTCAGCTCCGGCTCAAGCAGGCCCGCGTCACGGTACTGGGTCTGGGTGGTCTGGGTACGCACGCGGCGATGAGCCTGGCCGCGATAGGCGTCGGCGACATGCTGCTCGTCGATCACGACGAGGTCGAGTTGGCGAATCTCAACCGTCAACTGCTCTACACCGACGGTGATATCGGCCGCCCGAAAGTCGAGGCCGCCGCCGAGCGGATCGCGCAGGTGAATCCGCATGTCCGTGTGACCGCCCAGCGGTCCGCAGTGAACGGCCCCGAGGACGCGCAACGGTACATGGCCGACCGCGACCTGATGATCTGCGCGGCCGATCGCCCCCGGGTCCTGCTCTACCGATGGCTCAACACAGCCGCGCTGGCCACTGGCACACCCTGGATACGTGGCGCCAACGACGGCCTCACGGTCAACATGTTCCTCCACATCCCGCACCGCACGGCCTGTTACACGTGCGTGGAAAGGGAAGCCGAGCGCACTCAGCCGGAGTACGAGCCGATGCAGCGCTACGTCATGGAAGCCATCGGGGACCGGACCGTCAACCCCTGCACGGCGCCCGTCGCCGGAATGATCGGACACCTCACCGCGCTGGAGACCGTCAAATACCTCACGGGTATCGCAGAGCCCGCCATCGCCGGCCGCAAACTGACACTCGACCTGCTCCACATGGACACGGCTGTCGCCGAGCTCAAACGGATCCCCGACTGCCCCGATTGCTCCGGAACCGGGGAATGACACAATGACAGCTGAGGCGACACCCGAGCCGGTCGAGTACCCGGCGACGCGGGATGCTCGCTGCCCCTTCGACCCCCCTGCCGTCTACGGGGAACTACGGGAGCGGGCGGGGCTGACACGGGTACGGGTGTGGGACGGCAGCACGCCGTGGCTGGTCACCCGATATGACGACGCCTTGAGCGCGCTTCGTGACCCCCGGCTGAGCATGGACGCCCGGCTCCCCGGTTTTCCGGGCATTTCGGCCGCCTCGGTCACTCGTCTGAACCGGGTGTCGCCGTTCTTCTTCAGGGAGGAGTCCGTCTACCTCCGCCAACGGGGGATGCTGATCAAGGAGTTCGTCCCGAAGAAGCTGGAGGCGCTTCGGCCGTCCGTCCAGCGGATCGTGGACGACACGCTCGACGCGCTGCTCGCGGGCCCGCGCCCGGCGGATCTGCTGGAGGGTTTCGCGCTGCCGGTGGCGACTCTCGTGATGTGCGAACTGCTCGGTGTGGATCGGCGGGACCGTCTGAGGCTGCACGAGCTCAGCCGCATCGTCGCATCGCGGAAGGCGGCGCCGGACCAGGTGTCCCGCGCGCTGGACGGCTTGGACGAGTACTTTCTGCAGCTGACGGACGCCCAGGTGCGGGAGCCCGGAGACGATCTGGTGGGACGGGCGCTCACGCCGCGGGTACGATCCGGGGAACTCAGCCGCGAGGACGCGGCCGCCATGGCGCAGGTGCTCTTCTTCTCCGGGCACGGCACGTCCACTGCCATGATCGTCACTGGTGCTCTGGCCCTGCTGACACACCACGAGCAGCTCGCCGAGCTGCGCGCCGCCCGCGACCCGGCTGTGCTCGCCGCGACCGTCGAGGAGCTGCTGAGGTACGTCACGGTGGCCCACAACGGGCGACAACGTGTCGCGGCCGAGGACACCGTGATCGGCCGGACTCCGGTCCGTGCCGGAGACGGCGTGCTGATCCAGTTGGACGCGGCCAACCGGGACCCGTCGGTGTTCGCCGAACCGGACCGGTTCGACATTCACCGAGCGCCGTACCGGCACCTGGCGCTGGGTCACGGGATCCACCATTGTATGGGCCAGGCGTTGGCCAGGATCGAGCTTCAGGTCGCCCTCGGCACCCTGTTCGCCCGTGTCCCGACCCTGCGCTTGGCTGTGCGTTCCGAGGACGTGCCGTTCAAGGAGGACGAGAACGCGCTGCGCCTCGATTCTCTCCCTGTGACCTGGTGACGTGACGCGCCTTCCGGCAGCGCTGCCCGGTTGAGACGGCCGGGCGGCCGGCACGCTGTTGCCGCGCGGCTGTCCCGCAGCACGGCGGAGACCGGCTGGGACGTGTCCGCGGTGGCGGGCTCAGGTGATGGCGAAGGGTCGCACGCACGAACCGCCGTGGGAGGAAGCGTCACGGCCCCGCTTCGGCTCCGCGGTTCTCGGCGTCCCAGTCGCGGCGGGCGGCGGCGATGGCGGCCTTGTGCTCGCGGGACCAGTCCGCCAGGGCGGAGACGCTGGCGGACAGGCTGCGCCCCATCGGCGTGAGCCGGTAGTCCACCTGCGGCGGGACGGTCGGGTGGGCGGTCCGCTCGACCAGGCCGTCCCGGCACAGACGCTTGGTCGTCAGGGTCAGCATCCGCTGCGAGATCCCCGGGACGGCCCGCTCCAGCTCGCGGAACCGGCGGACGCCCTTGGACAGTTCCACGATCACCAGCACGGTCCACTTGTCGCCGAGCCGGTCGAGTACGTCGCGGATGCCGCAGTCGTCGTCACAGGGCCCCATGCTGCTGGTCCCCTGCACCGGGGACGTGGTCTTGGTCGCGACCGCCATCGATCTTGTCCCTCCGTGCGGCGTGAACGCCGCTTGTTGCGCCACGTGTACGTGATGCTCAACGTGCGGCGCTCGCTCATTATTGCGCGTAGGTGCGTACGGGCGAGCGGGCGCGGCCCACGCCCGCGCACCGGTGCCGCAAGCCCCGTCCCCGCGCGCCCCCCACGCCCCTGACGTGGCCGTCCTCACGTCGCCGCCACCGCACCCCCACCCACCTGCACGCTTACCGCCGTGTTCGTGACCGACACGGAAGTGCCTCCTTACCGTCCCGCCCTCCCGCCCGGATGCTCGACGGCATGACCGGAGCGGTGGACAGCATCGCGCCGACTGACGCAAGGGGCGTTCCGATGATTCTCGTGACCGGCGTGACCGGAGCACTGAGCAGCCTGATCCTCGCAGGGCTGACCGCCCTCGGGGACGTGGAGGTGGTGGCGGGCAGCCGCTCCGGCGACGGGACCACCACCCGCCGCATCGACTTCGACGACCCGGCGAGCCTGGTCGACGGGTTCGCGGGCGTGGACGCGCTGGTGTTCGTCTCGGCCGGTTACGCGGAGGACGACGTGGTGCTGGCCCGCCACGGCGCGGTGGTCGACGCGGCGGCCGCGGCCGGTGTCCGGCATGTGATCTACACCAGCCTCGCCGGGTCCGGGGACGCGCTGACCATCGCCCTCCCGCACCGCTGGACCGAAACCCGCCTGGCCGCCGCGCCGTTCGACGTGACGGTGCTGCGCAACGCCCTCTACGCCGAGATTCCGGCCGGCCTCGCCATAGCCGGTGCCGAATCGGCCGCCGCCACCGGGGTGTTCGCCGCCGCCCTCGGTGCCGGACGGGTCTCCGTCGTGGCCAGGCAGGACCTCGCGGACGTGGCCGTGCGGGTGGCCGCCGAGACCGAGCGCGACCTCGCTGCCGGGAAGGGCGGGCTGACGCCGGCCCGCAGCCGCCATGCCGGACGCACCTACGAACTCGAAGGCGTCACCGCGATCGGCGGCGAGGACATCGCCGCGATCCTCACCCGGGCCCTGGACCGCCCGGTCGAGTACCGGCCCATGTCCCTCTTCGAGACCCGCCAGGCCCTGGCCGGAAGCGGCCTGGAGCCGTACCAGGTCGGCCACACCATCTCGCTGCTGTCCACCGTCGGCGCCGGCCTCCTCGTGGCCGGCGCCACCGACCTGACGGACCTGCTGGCGGCCGAACCCCGCCCGGTCTGCGACCTGATCGCCGATGCGGTGCCGGCCGGCGGGTACGGCTCCGCGTCCGCCCCCCTCCGTCCGGGCGTAGAACCGTCAGCGATCAAAGGAGACGACGTCCCGGGGTGGTGAGCTCCGGCGCCGACTGCGGCGGACGGAGCGTC
>NZ_DATDBG010000070.1:0-24826 GCF_036524955.1 Streptomyces sp.
CGCGGTGCTCCTGGTCCTGGCGGGCGGGGTAGTGCTGGTCTGGCTGCGCATGGATGCGGCGGACCGTCGCGTCGCTGCCGAGGCCCGGCGAGGCGACCAGTTCGCGGCCGAGGCCGACCTGCGCGGCAGTGCGGTCAGCACACTGGCCGGCGACGTACGCGCCCTGCGCGCCCAGGTCCAGGCCCGCGGCGGGACACCGGTGGCGCCGGACCCTGCGGCCGCCGTACCGGACCTGCCCGCGCGCACGGAGGTACCGGTGCCGATCCCCGGGCCCTCCGGGCCGCCCGGTGTCCCCGGACGGGATGGCCAGCCCGGACCATCCGGAGCGCCCGGAACACCGGGCCCGTCCGGATCACCGGGGGTGGCCGGTGCGGCCGGCCTGGACGGGCAGGATGGTGCACCGGGACGCGATGGCGTGGACGGCAAGGACGGCGCACCGGGGGCACCGGGGAAGGACGGCGCCCAAGGCCCGCAGGGCGAGACGGGCCCGACTGGTCCGCCCGGACCGAACTGCCCGGAGGGGTACAGCCTCCAGCCCGCGCGAGACGATCCGGATGCGCTCGTCTGCCGGCGCGACGGCGCACCATCGCCGACCCCCTCGCCCACACCGTCACCGTCTCCGACGTCATCAGGCCCGCCGGCCGTACTCGACCGGCGCCCGCATGAATGACCGCGCCCCCTGTCCGGCCACGTGCCGGGCAGGGGCGTTTCGTCATGCTCGGCGGCGGCCGGGGGTGCGCACTCGTTTTCGCTCAGGATGCGCGGACAGCCCAGAGGACGGGACCGATGCTGCCCGGGGAGTAAACGACGGCGAGCGGCCTCTGGTTGCCAGGCACCGGGAAGACGATCTTCCCGCGGAGGCAGCGGCCCGGGGTGAGGTCGGTGTCGCCCATCGGGAAGGCCGGCCTGGGGAAGCTGTCGTAGCCGTAGCTAGACGGTTCGATCAGGGAGTCGTCTGCGTAGCTGAGGGCCCAAGGCGTGTTGGTGACGATGATCTTGCCTGTGGTGTCGCAGACCTTGACGTCGACAGCGGCCCAGACGTAGCCCGCAGAGGAGTCACCGAAGGCATCCTGTGGGGTGGGGCCGCTGGTAGCGACGGGCTGCTGGTAGCCGAGGACAGTGGTGTTCCCGGCCACGGCGTAGCTCTGGCCGCTGTCGTCAGTGGCGGTGTCCTTCCAGGTGTACTTCTGGCCGATGCGCAGAGGCGCGTCCCGGGTCGGCGTGGCGCTTGGCGCGGGCTCGGTGGTGACTACGCCGGATGCCGCCGTAGTGCTGGCTGGTGCGTCGCCGGCCTTGTCGTCGCTGTCGCTGGATGAGCAGGCGGTGAGTAAGGCGGCGAGGCTGAGCGCGGCGGCGGCGGTGGTTGCGCGGTGGTGCATGTTCCCCCCTGGGCACGGTGACTGTTCGGAGAGTTTGGCGGGTGGTGGCCGCACAGGTATCCGTTGTGACGGGACCGTGACCACACCTCGCCCCTGCGAAAGCATGGCCAGGTAGCCGCGCATCCGCTGCTTCACGCGCGCGCTTGTCCCGCTCTCTTCCCGGAGAGCGGGGCGCTTTCGTCATGCTCGGCTGGCCGCTACGGCATCCGTGTACTGCTCGGTCGTCAGGTCAGTGTCCTCGATGCCCAGTTCACCCAGGACAGCGCGGATGTCGGCGAGGGCGGCCTGCAGGTCGCCGGGCTCGGCCTGCGTCTCCAGCTCGATGAAGTGGCCGTCGATCTCCGGTACCCGCACCAGCGTCGCGAGCATCCGCCGGCCGCGCGCCTCCAGGTCGTAGTTCCGGCAGCGCTTCTCGAAGGCGATGAAGGGCACGTAGCCGAGTCCGCGCAGCATGGCATGGAGGGCCGCCGGGTCCGCCACGGCGGTCTCGTGCTCCGGTTTCGAGCCGGACGCTTCGTCAACTCGGGCGCCCTTGTAGGTCAGGATCGAGCGGGTGCTGTCCGGGCCGTGGATGGTCCGGACCCGCAGTTCGCGGTCGCTGCCGCTGATGGCCGTGTCCGGGGTGTCGTAGTACGTGTCCCGGTAGACTTCGGCCCGGCCCACGGCCCGCTTCTCCAGCTCGGCGTGGACGCGCTCGGGGTGCCGTACTCGTGCCTTCAGCTCTGCCTCGATCAAAATGCCTCTCCCTCAGATGCTGCGCTCGCCGTCCGTGATGAGTGCGTCGAACATGCGGCGGAACCCGCGGTACAGCGGGCCGTGCGGTGTCGCCATGATCTTGTACACGGCGGACTCGTGTCCCTCCCAGCCGGCGTCGAACGCGCTGACGTACATGGTGCTGTCGCACCGGATGATCCGCCATGTCGGGAGGGCACGGTAGCGGTGCACCTCCAGCCGCCGGCCCGGGGCGATCTCCCGCAGCCTCGCCTCGGCCAGCCGTACGCCGCCGGCCAGGGACTCGGCGGACTCCCCAATCTCCGCCGCGCGGGCGCCCAGGGCGGGCGCGTCCGGGTGCAACAGCAGCACGCGAACCCGGGGGCCCTGCGGGCCGGTCAGGGACCCGCGCAGCAGCGCATCGTTCAGCGCGATCAGACCGAGACCGCGGACGGCCAGGACGTCAATCTCGGCCGCCTCCGCAGCCTGCCGCTGGATCTCCTCGGCCGCGGACGCCTGCGAGGCATAGACCCGGACGACCTCGGGAAACGCAGCGAGATCGAACGCTGCGCCGCCTCGGCGCGCGTCCCGGCTGGGAGCCAGGCCGAGCAGGTGCCGGGCGTCGTCGGGCATGGCCAGGCCGTCCGCGATCCGCTCGTACACGTCCAGCCGGGACACTTCGCGGCGGCCGTTGATGACCTCGTTCACGCGCCCCTGCGTCATGTCCACCGCCGCGGCGATCCGGGCCTGACTGACGCCGCCGTACTGCTGGACGTAGCGGAGGACCGCCCCCATGTCGCGGGTGCGCAGGGCCTCGCGGACCTCGGCGCGCTGCCACGCCCACTCGGGCAGCTCGATGGCGGCGGCCCCCAGGGTCATGTCTGCTCCTGTCGGTTCATCGCGGGATCGCAATCCATCCCACCGTGAGATTACCGCTCGGGTATCGAGACGACACGCACCGTCACAAGATCATGCGTAAGTGACCAGGACACCGACATCACTTGAGTGGCTCCCTGCAGGGCGCATCGTGGCCATGCGCGCCGCCGGCCACTGGTGGGACGCCGTACGCGTACCGCGACACATTGGCGAGAGCGTCCTCACCGCGCTCGGCGACGCCTCCGGGGCGGTGATAGAGGACACCAGCGGCGCCCTCCTGTACTGGCTGGTGGAGCCCGGGGCGGCTTCCGACTGGGCGTTCCCCGCGTTCTCCGGCGTGCAGATCCACGGCACCGCCGCGCACCTGGCTGTGCCCGGCCCGCAGCGCACTGCGGGCCCGCACTGGCGCATCCCGCCGACCCCGCGCCGCTGCCTGACTCCTGCGGTCGACCTGGGTGAGACTCTGCGGGCCGCGGTTGACGCCGTGCTCGGGCCACGCGACGGAGCCGTTCTCGGGGAGTCGCGGTGATTCGTGCTGTATTGCGGTTCGCCACCTGGACGATCGGCCCGGACACCGCCGAGGGCGCGCCGACCGATCCGCTCTACGAGATGGAGTGCACGACCTGCGGTGTGCGGTCCCCGGCCAGCGAGACGTCGGACGACGTCCAGGACTGGGCGCTCGGCCACTCCGGGCGCAACCTTACGCACACGGGATACCGCGGGATCGGCACGAGCTTCTGGCGGACGTCCATGGTGGACGACGGCCCCCGTCTGCCGGGCCAGGCATCATGACCGGCGCGGCAGACGGCCGGCCGCCGGTGTGCGGCGCGCGGGCGTACCTGCCGGAGGCGCTGGTCCCGCTTGCCCTACGCCTGGAGACTCGGGCCGACCGGGCGACCGAGAGGGATGTCGAGCGGCACCTGCGGTGCACCCTGGAGTCGCACGAGGCGGGCCCTCACTGGGAGCTGGTCATGGACCTGGATGGCCCGGACACCGGCTCGGTGTGGACGTACTGGGCGGACGGCAGCGCCCCCGAGTCGGTGGTCGTCCTTCCTGACTGTCCCGGCGCCGACGGCCAGCCCTGCACCGAGTACGCCCGGCACCCCGGCGGCCACTCCCCCGAGCTGCACGACCCGTGGAGCGACTGGCACGAACGCCTCGTCTCCGGATAGCCGGGCCGCCGGCGGCCCCCATCCCGCCGCTACCGGTGGTGGTGGGGTGGCCCTGGCTGCCGCAGCTAGCTACTGCGGCGGCCGGGGCGTGTAGACGAGCTGGTCGATGGGGACGTCGAGGCCGTGGGCGAGCTGGAGCAAGACGTCCAGGCCGACGCTCCTGGTGGCGTGCTCGGCTCGCATCACCGTCTTGCGGTCGAGGCCGCTGGCCTCGGCGAGGCCGTCCACAGTCATACCGCGGCCGATGCGCAGGGTGGCGATGTGGTGGCCGATCTGGCGTCGGCGGTTGAGTACCCAGTCGGGCCGGCGGATGGGCGGCACCTGCCCACGCTGTGGGCTGGACCGATCTTGCGTCAGTACCAGATGTGGGACTATCCGCCCGAGAGTGGGGGTAAAAGGCGGGCACCATTGCCCCTCGGTTCCCATAGCCTGACGTTGCGTGATGCATGATGCGTACGCGCGCACTCTGATGCACGCATCACCAGCCATCACGCATCACACGGAGGACCACATGCTGCTTCAGTTAGCCGGCTGCGAGGACGGCGGATGCCCGGGGATCTGGATGGACGGCGACCAGGTACTCACTCAAGGCAGGGCCGTGACTGATCCAGAAATCCTTGCTCGGACCAATCCGGCCGCTGGGGAAACGCTCGTGACGCTGCCCAAGCAGCTGCTTGGACAGGCCCTCGCCAGCGTCATGATGAGGGCGCTCGCCTGACATGGTTGATCCGCCCGACACCTATCAGCAGGCCCGGCTCAGCGCCCTCGGTCTGCGGCTGCGTCAGATACGTGAACAGGCCGGCGTGTCTGCGCGTTCTATCGCAGCCCGGGCGGATATCAATCAATCGACGCTGAGCCGGATAGAGACCGGCAAAATCCGCCCGTCGGTCGATGTGCTCGACCGGATCATCGCCGTTATGGGAATAGAGACGGCGGCCGAGGAACTGCACGACCTGCTCGGCGTACTCCATACCGAGGCCGAGCACCTGCGGCGGTACGCCCGTAAAGGGTTCGGGGCGCTGCAGAACCAGATAGGTGCTCTCGAGCGCCGCACGCGCCTCGTGCGGGCATTCCAGCCCAGTCTGGTGCCAGGGCTCCTCCAGACGGCGGAGTACGCCGCACAGGCCCTCAGCCACGTCTACTACGTCACCAGCACCGATCTCGCGCAGGCGGCACATGGCCGCATCGAGCGGCAGTCAATCCTGCACGAGCCTGGCCGAGAATTCCGGTACGTAATCACCGAGAGCGCGCTGCTGTACTGGGTGTGCCCGGCCCGGGTGATGCTCGCCCAGGTCGACCGGCTCCGGGAATTGGCCACCCTGCCGACTGTGCGCCTGGGCATCCTGCCGCAGGACCGGCCGATGCCGAACTTCCCGCAGCACGGGTTCACCCTGTACGACGACGAGCGGGTGCAGATCGAGCTGCACACGAGCCACGTGAAGCTCACAGCACCGGCGGACGTCTCCGTGTACGCGGCGACCTACGCGGAGTACGAGCGGGCCGCCGTACACGGCGAGGAGGCGGAAACGGTACTCCGGCGGGTGATGCAGGAGTACCGGCGCCGCGCAGATATGCGTGATGCCTGACACCGGCGGCCCTCGCCGCGCATAGGCGTCACTTTGCGTGATCACCCGAAAGAGGCCCCCGGAGTGCTCCCGGGGGCCCTTCCCGTGCGTTCTATATGCGTCACGCGTGCGTCACACGTGCGTCACGCGGTCCGACACGACCGACACCACCGACAACAGCGACACAAGAACGCGCAGGTCAGACGGCATGCACGTCGCTGACCTGCTACGCGTTCTCGGCCTCGAACATCCAGTGATGCTTCTCCAGATCCCCCGTGATGCCGATCAGCAGATCCTGGGTGACCGGGTCGGGTTCGTCGGTGGCTGCGATGCGTGCCCGCATCCGCCCGATGACCTTGTCCAAGGCTGCGACCATGATCTCGACGACCTCGGAGTCCTTGACCCAGCCGTCGGTCACCGTGCCGACGACGCTGGTCCTGGCAACGGTTTCGGCCCGCCCGTCCGGGGGCACCGACAGCGCGGATGCGCGCTCGGCGACCGTGTCGGAGGCGAGTCGGGCGCATTTCACCACCTCGTCCAACTGGAGGTGGATGGAGCGGAAACGAGGTCCGACGACGTTCCAGTGCACCTGCTTGCCGAGCAGCGACAGGTCGATCAGGTCGACCAGCGCGCCCTGCAGCGCGTCACCGACGGTCTTGCTGGCCTGCTCGGGCAGTGGGCTCTTCACGACACTCATCGCTTGTCTCCTACCGGCTCGACGCCTTGAAGGTCTGTTTGGCCCCCGTTGACCTCCTTCGCCTACCCGGCCCGGGCGCCCTACACCTGGCAGGCCCAGCCGGAGAAAAACGTCGCGGCGGCCCGCACCCGGGAGGGTTCCCGGTCCGGGCCGCCGCGCAGGACGACTGGGGGCGCTGCGACCGGTCAGGCCGCGACGACGTCGACGGCCTCGGCCGACTTCTTGGGCGCCTTGATGGTGATCCGCTCGTCCGGTGCGGACGCCACGGACGTGACGGATGTGACAGACGTGACCGCGCCCAGCAGGGGCCGCATCGGCGCGGCAGTGGTCTCGGTCGCTGCCGACTGTGCGAGCTCGGCGAGCGACAGATCGTCGCTGACCTCGCGCATCACCTCGGACATCGGGACGTCCAGCGCTTCGCAGATCGCCGACAGCAGCTCGGAGGAAGCCTCCTTCTGCCCCCGTTCGACCTCCGAGAGATACCCGAGCGAGACCCGGGCGGACGAGGAGACCTCACGCAGGGTGCGGCCCTGGCGCTGGCGCTGCCGACGCAGCACGTCACCAAGCAGGCGACGGAGCAGGATCATCGGTGGCTCCCTCCTCGGACCGCGAAACCGCATCCTTCTCGCCCCACCGTACCGCCTCGGGCACCGGCCGTGTCGGGAGCGAAGACGTGTTCACTCAGGGCTGCAAACATCCCTTCCCCCCGTGTTCTTCCCTATCCTTCACCTCCGGACTCCTGTCAAGACCGTTGTCCGGAGGTGTTCCCGGACCCGCAACCGTACTCCTGCGCAGTCGCTCCGCGAGCAGATCCAGTACAGCCGCCACCGAAGCGCGGCGGATCTCGTTGCGGTCACCGGTCAGCCGCAGCGGCGCGACCACAGCCCCGTCCGGGCCCGCGACGGCCACGAACACCGTGCCGACCGGCTGCCCGTCCTGCGGATCGGGCCCGGCGACGCCGGTGGTCGACGCGCCCCAGTCCGCGCCGAGGCGGGCCCGTACGCCCTCGGCCATCTCGCGCGCCACCCGGCCGTCCACCGCGCCGCGCTCGGCCAGCAGGGCGGCGTCCACCCCGAGAAGCTCATGTTTCAGGGCCGTCGCGTACGCGGTCACCGAGCCGCGGAAGGTACGGGAGGCGCCGGGCACCGAGGCGAGCTCCGCGGCCACCAGCCCGCCGGTGAGGGATTCGGCGACGGCCAGCGTACCGCCGCGCTCGCCCAGCAGCTTCAGAACGTCGGCGGCGGCCGTCATGCGCCCTGCTGCCGGTCCGCGGCGGGCTCCCCGGCTCCCGCGCCCGCCCCGGCCACCGCCTGCGCAGCACCGTCCTGGTCGCCGGGGACACCACCGGGCTCCCGGCCGTCCGCCTCCGCCGCCAGTCCGGTGCGCCGCAGCACCACCGCCTGCCGTACGTAGTCGAAGCCGGTCACCACCGTCAGGATGACCGCGAGTCCCATGAACCAGGCCCGCGACGTCGCCAGCGGCCCGGTGAGCACCAGGATGTACATCCCCACCGCCACGCCCTGCGTGAGCGTCTTCAGCTTGCCGCCACGGCTGGCCGGGATCACTCCGTGCCGGATCACCCAGAACCGCAGCAGCGTGATGCCCAGCTCCCGGGCCAGGATGACGGCCGTCACCCACCACGGCAGATCGCCCAGCGCCGACAGCCCGATCAGCGCCGCACCCATGATCGCCTTGTCCGCGATCGGGTCGGCGATCTTGCCGAAGTCGGTGACGAGACCGTAGCGGCGGGCCAGTTCGCCGTCGAAGAGATCGGTGATCATGGCGATGGCGAAGGCCGCCCACGCGAAGGACCGCCAGGCGGGGTCGTGGCCGTCGCCGTGCGCGAGCAGCAGCACGAATCCGGGAACCAGCGCCAGGCGGACCATCGTCAGCAGATTCGCGACGTTCAGCAGCCGGGCCTTGGGGGCCGCCACTTCGCCCAGGCGGTCGGTCGGCGGTGTGGCGGGGGCTTCGCTCATCTGCCCACCACCTCCGCCCCCGCCCCGCTGGGAACCGCGCCGTCGTACCCGCCCGGAACCGCATCGTCCGCACCGCCGATCCCCAGCGGCTCCGCGATCAGGTCCACCCCCTCCGTCCCGGTGACCTTCGCCGTGACGAACGTCCCCGGACGCGGCTGCCACCCGTCGCCGGCCGGCTCCAGGACGACCTGGCCGTCGGTCTCCGGCGCCTGGTGGTCGGCCCGCCCGGTGACCTCGCCGGTCTCCTCGTCCACCGACTCGACCAGGACCCGTACGGTCGCGCCCAGGCGCTCCCCGGCACGCTGCGCGGTCAGCTCCTCCGCGAGCCGCGAGACCCGGGCGAGCCGTGCGGCCACCACGTCCTCGTCGAGCTTGCCGTCGTACGTGGCCGCCTCCGTGCCCTCCTCGTCGGAGTAGCCGAACACGCCGATCGCGTCCAGCCGGGCCGCGCCGAGGAACCGCTCCAGCTCCTCAAGGTCGCCCTCGCTCTCACCGGGGAAGCCGACGATGAAGTTGGACCGCACGCCCGCCTCGGGCGCCTTCGCGCGGATCGCGTCCAGCAGGTCCAGGAAGCGGTCGGTGTCGCCGAAGCGGCGCATCGCGCGCAGCACGCCCGGCGCGGAGTGCTGGAAGGACAGGTCGAAGTACGGGACCACGCCCGGCGTCGAGGTCAGCACGTCGATCAGGCCGGGGCGCATCTCGGCGGGCTGGAGGTAGCTGACCCGCACCCGCTCGATGCCGTCCACCGCCGCGAGCTCGGGCAGCAGCGTCTCCAGCAGGCGGATGTCGCCGAGGTCCTTGCCGTAGGAGGTGTTGTTCTCGCTGACCAGCATCACCTCCTTGACGCCCTGCTCGGCCAGCCAGCGGGTCTCGCCGAGTACGTCGGAGGGGCGGCGGGAGATGAACGAACCGCGGAAGGACGGGATCGCGCAGAACGTGCAGCGGCGGTCGCAGCCGGAGGCGAGCTTCACCGAGGCCACCGGGCCGGAGTCCAGCCGGCGCCGCAGCGGGGCCCGCGGCCCGGACGCGGGGGCGATGCCCTCCGGGAGGTCCGCGAAGCCGTCCTGCGCCGGACCCGTCGGCGAAACGCCGGCCGCACCGCCTTCCCGCGCACCGCCCGCCTGCGCGTGCCCCGGTAGCGCCACCTCCGCCCCCTGCCGCTCAGCCGGGCTGATCGGGAGCAGCTTGCGCCGGTCACGCGGGGTGTGGGAGGCGTGGACGCCGCCGGCCAGGATGGTCCGCAGGCGGTCGGAGATGTCCGCGTAGTCGTCGAAGCCGAGGACTCCGTCGGCTTCCGGGAGGGCTTCGGCGAGTTCCTTCCCGTACCGTTCGGCCATGCAGCCGACCGCCACCACGGCCTGCGTTCGGCCCTGGCTCTTGAGGTCGTTGGCCTCCAGGAGGGCGTCCACCGAGTCCTTCTTGGCGGCGTCCACGAAGCCGCAGGTGTTCACCACCGCCACATCGGCATCGGCGGCATCGTCCACGAGCCGCCAGCCGTCCGCCGCCAGCCGGCCGGCGAGTTCCTCTGAGTCCACCTCATTGCGGGCGCAGCCGAGCGTGACAAGGGCGACGGTACGGGGTTCTGGCATGAGCCAAGCCTACCGGTTGCCCTTTCGCCGCCCTCGCCGAGCGTTGCGCCCGGGGGCCGTCCGGCCACCGGGCGATGCCGGGTCTGCTCAGGCTCTCCGCGGCGAAAGGCGGGAGACAGGGGCAGGCGAGGGCAGCGGGCAACGAGGGAGGACGGCGGAGACCGGCTCAGCCCTGTGCCGGGTCTCCCGGCGTGTAGGTCAGCCGGACGACCTGGCCGTCCGTGCCGGCCGCGCCCAGGTCCTTGCCGTTGACGAAGAGCCTGACGGCGCCCGCGTTGCCCACGACCAGCTTGATCTTCTTGTCGTCGGACCAGGTCAGGGACTGGCCCTTGCGCAGGGAGTCCTGGAAGAGCTGCTTTCCGTTGCCGTCGGTGGCCTGGATCCAGCTCGTGCCGCCCTCGGCGCTGACCTTCACGGTGACCTTGCCGGGCGGGACCGCGGCGATGGCGCTGTCGGACGGCTGCGGCGGCTTGGGGAGGCCGTTGCCCTGCGGCGTCGGGGTGGGCGAGGAGGTCGTGGCGGTCGGCGTGGGACTGCCCTTGGCGGTGGACTTGTCGCTGTCTCCGCCGCTGAGGACGGTGAACCCGACAAAGCCGATCACCGCGACGATCGCCGCGACCATGGCGGCGGTCCAGTTGGGCCGTCGCGGTTCCGGCCGGATCCGCTCCGCCTCGTACATCGGCGCCACCGGCGTGGGTGTGACCGCCGTGCCGTGCTCGGCCACGAACTGCTCGACCAGCGGCTCGGGGTCGAGTCCCACGGCGCGGGCGATGGCGCGGATGTGGCCGCGCGCGTAGACATCGCCACCGCATCGGGAGAAGTCGTCGTGTTCGATCGACTGCACGATGGGGACGCGCACCCGGGTGCTGCTACTGACCTCGTCGACGGTGAGGCCCGCGGCGAGGCGGGCCTGAGCGAGGGCGCGACCGATCGAAGGCCGGTCTTCGGGGGGCGAGTTGCCGATGGACACAAGGGCGCCTTTCGAGGGTGCAGCCACCTGCTGGAAGTTCAGTCTAGGGGGGGTGCGAAACGGCGGGGCAAGCGGACGGCCGGTTTTGTCCGCCATCAGGATGCCGACGGACGCGTACGGCGGCAGCCAGGCTCAGCCGCCTTCCACCCGTATCAACTTGACGTACGAACGAGAGAAACGGTTGCCCCGGAACGTGCCCCGAGTCACGCGAGTTCACACGTCGCGGACGGACGCGGCACGCCTTCTCGCCACACCCCGGCTACGCCTGCTCCCCGCCCCGGATCACCGCGAGGACCCCGTCCAGCTCGTCCGCCTTCACCAGCACGTCCCGGGCCTTGGAACCCTCGCTCGGGCCCACGATGCCGCGCGACTCCATCAGGTCCATCAGCCGGCCCGCCTTGGCGAAGCCCACCCGCAGCTTGCGCTGGAGCATCGAGGTGGAGCCGAACTGGGTGGAGACCACCAGTTCGGCCGCCTGGCACAGCAGGTCCAGGTCGTCGCCGATCTCCTCGTCGATCTCCTTCCTGGGGCCGCTGCCGACCGTGACGTCGCTGCGGTAGGTGGGCGTGAGCTGCGCCTTGCAGTGCTCGACGACCCTGGCGACCTCGTCCTCGGTGACGAAGGCGCCCTGCATGCGGATCGGCTTGTTCGCGCCCATCGGCAGGAACAGTCCGTCACCTTTTCCGATCAGCTTCTCGGCGCCCGGCTGGTCGAGGATGACCCGGCTGTCGGCGAGCGAGGAGGTGGCGAAGGCGAGCCGGGACGGAACATTGGCCTTGATCAGACCGGTGACGACGTCGACGCTGGGGCGCTGGGTGGCCAGCACCAGATGGATGCCGGCGGCGCGGGCGAGCTGCGTGATACGGACGATCGAGTCCTCCACGTCGCGCGGCGCGACCATCATCAGGTCGGCCAGCTCGTCCACGATGACCAGCAGATACGGATACGGCGTCAGCTCGCGCTCACTGCCCTCGGGGGTCCTGGCCCGCCCCGAGCGCACCGCGGCGTTGAAGTCGTCGATGTGCCGGAACCCGAACGCGGCCAGGTCGTCGTAGCGCAGGTCCATCTCGCGTACCACCCACTGGAGGGCTTCGGCGGCGCGCTTGGGGTTGGTGATGATCGGGGTGATGAGGTGCGGGATGCCCTCGTACGCGGTCAGTTCGACGCGCTTGGGGTCGACCAGCACCATGCGCACCTCGTCCGGGGTGGCGCGGGCCATCACCGAGGTGATCAGGCAGTTGATGCAGGAGGACTTGCCGGAGCCGGTGGCGCCCGCCACCAGAACGTGCGGCATCTTGGCGAGGTTGGCCATCACGTAGCCGCCCTCGACGTCCTTGCCGAGCGCGACCGTCATGGGGTGGTCCTCGCCGGCGGCCTCGGCGGAGCGCAGGACATCGCCCAGGTTGACCATCTCGCGGTCGCTGTTGGGGATCTCGATGCCGACCGCAGACTTGCCCGGGATCGGACTGATGATCCGGATGTCGGGGCTGGCGACCGAGTAGGCGATGTTCTTCGCGAGCGCGGTGATCCGCTCGACCTTGACCGCGGCACCGAGCTCGACCTCGTAGCGGGTGACGGTCGGGCCGCGGGTGAAGCCGGTGACGACCGCGTCGACCTTGAACTCCTTGAAGACCTGGGTGAGCGAGGCGACGACTGCGTCGTTGGCGGCGCTGCGGGTACGGCCCGGCCCGCCGCGCTCCAGCAGGTCGAGGGAGGGCAGGGCATAGGTGATGTCGCCGGAGAGCTGGAGCTGCTCGGCGCGCGGCGGCAGCGGCTCGCCGGCGTCCGGCGTGTGCTTGGTGAGGTCGGGCACCGACGTCTCGCCGGTGTCGGTCTCCTCGGCGCGGGCGGCGGGCACCGGCTTCTTGATCCGGCTGGTCAGGTCGGCGACCACCGGGGACGGCTGGACACCGTGCAGCACCGCGCCGTCCAGCGCGGCGGCAGCGGCGGCGGCGATGTCCACCGCGTCGGGCCCGTCCCCGTCCGTTCCGCCGGGCAGCGGTTCGGCGCGCCGCCGGGGTCTGCGGCGCGGCTTGGGCTCCGCGGCGGGCCCGGCGTCCGGGCGGCCGGCGTCCGGGTCACTCTCGAAGTCGTACGGTGCACGGTCCGCGGCGGCCGCGGCCGGTTTGGTGAGCCGCGGAACCCTGCGCACCGGCGACTGGTCTGCGGTCCGGGCGTCGGGGAAGGACTCGTCCTCGGTGAGGAAGTCCTCCAGCGGTACGGCGTCGGGGTCCGGCGGCGGCGCGTACAGCCCGATTTTCGCGCCGGCGTGGCGCAGCCGCTGCGGGATGGCGTTGACCGGGGTGGCGGTGACGACCAGCAGCCCGAAGACAGTGAAGAGCAGCAGCAGCGGCACGGCCAGGGCCGAGCCGACGGTGACGAGGAGCGGCGCGGCGGCGGACCAGCCGATCAGGCCGCCGGCGTCGCGCATGGCCTGGGCACCCTCGCCGCGGCTGGGCGCACCGCACGCCAGGTGGACCAGGCCGAGCGCGCCGATGATCAACGCGGACAGGCCGATCACGATCCGGCCGTTGGCCTCCAGCTGCTCGGGGTGGCGCATCAGCCGGACGGCCACCGCGCCGACCAGGAAGGGCACCAGCAGGTCGAGGCGGCCGAAGGCGCCGGTGACCAGCATCGCCACCAGGTCGCCGACCGGGCCGTGCAGATTGGACCAGGTGCCCGCGGCGACCACCAGGGTCAGGCCGAGCAGCAGCAGGGCCAGGCCGTCCTTGCGGTGCGCAGGGTCGAGACCCCGGGCTCCGCGTCCTATGCCGCGGAAGATCGCCCCGATGGCGTGCGCGACACCGAGCCACAGGGCCCGCACCATCCGGTAGAGGCCACCGGTCGGCGAAGGGGCGGCCTTGGGCGCGGGTTTGGCCGCCGCGGCCTTCTTGGCAGGCGGTCCGGCGGCGCCCTTGGCCGCGGGTTTCTTCGCGGCGGTCTTCTTGGCCGCAGGCTTCGCCGGGGCTTTCTTGGCGGTGCCGGACGTACGGGAGGCCATGGTGCGAGGTTACCGCCCTCGTGATCGGGGGACGCGTGTGCCTGTGGATACGGCCGTCCGTGTCGGCCCGTGCGGATTGCCCGACTGACGGCGCGTCAGCCGCAGCGGGAGGCCGCGGCCGGCCCTGACCGTGCCCGTTACCGTCCCCGCACGGCCGGCTCAATCCGCCGGTCTCACTCGGGTTTCTGGTGCCTGGCCACGCCGCCGCCGTTGCTGCCGGGCTCCAGCGCGTCCAGCGCCCGCCGTAGTCCGGTGAGTTTGCGCTCCAGGTGGGCGGCGGTGGCGACGGCCGCGGCGTCCGCGGACTCGTCGAGCTGCTTGCTGAGCGCCTCGGCCTGCTCCTCGACGGCGGCCAGCCGCGCGGAGAGTTCGGCCAGCAGCCCCGCGGCCTCCCGGCTGCCGTTGGACCCGCGGGACGGCAGTCCCTGCTCCAACTGGAGCCGCAGCAGCGCGGCCTGCTCGCGCAACTGGCAGTTCTTCATGTAGAGGTCCACGAAGACCGAGACCTTGGCGCGCAGGACCCACGGGTCGAAGGGCTTGGAGATGTAGTCGACGGCGCCGGCCGCGTACCCGCGGAAGGTGTGGTGGGGGCCGTGGTTGATCGCGGTGAGGAAGATGATCGGGATGTCCCGGGTGCGCTCCCGGCGCTTGATGTGCGCCGCGGTCTCGAAACCGTCCATACCGGGCATCTGCACGTCGAGCAGAATCACCGCGAAGTCGTCGGTGAGCAGCGCTTTGAGCGCTTCCTCCCCGGACGATGCCCGCACCAGTGTCTGATCGAGCGCCGAGAGGATCGCCTCCAGCGCCAGCAGATTCTCCGGCCGGTCATCGACCAGGAGGATCTTGGCCTTCTGCACCATGGCCCGCCCTCCTCGCCCCGGCACTGTGCCGGTCGCCGCCCCCTGGGACGACTCCGTCATGCCGCCCGCCCTTGTGCCGGTCATGGTAGCCGCACCCCGCCGTTCGCCACACCCTGTCACCGCCAGGTCACTCAACACGAACCGGAAACGCAGGCGGAGACCAGAAAGTTCCCTGATTCCGGCGCCCTCACACCTTTCCGGGCGCATGAGGTCGGCGCTCGGCTCTTCCGGGCCGGGGGCCGACCGCGCCTTCCCGGCCGTCATGCGCTCGTCCCCGTACATCATGGGCCATCAAGCGGTCGTTCAGGACCCTTGCGTGCTCATTCATAGCCAATACGCGGTCCTTCGCGCCCCGTGTGCGGTCGTCCGTGCACAGCACACGGTCGTCCGTGTTCAGCGGGCATGCATCGTTCAGCGCGCATGCATCCACTGTTCCATGAGCGTGAGCAGGTGGTCCGTGTCCACCGGCTTGGTCACGTAGTCGGACGCCCCCGACTCGATGCTCTTCTCCCGGTCGCCCTTCATCGCCTTCGCGGTGAGCGCGATGATCGGCAGCCCGGCGAACTGCGGCATCTTGCGGATCGCCGACGTCGTGGCGTACCCGTCCATCTCGGGCATCATGATGTCCATCAGCACCACGGCGATGTCGTCGTGCTGCTCCAGGACCTCGATGCCCTCGCGGCCGTTCTCCGCGTACAGCACGGTCAGCCCGTGCTGCTCCAGGACGCTGGTGAGCGCGAAGACGTTACGGATGTCGTCGTCGACGATCAGCACCTTCTCGCCGCTGAACCCGCCGGAGAAGCCGGCGTACGCCCCCGCCTGCGACTCGTCCAGCCACGCTTCGGGGGCCGTGCCGTGCGGGCCGAGCCCATGGGCGTGACCGTTCGCGGTCCCGTTGGCCTGGCCGTTCGCCGCCGGGGGCGCCGGCGTGGGCTGGGCCGAGCGGCGGCGCAGCCGGGCCAGGCTGCTGCCGGGGCTGCGGGTACGGCCCGGCATGGCCTGCTCGCTCTCACCACCGTGCCCGCCGGCCGGGAACTGCGGCAGCGTCGGCGGCACCTCCCCGACACTCAGCGGCAGGTACAGCGTGAACGTCGAGCCGCGACCCGGCTGGCTGTCGGCGTGGATCTCGCCGCCGAGCAGCCGGGCGATCTCGCGGCTGATCGACAGGCCCAGGCCCGTACCGCCGTACTTGCGGCTGGTCGTCCCGTCGGCCTGCTTGAACGCCTCGAAGATCACCCGCATCTTGCTGGCCGCGATACCGATCCCCGTATCTGTCACGGAGAACGCGATCAGCGCCTGGTCCATCTCCCGCAGCGTGCCCGCCTCCAGCAACTGCTCGCGGATCGACTGCGGCACCTCGTTGCCGGCCGGCCGGATCACCAGCTCCACCGAGCCGCTGTCGGTGAACTTCACCGCGTTCGACAGCAGGTTGCGCAGCACCTGGAGCAGCCGCTGCTCGTCGGTGTGCAGCGTGACCGGCAGCTCCGGCGAGACCCGCACCGAGAAGTCCAGGCCCTTCTCCGCGGTGAGCGGCCGGAAGGTCGCCTCCACGTAGTCCACCAACTGCACCAGGGCGATCCGGGTCGGCGAGACGTCCATCTTGCCGGCCTCGACCTTGGACAGGTCCAGGATGTCGTTGATCAGCTGGAGCAGGTCGGAGCCGGCGCCGTGGATGGTCTCGGCGAACTCCACCTGCTTCGGCGACAGGTTGCTGTCGGCGTTGTCCGCGAGCAGCTTGGCCAGGATGAGCAGCGAGTTGAGCGGGGTGCGCAGCTCGTGCGACATGTTGGCCAGGAACTCGGACTTGTAGCGCATCGAGACCGCGAGCTGTTCGGCGCGCTCCTCCAGGACCTGCCGGGCCTCCTCGATCTCGGTGTTCTTCACCTCGATGTCGCGGTTCTGCCGGGCCAGCAACTCGGCCTTGTCCTCCAGTTCGGCGTTGGACAGCTCAAGGGCCCGCTGCCGGCTCTCCAACTCCGCCGACCGGTCCTGGAGTTGGTCGGTCAGCTCCTGGGACTGCTTGAGCAGGCCCTCGGTCTTGGTGTTCACCGAGATGGTGTTGACGCTGATCGCGATGATGTCGGTGATCTGGGCCAGGAAGTCCTTCTGGATCTGGGTGAACGGCTGGAACGCGGCCAGTTCGATCACGCCCAGCACCCGGCCCTCGAAGAGCACCGGGAGCACGATCACATGCGACGGCGGTGCCTCCCCGAGCCCCGAGGTGATCTTCAGATAGCCCGGCGGCGCGTGCTCGACCAGGATGGACCGCTTCTCCACCGCGGCCTGCCCGATCAGTCCCTCCCCGGGCAGGAACACCGTGGACATGGTCCGCCTGGAGAAGCCGTAGCTGCCGATCAGCCGCAGCTCGTAGTCCTCTCCGGCCTCGTCGGTCTCCTCGGCCAGGAAGAACGCGCCGTGCTGCGCGGAGACCACCGGCGTCAGCTCGCTCATGATCAGCGCGGCCACGTCACTGAGGTCCCGGCGGCCCTGCATCAGCCCGGAGATACGGGCCAGGTTGCCCTTGAGCCAGTCCTGCTCCTTGTTGGCGAGCGTGGTCTCGCGGAGCCGGACGATCATCGTGTTGATGTAGTCCTGGAGCTCCAGGATCTCCCCGGCCGCGTCCACGTCGATCCGCAGGTTGAGGTCGCCGCGGGTCACCGCGGTGGCGACCTGCGCGATGTTGCGGACCTGGCTGGTCAGGTTGTTGGCCATCAGGTTCACGGACTCGGTGAGGTCCTTCCAGATGCCGGACACGCCCGGCACCCGGGCCTGACCGCCGAGCCGGCCCTCCGTGCCCACCTCGCGGGCCACCCGGGTCACCTCGTCACCGAAGGCGGAGAGCTGCCCGACCATGGTGTTGATGGTGGTCTTGAGCTCCAGGATCTCGCCGCGCGCGTCCACGTCGATCTTCTTGGACAGGTCGCCGCGGGCGACCGCCGTGGTGACCTGCGCGATCTGCCGCACCTGGCCGGTGAGGTTGGAGGCCATGCCGTTCACCGACTCGGTGAGGTCCTTCCAGGTGCCCGAGACGCCCGGCACGCGGGCCTGGCCGCCGAGGATGCCCTCGGTGCCGACCTCGCGGGCGACGCGGGTGACCTCGTCACCGAACGCGGACAGGGTGTCGACCATCGTGTTGATGGTGTTCTTCAGCTCCAGGATCTCGCCCCTGGCATCCACGTCGATCTTCTTGGTGAGGTCACCGTTGGCGACGGCCGCGGCCACCGAGGAGATCGACCGCACCTGGCTGGTCAGGTTGTTGGCCATCAGGTTGACGTTGTCGGTGAGGTCCTTCCAGATGCCCGACGCGTCCCGGACCCGGGCCTGACCGCCGAGCTGGCCCTCGGTGCCCACCTCGCGGGCCACCCGGGTCACCTCGTCACCGAAGGCCGACAGCGTGTCCACCATGGTGTTCACCGTGGTCACCAGCGCCAGGATCTCGCCCTTGGCGTCGACGGTGATCTTCCGCGACAGATCGCCCTGGGCGACCGCGCTGGTGACGTCGGCGATGTTGCGGACCTGGCTGGTCAGGTTGTTGGCCATGAAGTTGACGGACTGGGTGAGGTCCTTCCAGGTACCGCTGACGCCCTTGACCTCGGCCTGCCCGCCGAGGATGCCCTCGGTGCCCACCTCGCGGGCCACCCTGGTGACCTGCTCGGCGAAGGACGAGAGCTGGTCCACCATCGTGTTCAGGGTGTTCTTCAGTTCGAGGATCTCGCCGCGCGCGTCCACGTCGATCTTCTGCGACAGGTCGCCGCGCGCCACAGCCGTGGCAACCTGGGCGATGTTACGGACCTGGCCGGTCAGGTTCCCGGCCATGTAGTTCACCGAGTCGGTCAGATCACGCCACACACCTGCCACACCCGGAACCTGCGCCTGGCCGCCGAGCCTGCCGTCCGTACCCACCTCGCGGGCCACCCGGGTCACCTGCTCGGCGAAGGACGAGAGCTGGTCCACCATCGTGTTGATGGTGTTCTTCAGCTCCAGGATCTCGCCGCGCGCGTCCACGTCGATCTTCTGCGACAGGTCGCCGCGGGCGACCGCCGTGGTGACCTGCGCGATCTGCCGGACCTGGGAGGTCAGGTTGCCGGCCATGAAGTTGACCGAGTCGGTCAGGTCCTTCCAGGTGCCGCTGACGCCGTCCACCCGCGCCTGACCGCCGAGCCGGCCCTCCGTACCCACGTCCGTGGCCATCCGCGTCACCTGCGCGGAGAACGAGCCGAGCTGGTCCACCATGCGGTTCACGGTGTTCTTCAGTTCCAGCATCTCGCCGGAGACGTCCACCGTGACCTTCTGCGACAGATCGCCGTTGGCGACCGCCGTGGTCACCTGCGCGATGTTGCGGACCTGGCCGGTGAGGTTGCGGAAGGCGGTGTTCACGGAGTCCGTGAGGTCCTTCCAGGTGCCCGCCGCGCCCATCACCTGCGCCTGCCCGCCGAGGATGCCCTCGACGCCGACCTCGCGGGCCACCCGGGTCACCTCGGCACCGAACGCCGAGAGCTGGTCGACCATGGTGTTCACGGTGTTCTTCAGCTCCAGCATCTCGCCGGAGACGTCCACCGTGACCTTCTGCGACAGATCGCCGCCCGCGACAGCCGTGGTCACCTGCGCGATGTCGCGGACCTGGGCGGTCAGGTTGCGGAAGGCGGTGTTGACCGAGTCGGTCAGGTCCTTCCAGGTGCCCGCGGCACCCGGCACCTGCGCCTGCCCGCCGAGCTGGCCCTCCGCGCCGATCTCGCCCGCGACCCGGGTCACCTCGTCGGCGAAGGTCCGCAGCGTCTCGGTCATCGCGTTGATCGTCTCGGCGAGCTGCGCGACCTCGCCGCGCGCCCCGATGGTGATCTTCTGCGTCAGGTCGCCGTTGGCGACCGCGGTGGTGACCTGCGCGATGTCCCGTACCTGCGCGGTCAGGTTCCCGGCCATCAGGTTGACCGAGTCGGTGAGGTCCTTCCACACCCCGGCCACGCCGGGCACCTGCGCCTGGCCGCCGAGTACGCCCTCGGTGCCGACCTCCCGGGCGACCCGGGTCACCTCGGAGGAGAACGAGGAGAGCTGGTCCACCATCGCGTTGACGGTGTTCTTCAGCTCCAGCATCTCACCGGCGACATGCACGGTGACCTTGCGTGACAGGTCACCCTTGAGCACCGCCTGCGTCACCAGCGCGATATCCCTGACCTGCGCGGTCAGCCGGTACGCCATGGTGTTCACCGAGTCCGTCAGGTCCTTCCAGGACCCGGCCATCCCGCGCACCCTCGCCTGGCCGCCGAGCTTGCCCTCGGTGCCGACCTCGCTGGCCACCCGGGTCACCTCGTCGGTGAACGCGGAGAGCTGGTCGACGAGCCCGTTGACCGTACGGCCCACCTTGAGGAACTCGCCGCGCAGCGGGTGCGCGGAGCCGTCCGCGTTCTGCGCCCGCAGGTCCATCCGCTGTTCCAGGTCGCCCTCGGCCACCGCGGACAGCACCCGGCCGACCTCGGACACCGGGCGGACCAGATCGTCGACCAGCGCGTTCGACGCCTCGATCGCCGCCGCCCAGGCGCCCTCGCAGGACCCGGTCTCCAACCGCTCGGTGAGCTTGCCCTCCCGGCCGACCACCCGCCGCACCCTGGCCAGCTCCCCCGTGAGGTGCTGGTTGCGGTCGGCCACCTCGTTGAAGACGGCGGCCACCTCCGCCATCACACCGTCTCCGGACGCCGTCAGCCGTTTGCGGAAGTTCCCGTCCCTCATCGCGGCCAGCGCCCCCACCAGTTTCAGGAGCGCGGCCGAATCGACCTCTACGGTCCCGCCGACGCGGGATCGCCCGTTCTTCGTACGCGTGACCGTGCCGCGCGCCGATCCGCCAGACTCCACCGTGTCCCTCCTGGGGGGTCGTGCCGACCCGCAGATGTGCAAGATTGCTGCCCTAGCAAACATGCCCAGTGTTTCACCATGCCCCCGCCCGGCCATAACAGTTCGGCAGCATCGGACAGGACCCGAGGCATGTTCGGGGTGGAAACACCCGCAACCGGCCCACGCGCCGCCTGCAGAGGTAAGTAACCTGACTGTGTTGTCGGGGTGCCCGCCCCTCGACGGGCGTACACCTCTGGGGAGCCGCCGGTGAGTTCGCAACAGCGCGGCGGCGGTACGACGACGGACGCCGCCGGCGCACCCGTACGGAAACGAGCAACGAGGAGACCGGTGATCACGGCGCGTGCGGCGGCCACCTTCGAACCGGTCGGGCGGTCGGTAGCCGTCGCCCGCGCCTTCGTCCGGGACACCCTGCACGGCTGGGGCTTCGCCGATGTCGTGGACGACGCGGTGGTACTCACCAGCGAGTTGGTCACCAACGCGGTGATCCACGCCGGTACCGCCGCCGACGTCCAGTGCCTGCGGTACGAGACGGCGGTACGCGTCGAGGTCGCCGACCACTACCCCGAGCGCGAGATCCCGCTCCAGGGCCGCGGCCGGCAGTTCCGGGACACCGACAACGAGGGCGGGCGCGGACTGCTGCTGTGCGCCGCGCTGGCCAGCCGGTGGGGCGTGGAGTACACGGCGGCGGGCAAGCACGTCTGGTTCCAGCTCGACCTGCCGGAACGGCCCGCGGGCACCCGCTCGGCCGGTCCGGTGCTGCCCGACGCCGACCTTCCGGTCGCCGACGAGCGGGTCAGGGTCGCCGTCGTCCAGGTGGACCGCCAGGGCACCGTCACGCGCTGGAACGACGACGCCGCCGACCTCTTCGGCCACCCCGCCGCCGCCGTCCTCGGCAAGTCCCTCGCCGACCTCACCGCCTGGCCGCAGACCCCCGGCACCGGCATCGGCATCGCCGAGGCCCTCCAGCTCTCCCGCTGGGAGGGCACCTACGGCCTGCGTGACGCCGACGGCCGCGTGCTGCCGGTCTACGGCTCCCACCTGCGGGTCCGCGACAGTGCCGGCGAGCCCTCCACGGTCTGCCTGCTGGTGCGCGCCGAGGAGCGCGCCGTCCTCCAGTCCCCGGCCCGCGGCCCGGCCAGCTCCGACACCGGCCTGTCCCAGCGCGGCAAGAGCGCCGACGCCTTCGAGGTCTTCATCGGCTCCCCCGCACCCGACGACCTCGACGGCCTGCTCCAGCGCACCGTGGAGCGCGCCCGCGACATGCTCGACGGCGACGCCGCCTACCTGCTGCTGGCCACCGACGACGAGACCGAGCTCGAGGTACGGGCCTCCACCGGACTGCCTTCGGCCCGGCAGCGGTTCGCCCGCGTCCCGGTCGAGGCCGGCACCGGCCGGTACGGCAGTGCCCGCATGCCCGCCGTCCACGAGGACCTGACCGCGGTACCCGGCGCCGTACCGCTGCTCTCCGGCACCGGCATGCGCTCGGTGGTGACCGTGCCGCTCAAGGTCGAGGGCCGCCTCACCGGCTCCATCGGCGTGGCCGCCGAGGCACCCGGGCGCTACTCGAACCAGGAGGCGCTGCGGCTGCAGTTCGCCGCCGACCGGATCGCGCTCGCGGTGGAGAGCGCCCGCCTGACCGAGCTCGAACGGCTCCGCCGCGGCTCCCTGTCCTTTCTCGTCGAGGCCTCGGACCTGCTGGCCGGCACCCTGGAACGCGACCAGACGCTCGCGCTGATGGCCCAGATGACCGTGCCGACCCTGGCAACCTGGTGCGCGGTCTACCTGATCGCCGAGCATGCTGAACCCGAACTCGCCTTCGTGCTGCACGAGGACGAGGACCGCATCGACGGCATCAAGGCGCTGCTCTCCCAACTCCGGCCCCCGGAACCGGACCCGACGCCGGGCGCCCGCACCTGGACCGCCCCTTCGGACGCTGCCCATTCCAGCGCGCTGCGCGCCTCGCTGCGCAGCCTCGGCGTGGGCTCCGTCGCCGGCGGCCGCCCCAGCAGCGGTCCCGGTATCGCCCTGGCGACGGCCGCCGCGGTCAGTGGTGAGACGGTCGTGCTGCCGCTGGTCGCCCGCAACCGGGTCATCGGCATGCTCACCCTCGGCAAACCCGCGGACGAACGTTTCCGCCAGGAGATCCTGGAACTCGCCGAGGACCTGTCCCGCCGGGCCGCCCTCGCCCTGGACAACGCCCGCCTCTACAGCGAGCGCACCGCCATCAGCCAGGCCCTCCAGCGCAGCCTGCTGCCCCCCGAACTGCCGCGTGTCCCCGGCGTCGAGGTGGAGGTCGTCTACCGCGCGGCCGGCGAGGGCAACGAGGTCGGCGGCGACTTCTACGACCTCTTCCCGATCCGCGACGGCTGCTGGGGTTTCGCCATCGGCGACGTCTGCGGTACGGGCCCGGAGGCCGCCGCCGTCACCGGCCTGGCCCGCCACGCCCTGCGCCTGCTCGCCCGTGAGGGCTTCGGCGGCCCCGCCGTGCTGGAACGCCTCAACGCCGCCATCCTCGACGAGGGCGCCCGCAGCCGCTTCCTCACCCTGCTCTACGGCGAGTTGTGGCCGCAGCAGGACGGCAGCGCGGTGCTGCGCATGGTCTGCGCCGGCCACCCGCTGCCGCTGCGCCTGCACCCCGACGGCACCGTCGAGCCGGCCGCCGACCCGCAGCCCCTGCTCGGCGTCCTGGACGACCTGGAACTGGTCGAACAGACCGTCACCCTCGACCCGGGCGACGTCCTGCTGTGCGTCACGGACGGCGTGACCGAACGCCGCGAGGGCTCCCGCATGCTGGGCGACGACGGCCTGGCGGAAGTTTTCGCCACGTGTACGGGCCTTACGGCCGGCGCGGTCGCGGCCCGCATCCAGCGCGCGGTGGAACGGTTCGCGTCCGACGCGCCCTCGGACGACATGGCGATCCTGGCGATGCGGGTGCCTTCGGTGCCGACGCTGTAGGGACTCCCGCCTTCGCGCACAGGGCACATGACCGCACACGGAAAAGGCCCCCGCCGGCAGACGGGGGCCCTTTTCATCGGAGCCCCAATACGGAATCGAACCGTAGACCTTCTCCTTACCATGGAGACGCTCTACCGACTGAGCTATTGGGGCACGTCGACGGGAAGATCCTAGCCCATGAACAGAAGTGCGGCGAACCTCCGTCCGACACGACCGGCCACCGCGGGCGTCAGCCTCTGATCAGCCCGCCGAGCGCGTTGCAGGCGTCGGCGACATACGTCAACTCCCGCTGGGTCAGCCCGGAGTGCACCGGCAGCGACAGCGCGTCCGCGGCCACCAGCTCGGTCTGCGGCAGCACGATCCCCGACCGGTGCGCGGGCATCCGGTGCACGGGGACGGGCACGCTCACGGTGGCCCGCACGCCTCGCTTGGCCAGCGCCGCGGCGAAGGCGTCCCGGTCCGGCCGGCCGTTCCCCGGTACGCGTACGACGTACTGGTGGTAGAGGTGGTGCGCCCCCGGCGCGGTGTACGGCACGAGGACCCCGGTCAACGCCGAGTCCAGGAACCGCGCGTGCGCCCGCCGGCGGGCGACGGCCCCCACGTCCTCGGTCGACCCGGCCTCCTCCACGAGGGCCAGCGCGTACCGATCCGCCAGCGCGCTCAGCCGCGCCACAGGAGCGGGGTGCCCGAATACGTTCACCGGCAGGATCGCAGCCGTCCGCGCCGTCACGCTGGCGGCCACCGATTCGGGGTCGAGGCAGAACGTGCGCGGGTCGATGTCCGCGAACACCGGTGCGGCACCGGCCAGCCGTACGGCGTCGGCGGTCGTACCGGACCCGAAGGACGGCACGACGACCTCGTCTCCGGTCCCTATTCCCAGCGTGGCCAGGGCGTCCCGCAGTGCGGCGGCCGTCGTGTCCGAAGCGATCCTGTGCCGCCGTCCCACAGCCGCCGTCATCTGCTGCACCTCTCCACACCTCCGCGTGTCGGTGCAGCCCAGGTTCCCCGCACGATGTGAACGCCGGGTGACGGGCAGCAAAAATGCCTCAACCCCCGAGACAAAGTCTCGGGGGTTGAGGCATTCATCAATATTTGTTCGGCGGTGTCCTACTCTCCCACAGGGTCCCCCCTGCAGTACCATCGGCGCTGAAAGGCTTAGCTTCCGGGTTCGGAATGTAACCGGGCGTTTCCCTAACGCTATGACCACCGAAACACCATGAAACAC
>NZ_DATDBG010000071.1:0-59126 GCF_036524955.1 Streptomyces sp.
AGACCTGGTGCTGCTGGGGGTACGGCACCACGGCCCCGGTTCGGCCCGCGCCGTGCGGGCGGCGCTGGACGCGTACCGGCCGCAGGCCGTGCTCATCGAGGGGCCGCCGGAGGCCGACGCGCTCACCGCGCTGGCCGCCGACCCCGCCATGCGCCCGCCGGTCGCGCTGCTCGCGCACGTCGTGGACGATCCGGCACGGGCCGGGTTCTGGCCGTTCGCCGAGTTCTCCCCGGAGTGGGTGGCGATGCGGTGGGCGGCGAAGGCCGGGGCGGAGATCCGGTTCATCGACCTGCCGGCCGCCCACACGCTGGCCCTGCGGGCGGCCGGGGAGGAGCAGGCCGTCCTCGCGGGGCCGCCCGGCCCCGACGGGGTGACGGTCCCGGAGGGGGTGCCTGGCACTGGGGGAGTGCCTGAGCCCGGAGGGTCGCCCGGTGGCGGTGGCGGTGGCGGTGGCGGTGGCGGTGGTGTGCCCGGTCCAGGCGGGTGGGCGGTTCCCGGAGAAGGGCCCGGCCCGGCCTCGGAGCCCGGCACCGACCGGATCGATGTCGCGGCCGTACGGATCGACCCGCTCGCGGTCCTCGCCGAGACCGCGGGGTTCGACGACCCGGAACGGTGGTGGGAGGACGCCGTGGAACACCTCGGCGGGGCGGAGGGCGAGGACGCGCTCACCCCGTTCGAGGCGCTCGCCGAGGCGATGGCCGTGCTCCGGGAGACGTACGGCGACGGCGGTTACGACCAGGACCCCCTGCGGGAAGCCCATATGAGGCTGCGGGTCCGTGAGGCGCGGCGCGTGCACGAACGGACGGCCGTGGTGTGCGGGGCCTGGCACGTCCCCGCGCTGACGGTACGGACGACGGCCGCCGCCGACCGGGCGCTGCTGAAGGGCCTGCCCAAGGCCAAGGTGGAGACCACGTGGGTGCCGTGGACGCACCGCCGGCTGGCCCGGGAGAGCGGATACGGCGCCGGCATCGACTCGCCCGGCTGGTACCGGCACCTCTTCACCTCGCCCGACCGTCCGGTCACGCGGTGGATGACCAAGGTCGCCGGCCTGCTCCGGGACGAGGACCTGCCGGTGTCGTCGGCCCACGTCATCGAGGCGGTACGGCTCGCCGACACGCTCGCCGCGATGCGCGGACGCCCGCTCCCGGGGCTCGGCGAGAGCACCGACGCGATCAGGGCGGTGATGTGCGACGGCTCCGACGTGCCGCTGGCGCTCATCAGGGACCGGCTGGTGGTCGGGGACGTGCTCGGCGAGGTACCGCCGGACGCGCCCGCGGTGCCGCTCGCCCGCGACCTGGTCCGCGAGCAGCGCAGGCTGCGCCTCAAGCCGGAGGCGCTGGAACGGGAGCTGGAGCTGGACCTGCGCAAGGACATGGACGCGGCCCGCAGCCAACTCCTGCACCGGCTGCGGCTGCTCGGCATCGACTGGGGCGAACCGGCCCCGGTCCGCAACGGAAGGGGGACGTTCCGGGAGACCTGGCGGCTGCGGTGGGAGCCGGAAGCAGCCATACGGGTCGCCGAGGCCGGCATCTGGGGTACGACCGTGCAAGCGGCGGCGACGGCCCGCGCGGAGGACGCGGCGGTGCACGCCTCGGCCCTGGCGGAGGTCACGTCGGTGGCCGAGCGGTGCCTGCTGGCCGGGCTTGCCGACGCCCTGCCCACGGTGATGCGGGTGCTCGCCGACCGCGCCGCCCTGGACGCGGACGTCGCGCACCTCGCCGCGGCGCTGCCCGCCCTGGTCCGCGCGGTCCGTTACGGCGACGTCCGCGGCACCGACTCCGCCGCCCTCGCCCGGGTCGCGGAGGGCCTCGCCCAGCGGATATGCGTCGGCTTCCCCCCGGCCTGCGTCGGCCTGGACGCGGACGGCGCCGCCGCACTGCGCACCCACCTGGACGAGGTCCACCGCGCGATCGGCCTGATCCCGGAACCCCGCCGGCCGCACCCACCCGCCGCGGAGCCGGCTCCGCCGCCGGTCGTGGGACCCGACCCGGATTCCGGGTTCCGGTCCACACACGACGCCGCCGCTCCGGGTGCCCCGGCTGCGGTGGGTGGCAGCGACCTCCGGAACCGGTGGGCCGGGATGCTGCGGGCGCTCGCCGAGCGGGACGGAGCGATACCCGGGTTGCTGAGGGGGGCCGCCGCGCGGTTGCTGATGGACGACGGGCGGTTGGGCGCGGAGGAGGCCGCGCGGTTGATGGGGCTCGCGCTGTCGCCCGGGACCGGGCCGGCCGAGGCGGCGGCGTGGGTGGAGGGGTTCCTGGCGGGAGGCGGGATGCTGCTCGTTCACGACGAGCGGCTGCTCGGGCTGGTGGACGGGTGGCTGGCGGGGGTGAGCGAGGAGGCGTTCACGGACGTACTGCCGTTGCTGCGGCGGACGTTCGCGGAGTTCGAACCCGGAGTGCGGCGGACCGTGGGCGAGTTGGTGCGCCGCGGCCCGACCGGCCCACGGCCTCGGGCCACCTCCACGGAGTCCGGGCTCCCCGGTTTCGGCCCCGGCCTGGACCGGACCCGCGCGGACGCCGCCATCCAGACCGTACGACTGCTGCTCGGCACGATCACCACGACAGACCTCGCCATGGCGACCGACCCGTCCGCGCCGAGCGACCCGCTGTGACCGGCGAACCTCGCGAACCGACCTCGCCCCACCGTCGACCCCCCGACCCGCCCCCAACCCGCCCCCCGACCCACCCCCCGACCCACACGGAGGACCCCGAACATGACTGACACGGATGAGCGGCTGCGGCGCTGGCGGCTGGTGCTCGGCGGTGGTGCGGCCGAGGGGACCGGGCATGAGCTGTCGGGGCGGGACGCGGCGATGGACCGGACGCTGACGGCGCTGTACGGGGCGGGGCGGAGCGGGACGGGCTCCAACGGCCGCAGCGGGGAGCGGACGGCCGGGCTCGGGGGATCCGCGCCCCAGGTGGCGCGGTGGCTCGGGGACATCCGGACGTACTTCCCGAGTTCCGTCGTCCAGGTGATGCAGCGGGACGCCATCGACCGGCTGGGGCTGTCCGCCCTGCTGCTGGAACCGGAGATGCTCGAAGCGGTGGAGGCGGACGTGCACCTGGTGGGCACCCTGCTCTCGCTGAACAAGGCGATGCCCGAGACGACCAAGGAGACGGCTCGGGCCGTGGTGCGGAAGGTCGTGGACGACCTGGAGAAGCGGCTCGCCACCAGGACGCGGGCCACCTTGACGGGCGCACTCGACCGTTCCGCGCGGGTCAGCCGGCCCCGGCACCGGGACATCGACTGGGACCGTACGATCCGGGCCAACCTCAAGCACTACCTGCCCGAGCACGGCACGATCGTGCCCGAGCGCCTGATCGGGTACGGCCGCGCCGACCAGGCCGTGCGGAAGGACGTCATCCTGTGCATCGACCAGTCGGGGTCGATGGCCGCGTCCGTCGTCTACGCCTCCGTCTTCGGCGCCGTACTCGCCTCGATGCGGACCATCGACACCAAGCTCGTCGTCTTCGACACCGCCGTGGTCGACCTCACCGAGCAGCTCGACGATCCGGTGGACGTCCTGTTCGGCACCCAGCTCGGCGGCGGCACCGACATCAACCGCGCGCTGGCGTACTGCCAGTCCCTGGTCACCCGTCCGGCGGAAACCGTGGTCGTACTGATCAGCGATCTGTACGAGGGCGGGATTCGTGACGAGATGCTGAAGCGGGTGGCGGCGATGAAGGCGTCCGGAGTGCAGTTCGTGGCGCTGCTGGCGCTGTCGGACGAGGGCGCGCCCGCGTACGACCGGGAGCACGCGGCGGCGCTCGCCGCGCTCGGGGCGCCCGCGTTCGCCTGTACGCCCGACCTGTTTCCCGAGGTCATGGCCGCCGCCATCGAGAAGCGACCGTTGCCGATACCCGAGGCGTGAGCGGGTACCGGACGGCGATCTGTGACCGTTCTCACCGCTCACATGCGATCCGCGATTTAGGCCCCCACGGCATGCGGCGATAACCTGCAAGACGGACATGCCGCGTACTCGGTCACCGTGTGCGCTTCCCTTGTGACAGTGCAGTCGCCCTGCCCGTAGCGGCACGCCCAGGCAGATCAGGCAGATACGCCAGAGACGGCGGACCAGGCAGCGTTGCACTTCGGGCGACAGCCGCCCTGCGAACGCCGAATCCACGAAAACCAGGGAAAAGGGAGACGGACGCGCGTGGACCTGTTCGAGTACCAGGCGAGGGACCTCTTCGCCAAGCACGGGGTACCGGTGCTGGCCGGTGAAGTCATCGACACGCCTGCGGCGGCGCGCGAGGTGGCGGAGCGACTCGGCGGCCGGGCGGTCGTCAAGGCGCAGGTCAAGGTGGGTGGCCGGGGCAAGGCCGGCGGCGTGAAGCTGGCCGCCGACCCGGCCGACGCGGTCGCCAAGGCCGAGGCGATCCTGGGCATGGACATCAAGGGCCACACGGTCCACAAGGTGATGCTCGCCCAGACCGCGGACATCAAGGAGGAGTACTACGTCTCCTTCCTGCTGGACCGCACCAACCGCACCTTCCTCGCCATGGCCTCCGTCGAGGGCGGCGTGGAGATCGAGGTCGTCGCCGAGGAGAACCCCGACGCCCTGGCCAGGATCCCGGTGGACGCGCTGGAGGGCGTGACCGCGGCGAAGGCCGCGGAGATCGTCGCCGCCGCGAAGTTCCCGTCCGACGTCGCCGACCAGGTCGCCGATGTGCTGCAGCAGCTGTGGACCGTCTTCATCAACGAAGACGCCCTGCTCGTCGAGGTCAACCCGCTGGTCAAGACGGGTGACGGGCTGATCGTCGCGCTGGACGGCAAGGTCTCGCTGGACGAGAACGCCGCCTTCCGGCAGCCCGACCACGCGGCGCTCGAGGACAAGGCCGCCGCCAACCCGCTGGAGGCGCAGGCCAAGGCCAAGGGCCTCAACTACGTCAAGCTCGACGGCCAGGTCGGCATCATCGGCAACGGCGCGGGCCTGGTCATGAGCACCCTGGACGTCGTCGCCTACGCCGGCGAGGCGCACGGCGGCGTCAAGCCCGCCAACTTCCTGGACATCGGCGGCGGCGCCTCCGCCGAGGTGATGGCCAACGGCCTGGAGATCATCCTCGGCGACCCGGATGTGAAGTCGGTCTTCGTCAACGTGTTCGGCGGCATCACCGCCTGCGACGAGGTCGCCAACGGCATCGTCCAGGCGCTGGAACTGCTCAAGTCCAAGGGCGAGGACGTCACCAAGCCGCTGGTGGTCCGCCTGGACGGCAACAACGCGGAGCTGGGTCGCAAGATCCTCTCCGACGCCAACCACCCGCTCGTGCAGCGCGTGGACACCATGGACGGCGCGGCCGACAAGGCCGCCGAGCTGGCCGCGACTGCGAAGTAAAGGACGAGGACACCGACAACCATGGCTATCTTCCTGACCAAGGACAGCAAGGTCATCGTCCAGGGCATGACCGGCGCCACCGGCATGAAGCACACCACGCTGATGCTCGCCGACGGCACCGACATCGTCGGCGGCGTCAACCCGCGCAAGGCAGGCACCACCGTCTCCTTCGACCAGGGCGATGTCCCGGTCTTCGGCACCGTCAAGGAGGCCATGGAGGCCACCGGCGCGGACGTCACCGTGATCTTCGTCCCGGAGAAGTTCACCAAGGACGCGGTGGTCGAGGCCATCGAGGCCGAGATCCCGCTCGCGGTCGTCATCACCGAGGGCGTCGCGGTGCACGACACCGCCGCGTTCTGGGCACTCGCCCAGGCCAAGGGCGGCAAGACCCGCATCATCGGCCCCAACTGCCCCGGCCTGATCACCCCCGGCCAGTCCAACGCGGGCATCATCCCCGGCGACATCACCAAGCCCGGCCGCATCGGCCTGGTGTCGAAGTCCGGCACGCTGACCTACCAGATGATGTACGAGCTGCGCGACATCGGCTTCTCGTCCGCGGTCGGCATCGGCGGTGACCCGATCATCGGCACCACGCACATCGACGCGCTCGCCGCCTTCGAGGCCGACCCCGACACCGACCTGATCGTGATGATCGGCGAGATCGGCGGCGACGCGGAGGAGCGGGCCGCGGCCTACATCGACAAGAACGTGACGAAGCCGGTCGTCGGCTACGTGGCGGGCTTCACCGCGCCCGAGGGCAAGACCATGGGCCACGCCGGCGCCATCGTCTCCGGCTCCTCCGGCACCGCCCAGGCCAAGAAGGAGGCCCTGGAGGCGGCGGGTGTCAAGGTCGGCAAGACGCCGTCCGAGACGGCGCGGCTCGCGCGGGCGCTCCTCGCGGGCTGACCTGCCACGACCGGGCCGGGCTTCGGCATACGGCTCCGGACCACGGCGGCGGATCACGGCGTGACGGCGTGGGTCCGTTCCCCGGCCGGGGGCGGGCCCACGCCGTCGTGCTGCCCGGAACCGGAGGGAGCCGAGCCGGAACCGGAGGGAGCCGAGACCGCGCCGGGACCCGGGCCGGGAGCCGGAGAGGGCGCGGGGGCGGGAGCCGGCGAGGGCGCGGGGGCGGGGGCGGGTCCGACGAGTACGGTCACCATCGTCGCCACTGCGATCAGCGCGGTCAGCGCGAACACACCGACCGTACGGCGCCGCACCCCACGCTCGCTCGCGTCGCGTACGTCCGCCGCGCCCAGCGGCGGTTCGCGGTCCAGGCCGCGGCCCAGCAGTGCGACGAGTTCGATGGGCAGCCTCGCGTCGTCCATGTCCGGTACGGCCGCGGTCAGCGCCTCCCGGGCCCGCGCGATCCGTTCCGCCGTCGCCGCCGTGCTCGCCTCGGCCTCCGCTGCCGCCGCCCGCAGGCCCAGCCCGAGCCCGTCGTGGAGCAGGACGGCCCGGCGGTGGGCGGGCTGCAGGTCCAGCAGCGCAGCCCCCAGTTCGCCGTCGGGGGTACGGGGGTGCGGCCGGTGGCCCGGCACCCAGCGCCGCCAGGGCGCGAGCGCGTACTCGTACGCCGCCGCCCGTACCCAGCCCACCGGGTCGGCGTCCCGCGCCACCTCCGGCCACCGCTGCCACGCCAGGTCGAACCCGCGGGCCATCGCCTGACCGGCGAAGACGGGGTCTCCGGTGAGGAGTTCCAACTGACGCAACAGGGCGGTGGCCGTCCGCGCGTAGAGGGCGTCGAACGCGGCTTCCGGGGTGCGCGGGGGAGTGGGGCGAGGGGCGGTCGTGGCGACGGGGTGGTAGGTACGGGGCGGGGTGTGGCCGGTACGGGGCTTCGTGGCGTGCTTCGTACGGGGCCGGTGGGCGGTGGCGGTTCCGGCCGCGGCGGTCGCCGTCGGGGCCGCGTCGGTTGCCCCGGAGGCCGGTGCGGAGGTGCTGGTCGGCGCGGTGTCGTGCGGGGCGGACTCGCGCTGCGTGGTGGAGGGGCGGGGCCGGCGGGGTTTGCGCGGACGGTTGGACTTGCGGCGGGCCGAGGAGGAGGACTTCTTGCGGGGCGCGGTCACCGTGCCGCCTGCCTTCTGCCGTCGACGCGGGCCGGGCCGGGCCGGCCGGACAGTCCCGGCCCGTCGGCACGCACCGCACCCTTCCACGCGTGTGATGGTCCGAAAAAAAGACACATAACGCTCATCATGTGCGACACGACGATCTTTCGCCTGGTACCGGGGCAAATGGAGTGGTGTTGGCACGATGGGACACTGTGACCGATACGACCGACGGCACCGTCCCGGCCTTCCGCACCGAGGGCGCTTCCTTCCAGGACCAGGCCGCTCCCTTCCAGGGCGAGGGGGCCGGGCACGCCCGGTGGGGCGCGGCCCGCGTGTCCGGCCTCGCCGCGGGCGCGGTCGCCGCCGGGCTCGGGCTCGGGATGCCGGTGGCCGTGGTCCTGCTGCTGTGGATCGCTTCGCCCTTTCCCGACGGCGGGCTCGACGGGGCGTTGCACCTCGGGGCCGGGTTGTGGCTGCTCGCGCACGGCGCGGAACTCGTCCGTACCGGGACGCTCTCCGGCGACTCCGCGCCGATCGCGGTGACGCCGCTGCTGCTCAGCGCGCTGCCTGCGTGGCTGCTCCACCGGGGTACGGCGTCCGCGGTCGCCGCCGAGGAGGCGGCGGACGCGCGGGAGGCGGCGGTCGTGGCCGGACGGGTGCTCGCGGGGTATCTCGGGGTCGCCGCGATCGCGGTCGCCTACGCGATGACCGGACCCGCCCACGTACGGCCGCTGACCGCCCTGTACGTCCCGTTCTTCGCCGCGGCCGTCGTGGGGTGCGGGGCGTGGTCGGGGCGCGGACGTCCGCTCGTGGAGTCGTCCGGACACCGGGAGGAGGCCGCCGCGGCGCTCCGGTTCGCGGGCATCGGCACGGGGCTGCTCCTCGGGGGCGGGGCACTCCTCGGAGCGGTGTCGCTGGGGTGGCACGCGGGGGCCTCGGGGAGTACGTACGCGCAGCTCGGCGGCGGTGTGTCCGGGCGCCTCGCCGTCCTCCTGCTGGCCGTCGCCCTCGTGCCGAACCTCGCGGTGTGGGGTGCTTCCTACTCCCTCGGCGCGGGCTTCTCCGTCGGCGTCGGCACGTCGGTGGCCCCCGCGGGTGCCTCGGGTCATCCCCCGCTGCCCGACTTCCCGCTGCTCGCTGCCGTACCGGGGCCCGGCGGCGGAGTGGGGTGGGCGGCCCTCGCGGTGCCCGCGGTCGCGGGCGGAGCCCTCGCGTGGTGTGCGGGGCGAGCGGGGTGGGACGTCCGGCGCACCCTGCGGGTGACCTGTGCGTCGGCGCTCTGCTCCGGAGCGGGGTTCGCGGTTCTCGCCTCCTGGTCGGGCGGTCCGCTGGGTACGGGGCTCCTCGCGGAGTTCGGTCCCACGTGGTGGCGGGCGGGAGGGCTGGCGGCCGGCTGGGTCCTGGCCGTCGGCCTCCCGGGCGCCCTGATCCTCCGCCGTACCGCGCCGCCGCCTTCCGTCCCGTCCCCCTCGTGGCGCACCCTCGCCCGATCCCTCCGCCCGGCCCCGCCCCCGGAACCGTAGGGATTGCGGCGTGTTCGGCACCGCCGGTCCGCGTCGTCGGGGTCCTCGTCGTGGCTGCGGGAAGGCGGTTCGTACGCCGGAGAAGGGCTGGTACGGGCACACCCCCCGGCACCCTCCCCGGGTACTCCCTGTCCCGGGGCGAAGGGGCCGACCCTTGCGGCCGCCGCAGCGGCGGCCGCAAGGGTCGCGCGGTCCGGTGGTGCCGACCGGCACCACGACCCTTCCGCGGGCGGAGAAGGGTTGGTGCGGCAAGCCCTCTTGCGGCTGTAGCCCGGAGGCTTGCCGGCTGTCGCCCGGGGCTTACTCCTGGAACGCGGGGAGGTCGCGGAAGGGCTCGGGGAGGAGGCGTTCGCAGGCCTGGGACGCGGGAGTGGTGAGGGCGTCGGCCTTGCAGCTGTAGTAGTCGCGGTAGGCGAACTGGAAGGAGTAGGTGGCGGCGACCAGGGCGAGGGTGATCGCGGAGGTGATGATGCCGGTCCAGGCCGCGGTGAGGAAGGAGCGCTGCGCGTCGGGACCGGGGGCGGGCGGGGCCGGGCGGGGGGTCTGGGTGGCGTCCGCCAGGGCGGAGGCCGCCGAGGCGCGGGCCGAGGCACGGGCCTCCGGGGACATCCGGAGCGCGCTGATCCCCCAGTAGAGGGCGAGCGCGCCCAGCAGGAGGCCGACGCCGGTCCACCCGAGGAGGGCGAAGATCAGGCCCCAGCCGCCGCACACCAGGGCGTAGCGGGACCGCCGCTGCGCCGGATCGGTGGGATCGAACCGCGGCCCCGTACCCTGCGGGCCGGTGGGTCCGCCGTCCGGGCGGCGGGCGAACGGGTCCGACCGTCCCGACTGCGGCTGCCGGCTGCTCCACTGGCTGCCCCACGCCGGGGGCGGCGGCGGAGTGCCCCCGCTGCCCTCGCCGCCGTTCTCCGTGTCGGTCCCGGAGGAGCCGGAGGAGCCGGAAGCCCCGGACGACCCCGGAGCCCCCGACGGCCCGGAGGACCCCGAGGACCCGGAACCTCCCGATGCCTCCGGCGTCACCGGAACCCCCGTGACCTCCGGCTCCCGCGGCTGCCATGGGCGGTCCGGCGCCCCCGCCGGCGGCGGCGCGAACGGGTCGTCCCGCTGATCGCCCTCGGGCGCGCGCAGCGCGAGATGAATACGGCCGCTGCTCATGATGTGTTGCGCCATCCCCTTGGGCTCGACTCCTCGTGGCGGGTGCGTACTGGCAAGCGAGGGCGTCGTCGCCTCGCCCGGACCCACGCGCCGGGGCGCGCGCGTCGTACCGCTCTCCGGCAGACGCTACCGCTCGCGCGCTCCCCCGTCCCGTGGGGGCCGCCCGGAGTGCCGGTATCGTTGCTGACGGTCGGTGGTCTCGTAGGGTTCCCCGGAATCCGAGCGGCCTCCACCTCGTACGATCATCCGAAGAGTTCGTGCGACCAAGATCCACCCGAACCATAGATCACAGCACCGCACCCCGAGAATCCGAGAGAGACCCAGCCCGTGGCACCCCGCACTCCCGCCCGCCTTGTCGTCCTCGTCTCCGGTTCCGGCACGAACCTCCAGGCGTTGCTCGACGCCATCGCGACCGACCCCTCCTACGGCGCCCGGATCGTCGCCGTCGGCGCTGACCGCGACGGCATCCAGGGCCTCGAACGGGCCGAGCGCGCCGGCCTGCCCGTCTTCGTGGTGAAGGTCAAGGACTACGACAGCCGCGCCGCCTGGGACCTGGCCCTCGCCGAGGCGACCGCGGCGCACGATCCCGACCTGGTGATCTCCGCGGGTTTCATGAAGATCGTCGGCAAGGAGTTCCTGGCCAGGTTCGGCGGACGCCTCATCAACACGCACCCCGCGCTGCTGCCGAGCTTCCCCGGTACGCACGGCGTACGCGACGCCCTCGCGTACGGCGCCAAGGTGACCGGCTGCACCGTCCACTTCGTCGACGACGGCGTCGACACCGGCCCGGTCATCGCGCAGGGGGTGGTCGAAGTCCGGCCGGACGACACGGAGGAAGCGCTCCACGAGCGCATCAAGGACGTCGAGCGGCGACTGCTCGTCGACGTCGTAGGGCGGCTGTCACGCGACGGCTACCGCATCGAGGGACGAAAGGTTTGGATTCCGGCATGAGCGCCGACGTTACGAACGCGACGGGCACCCAGGAAACGCACGCACAGACCGGTACCGCCGCCGGCTCGCGCAAGGCCATCCGCCGCGCCCTGATCAGCGTCTACGACAAGACCGGTCTGGAGGAACTGGCCCGCGGCCTGCACGAGGCGGGCGTCGAGCTGGTGTCCACCGGCTCGACCGCCGCGCGCATCGCGTCGTCCGGCGTGCCGGTCACCAAGGTGGAGGAGCTGACCGGCTTCCCGGAGTGCCTGGACGGCCGGGTCAAGACGCTGCACCCGCGCGTGCACGCCGGGATCCTCGCCGACCTCCGCCTGCCCGACCACCAGCGGCAGCTCGCCGAGCTGGGCGTCGAGCCCTTCGAGCTGGTCGTGGTGAACCTCTACCCGTTCCGCGAGACCGTCGCGTCCGGCGCGAGCGACGACGAGTGCGTGGAGCAGATCGACATCGGCGGCCCCTCGATGGTGCGCGCCGCCGCCAAGAACCACCCCTCGGTCGCGGTCGTCACCAGCCCGCGCCGGTACGCGGACGTGCTCGCCGCGGTACGGGCGGACGGCGGCTTCGACCTGGCCGCGCGCAAGCGGCTGGCCGCGGAGGCGTTCCAGCACACCGCCGCGTACGACGTGGCCGTCGCCTCCTGGTTCGCCGAGAGCTACGCGGCCGACAGCGCCGCGGAGAACAGCGGCTCCGCCGCGGGCGCCTTCCCCGACTTCGCCGGCGCCACGTACACCCGGCTGAACACCCTGCGCTACGGCGAGAACCCGCACCAGGGCGCCGCGCTCTACGGCGACGGTTCGGGGGCCGGGCTGGCCGGCGCGGAGCAGTTGCACGGCAAGGAGATGTCGTACAACAACTATGTGGACACCGAGGCCGCGCGCCGGGCCGCGTACGACCACGACGAGACCTGCGTGGCGATCATCAAGCACGCCAACCCCTGCGGGATCGCGCTCGGTGCCGACGTCGCCGAGGCGCACCGCAAGGCGCACGCCTGCGACCCGCTCTCCGCGTTCGGCGGTGTGATCGCGGTGAACCGGCCGGTGTCGGTGGCGATGGCCGAGCAGGTCGCGGAGATCTTCACCGAGGTGATCGTCGCGCCGGCGTACGAGGACGGCGCGGTCGAGGTGCTCGCCCGCAAGAAGAACATCCGGGTGCTGCGGTGCGCGCAGGCGCCCGAGCAGACCACGGAGTACCGGCCGATCGAGGGCGGCGTCCTGGTCCAGGTCAGGGACCGGCTCCAGGCCGAGGGCGACGACCCGGCCACCTGGGCGCTGGCCACCGGCGACCCGCTGGGCGCCGACGAACTGGCCGAACTCGCCTTCGCCTGGCGCGCCTGCCGCGCCGTGAAGTCCAACGCGATCCTGCTCGCCAAGGACGGCGCCACGGTCGGCGTCGGCATGGGCCAGGTCAACCGGGTCGACTCCGCCAAGCTCGCCGTCCAGCGGGCCGGCGCCGACCGCGCGTCGGGTTCGTACGCGGCCTCGGACGCCTTCTTCCCGTTCCCCGACGGCTTCGAGGTGCTCGCCGCCGCGGGCGTCAAGGCGGTGGCCCAGCCCGGCGGTTCGGTCCGCGACGAGCAGGTGGTCGAGGCGGCGCGGAAGGCGGGCGTGACGATGTACCTCACCGGGACGCGCCACTTCTTCCACTGACATCCCCGGTATGCCGAAGGCCGGTCCCGTAACCGTGCGGGACCGGCCTTCGCGCGTCCGCGCTCTCGTCAGCTCTGGTCCTTGATCACGACCGTGCGCACCAGTTTGTCGGCGAACGTCTGCTTCTTGCCGTCCCACAGCGGCCACAGGTAACCCAGGCCGCAGGGGAGGGAGTCCAGGGCGTGCAGCAGGCGGCGGCCGAAGGCGCGGCCGAAGCCGAGGGTGGAGCCGTCGTGCTCGCGCAGCAGCCGGATACCGGCGATCCGCTTGCCGGGGGTCTGGCCGGTGGCGCCCTCCCGGTAGCACAGGAACAGGCCGATCACGAAGGAGAGCAGCAAGCCGATGGCTATCAGGGTGAACGCGCTGCCGGGGTAGTCGGGGGTCGGGCAGTCCGCGATGTCGATGCCGAGCCGGTCGCACTCGTCCTGCCGGTCCACCAGTTTCTTGGCCATCTGCGCGTATCCCGCGATGGTCAGGCCCGTCGGCACCAGCATGAAGATCAGCCAGTCGAGCAGGGTGGCGCCCACCCGGGCACCCCAGCTCGCCAGCGGCGGCATCCCCGGCGGCAGACCGCCCTGCGGGTAGCCGTACGGGTTCGGGTAGCCGGGCTGCTGCGGGTAGCCGGGGTACATCCCGGGCTGGGCGTACGGATTCTGGCCGTACGCGGGCGGCTGCTGCGGATATCCGTACGGAGCCTGCGGCGGTTGCGGTTGGTGCGGCGGTTGGTGCGGCTGCGGCGGACCATCGTAGGGACCGGGGCCGGGAGGCTGGCTCACGTGCGGATTCCTTAGCGGCGGACGGTTTTTCAGCGGACCCGGCACATCGTGGGGCCGCGCGTGGCCGGTGCGCAAGGGACAAAGTCGCGCGGCCCACTGTCCGCCGGATTCTCCGGTGTGCGGGCGGATTGGTCGGCCGCGGGCCCGATCCGCGAGTATGGGGACATGACCGCCCAGATTCTCGATGGCAAGGCCACCTCCGCAGCGATCAAGTCCGAACTGACCGAGCGCGTCCAGGCGCTCAGGGCCCGCGGGGTCGCCCCGGGCCTGGGCACCCTGCTGGTCGGCGACGACCCGGGCAGCCGGTGGTACGTGGCCGGCAAGCACCGCGACTGCGCGCAGGTGGGCATCGGCTCCATCCAGCGCGAACTGCCGGACACCGCGACGCAGGAGGAGATCGAGGCGGTGGTCCGCGAGCTCAACGAGAACCCGGAGTGCACCGGCTACATCGTGCAGCTGCCGCTGCCCAAGGGCATCGACACCAACCGGGTGCTGGAGCTGATGGACCCGGCCAAGGACGCGGACGGGCTGCACCCGACGAACCTCGGCCGCCTGGTGCTCAACGAGACCGGCCCGCTGCCCTGCACGCCCAACGGCATCGTGGAACTGCTGCGGCGGCACGGTGTGGAGATCAACGGCGCCCATGTGGTGGTGGTCGGGCGCGGCATCACGGTCGGCCGGTCGATCGGGCTGCTGCTGACCCGTAAGTCGGAGAACGCCACGGTGACCCTGTGCCACACCGGCACCCGGGACCTGTCGGCCCAGTTGCGGCGTGCGGACATCGTCGTGGCGGCGGCGGGCGTGCCGCACATCGTCAAGCCGGAGGACGTGAAGCCGGGCGCGGCCGTGCTGGACGTCGGCGTCAGCCGGGACGAGCACGGGAAGATCGTCGGCGACGTGCACCCCGGTGTGGCCGAGGTCGCCGGGTGGCTGTCGCCGAATCCGGGCGGCGTGGGGCCGATGACCCGCGCGCTGCTGCTGCAGAACGTGGTGGAGGCGGCCGAGCGGGCGGCGGGCCATGCCGGCTGACACGGCGGGGGGGCGTGAGCACGGCGGGCGGCCCGCCGTCACCCGGAGCACCGCGCGGCCCGAGGGCGGCGGCCGGGCGGCCGGCCCCGCCGCGCCCGCACCCGCCCGCCAGTGGCCGATCCTGCTGGTCGTCGCGGGTACGGCGATCGGTCTGATCGTCACCGCGGCCGGCGCGTTCCGGGCCGGGACGATCGTGGTGGGCGTCTCACTGCTGGGCGGCGCGGTGCTGCGCTGGGCGGTGCCGGCGGTCGGCATGCTCGCGGTCCGCAGCAGGTTCACCGACGTGATCACGTACGGCGTCCTCGGCCTCGCCATCGTGCTGCTTGCGCTGATGGCACAACCCGACCCGCTGATACGGATCCCCTTCCTGGAAGACGTGATCCACTTCGGGGTCCGCTGAGCTGCACTGCGCCGGCTGATCCGGTTGTGCCTCGTCGGGGGCGCCGGAGGTTGTGCGGTGCGGGTTGAGCCGGGTGTGCCCCGGCAGGGGCGCGGGGAACTGCGCGACCAACCCCCACCGGGCCGCGGCCGGGAACGACCGGAACCCCACTCGGCGGGGCTCGGCGCGCTGCCGGGCGCCGCATGCGTGGTGGCCGAGCACGCCTCATATCCCTGCGGGGCACCCCGCACCGGAACCGCCCGCGCAGCGCATAGCACCTCGAATGCGTCTTTACCCGCTCTGTCCGGAAAATCGTCCGCGCCGGACGCGGACGCTCTAGCGTGGCCTCGGCGCCGCAACCGACCAGGCGGCGCGGGTGGGAGGGGCAGCACGATGGGGCAGTGGGAGCCGCTGGCGGAAGGCATACCGGTGGATGTGCGCCGGCTCGCCACGCAGTTGCGCCGGATGAAGGACCGCAGCGGGCTGACCGTACCGGCCCTGGCCGCGCGCACCGCCGAGCCGGCGGAGACGTGGTCCCGCGCGCTGGCCGGCCGGCACCTGCCGCCGCTGGCCGCGGTGGAGGTACTGGCGCAGGCCAGCGGCGCGGACTACGACCGGGTCGCCGCGCTGTGGCACCTGGCGGAGGTGGCCGGGAAGGGCGCCACCGGGAGGGCGGAGCGCCGCGGCCGCAAGCCCCTGCCGTCTCCCGATCCGCTCGATCCGCTCGGGCCCGAGGAGGGCGTGCCGGCCGGGCGGCGGGGATTCCTGCTGCTGGCCGCGGTGGGGGTGGTGGCCGCGGCGGCGCTGGCCGGGGTGATGCTCACAGCGGGGGCGAGTACGGGGCGGGCACCGGTCCCGCCGGGTGCCGCGCCGACGTTCTCGGTGGCGGACACGCCGTCCGCGCCGGGGGGCGCCTCGCCGTCCTCCCCGGACGCCGGCACGTCCCGGGCGGCGGCGCCCGGCGGTCCCGCAGCCGGGCGGGCGACGCCGGACCGGGCGCCGTCGCGAGCTCGCCCGGTGCCGTCCTCCTCGCTGTCCCCGACCGCCTCCGTGGCGCCGGACGAGCGTGCCACCGTCACGCCGACCGGCACGGCGTCCGCGCCGCCGTCGTCGTCCCCGTCGCCCCGGCCTTCCCCGTCGTCGCCTTCGTCCCTCCCGCTGTCGCCGTCGTCGCCCGCGAGCCCGACGGCGGGACCCATCCGTCCCGGCCCGTGCGTGGACGTGATCATCATCGGCGTGTGCCTCGGGTGACCCGGCCCACACGACCGGGCCGCTATCGTGCGGCGCGCCGCGCGATAGCCTGACGGGTGGTTCTCTGCGGCGCCGATGAGAACCATGTGAAGGGCCGCTCGGGCCACTGCCGGGGCGACCAGCTACCCGCAGGAAAAGGCCAGGAGAAGGCAATGACTCGCACCCCCGTCACCGTCACCGTCACCGGAGCGGCCGGCCAGATCGGCTACGCCCTCCTCTTCCGTATCGCGGCGGGCCACCTGCTCGGCGCGGACGTGCCGCTCACGCTCCGGCTGCTGGAGATCCCGCAGGGGCTCAAGGCCGCCGAGGGCACCGCCATGGAGCTGGACGACGCCGCCTTCCCGCTGCTGCGCGGCATCGACATCACGGACGACCCGAACGTGGCGTTCGACGGCACGAACGTCGCGCTGCTGGTCGGCGCCCGGCCGCGCACGGCGGGCATGGAGCGCGGCGACCTGCTCTCCGCGAACGGCGGCATCTTCAAGCCGCAGGGCAAGGCGATCAACGACCACGCGGCGGACGACATCAAGGTGCTGGTGGTCGGCAACCCCGCGAACACCAATGCGCTCATCGCGCAGTCCGCGGCGCCCGACGTACCGGCCGAGCGGTTCACCGCGATGACCCGCCTGGACCACAACCGGGCCGTCGCGCAGCTGGCGAAGAGGACCGGCGCGCAGGTCTCGGAGATCCAGAAGGTCACCATCTGGGGCAACCACTCGGCGACCCAGTACCCGGACATCTTCCACGCGGAGGTCGCGGGCAAGAACGCGGCGGAGCTCGTCGACGACGAGACCTGGCTCGCCGAGACCTTCATTCCGACCGTCGCCAAGCGCGGCGCGGCGATCATCGAGGCCCGCGGCGCCTCCTCGGCCGCGTCCGCCGCCTCCGCCGCCCTGGACCACGTCCACACCTGGGTGAACGGCACCGCCGACGGCGACTGGACCTCCATGGGCATCGTCTCCGACGGCTCCTACGGCGTCCCGGCCGGGCTGATCTCCTCCTTCCCGGTGACCACGAAGGACGGCGCGTACGAGATCGTGCAGGGCCTGGACATCAACGAGTTCTCGCGGCCCCGGATCGACGCCTCGGCGCGGGAGCTGGAGGAGGAGCGCGCGGCGGTGCGGGAGCTGGGCCTGATCTGAGCCCTCGTACGGCCGTGGGCCGCGCTGTCCGGTAAGGGGCTCCGCCAATGAGAACGCGGCGCCCCTTACACGAGACGGGCCTCCTCCGTGAGCGGGACTACACGCCCAGCACCGTACGGAGCTGGTCCAGGCCCCAGTCGAGGTCTTCCTTGGAGATGACCAGCGGCGGGGCGAGGCGGATGGTCGAGCCGTGGGTGTCCTTGGCGAGGACACCGCGGGCCATCAGGCGTTCGGAGACCGCCCGACCGGTACCGAGGGCAGGGGCGATGTCCACGCCGGCCCACAGGCCGCGACCGCGGACCGCGGTGACCGTGCCCGTACCGGTCAGGGAGCCCAGCTCGTGGTGGAGGTGGTCACCGAGTTCCGCCGCCCGCCGCTGGTACTCGCCGGTGGCGAGCATCGCGATCACTTCGAGGCCGACCGCGCAGGCCAGCGGGTTGCCGCCGAAGGTGGAGCCGTGCTCGCCGGGACGGAAGACGCCGAGGACGTCGCGGGAGGAGACCACCGCGGAGACCGGGACGACACCGCCGCCGAGCGCCTTGCCGAGGACGTACACGTCCGGCACGACCCCCTCGTGCTCGCAGGCGAACGTGCGCCCGGTGCGGCCGAGCCCGGACTGGATCTCGTCGGCGATGAAGAGCACCCCGCGCTCGGCGGTGATGCGGCGGACCCCCGCGAGGTAACCGGGCGGCGGGACCAGCACGCCCGCCTCGCCCTGGATGGGCTCCAGGAGCACCGCCACCGTGTCGTCGTCGACCGCCGCCTCGATCGCGGCCAGGTCGCCGTAGGGGACCACGGTGAAGCCGGGGGTGTACGGGCCGTAGTCCGCCCGGGCCTCCGGGTCGGTGGAGAAGCTGATGATCGTCGTCGTGCGGCCGTGGAAGTTGTCCGCGGCGACCACGATGTTCGCCCGCCCGTCGGGCACGCCCTTGACCCGGTATCCCCACTTCCGCGCGGTCTTGATCGCCGTCTCGATCGCCTCCGCCCCGGTGTTCATCGGAAGCACCATCTCCATGCCGCACAGCTCCGCCAGCGCCGTGCAGAAGTCGGCGAACCGGTCGTGGTGGAACGCGCGGGAGGTGAGCGTGACCCGTTCCAGCTGGGCCTTGGCCGCCGCGATCAGCCGCGGGTGGCCATGGCCGAAGTTGAGCGCCGAGTACCCGGCGAGCATGTCGAGGTAGCGGTGCCCCTCGACGTCCGTCATCCACGCGCCCTCCGCGGCGGCGACGACGACCGGCAGCGGATGGTAGTTGTGCGCGCTGTGTGCCTCCGTCGCCGCGATCTGGCGTTCGGTCACACCGGCGGCAGCCGCGCCGGCGGTGGTGGTGGCGTCGGCGCTGTCCGCGGCGGTGCCGGGAATCGTGGTCACGTGCGTAACTCCGTTCGTCGTGCGTCGGGAGGTCCGGGCCTGGAGCGGGCCGGGGTACGGCCCTTTTCTATCGTCGTTTCTATCGTCGCTCGCCCACGTGGGCGCGAAACCCCCCGTGCGAGCGGCTGTACGGACCTGGCGCCGGCCTCGCCGAAGCGGCCGTACGGACCCCGGTGCCGACCTGAGAGAATGGTGGGCATGGCCTCGCTACGTCCTCGTGCGCTCTCCGGCATCCAGCCCACCGCCGGCTCCTTCCACCTCGGCAACTACCTCGGCGCGGTCCGCCAGTACGTGGCGCTGCAAGAGACGCACGACGCGTTCTACATGGTCGTCGACCTGCACGCGATCACCGTGCCGCAGGACCCCGCGGGGCTGCGGGCGAACACCCGGCTGGCCGCCGCGCAGTTGCTCGCCGCGGGCCTGGACCCGGACCGCTGCACGCTCTTCGTGCAGAGCCATGTGCCCGAGCACGCGCAGCTCGCCTGGGTGATGAACTGCCTGACCGGCTTCGGCGAGGCGTCCCGGATGACGCAGTTCAAGGACAAGTCCGCCAAGCAGGGCGCGGACCGGGCCACCGTGGGCCTGTTCACGTACCCGATCCTCCAGGTCGCGGACATCCTGCTGTACCAGGCGGACGCGGTGCCGGTCGGCGAGGACCAGCGGCAGCATGTCGAGCTGACCCGGGACCTCGCCGAGCGCTTCAACACGCGGTTCGGCCGGACCTTCACCGTCCCGGCGCCGCACATCGTGCGGGAAGTGGCCAAGATCTACGACCTCCAGGACCCGAGCGCGAAGATGAGCAAGTCCGCGCCGTCACCGAAGGGCCTGGTCAACCTGCTGGACGAGCCGACCGTCTCGGCGAAGAAGTTCCGCAGCGCGGTGACCGACACCGACACGGTCATCCGGTTCGACGAAGTCAGCAAGCCGGGAGTCAGCAACCTGCTCACCATTCACTCCGCTCTCACGGGTACCGGGATCCCGGAACTGGAGGAGCGGTACGCGGGCAAGGGCTACGGTGCGCTCAAGACCGATCTCGCGGAGATCTTCGTGACGTGGGTCACGCCGTTCCGCGAGCGGACGCAGGAGTATCTGGGAGACCCGGAGACGTTGGACTCTGTTCTGGCCAAGGGAGCCGAGAAGGCGCGGGCCGTCGCCGCGGAGACGCTGGCCGCCGCGTACGACCGGATCGGCTTCCTGGCCGCCAAGCACTGAGGTCCGGGCACGGAGGTGCCGCAACGGCGACCCGGGGTCGTGGGCCCCGGGCGACTGTGACGTACGCCGCTGTCCGGTTCGCCCGGATGCGCGCGACACTGATAAGGGCCCCGCGACCGGGGCCGCCTTCGTGTGACCGACCTGGGGAAAGGGGTGAACGCAGTGGGTGTCACGACGATCGGCGTGTCCCTCGCGGTCCCGGAGCCGTACGGACGGCTGCTCCAGGAGTGGAGAGCGGAGTTCGGGGACCCCGCGGCGCACGCCATTGCCACGCACGTCACCCTGCTGCCGCCGACCGAGGTCGGCCGCGGTGAACTGCCCGCCTTCCGGCGGCACCTCGCCCGGGTGGCCTCGCGTGGGCGGCCGTTCCTCATGCGGTTGCAGGGCACGGACACCTTCCGGCCGCTGTCGCCCGTGGTGTACGTGCGGGTCGCGGAAGGCGCTCCCGCGTGCGCGGAGTTGCAGGAGCGGGTGCGGTCGGGGCCGGTCGAGCGGGAGCTCCAGTTCCCGTACCACCCGCATGTGACGGTCGCCCACGGGATCGGCGAGGCCGCGATGGACCGGGCGCAGGCCGAGCTCACGGGGTTCGCTGCGCAGTGGACGGCCGCGGGGTTCGCGCTCTACGAACAGGGCGGGGACGGAGTGTGGCGGAAGCTGCGGGAGTATCCGTTCGGAGCGGAGGAGCATCCGCTGGTGCCGCAGCAGCCAGGGATACGGGCCGCCTCCCGTCTGTGAACCCGGGGGACCTGTCCCCCGGAGTGCCGCGTTCGGGGCAAGAATGCCCCGAGAGGCGGGGCCTGGAGTGCCTCCGGCGGGGCCGGGTAGCCGAGCCGCATGGACTGGCTGACGCGACTGCCCTGGATCGGCCCGCGGATCGCGGTGCTGCTGCGGACCCACGCCTGGCGGGCGTACGCCCATCTCCAGGCGGTGCACTGGACGCGGCTGGCGGCGGCGATGACGTTCACCAGCTTTCTCTCGCTCTTCCCGCTGATCGCGGTCGCCGCGGCGATCGGTGCCGCCCTGCTCTCGAAGGGGCGGCTCGACACGCTGGAACGGAAGATCTCCGACCAGATCCCCGGCATCTCCGACCAGCTCGACATCGGCGGCCTGGTCGCCAACGCCAGCACGGTCGGTGCGATCGCCGGCGCCGCGCTGCTGCTCACCGGTATCGGCTGGGTCAGCTCGCTGCGGGACTGCCTGCGCGCGGTGTGGGGCAAGGACGACGAGGAACGCAACCCCGTCGTCGGCAAGCTGATGGACGGCGGCGTCCTGCTGGGCCTCGGCGTGGCCGTGCTGATCTCGCTGGGTGCCTCCGGCTTCGCCACCGCCGCCGTCAACTGGACCGCCGACCGCGCCGGCCTCAGCGGCCACGGCCCGGGCCGCCTGCTGCTCACCCTCGTCGGCTTCTGCATCGCCGTGATCGCGAACTTCCTGATCCTCACCTACCTGCTGACGCTGCTGCCCGGTGTCGAGCCGCCGCGTCGCGCGGTCGTCCAGGCCGCCCTCATCGGCGCGGTCGGCTTCGAGCTGCTGAAGGTGCTGTTGAGCGGCTATCTGCAACAGGTGGCGGGCCGGAGCATGTACGGGGCCTTCGGTACGCCGGTCGCGCTGATGCTCTGGCTCAACTTCATGGCGAAGCTGCTGCTGTACTGCGCGGCGTGGACGGCGACGCCGCGGCACGCACCGGAACCGGAACCCGGGCCCGGGCCGGAGCCGGGTCGCGCGGAAGGCCCGCGACCGGAACCGGCAGAACCCGAAGCAGAACGCGAACCGGCCGGCTCGACACTGGCCGGCTCGACACCCGCCCGTCCGGAACTCGCGAAGGTCAGCGCCCCCGCAGACCCCGACCCCGACCCCGACTCCGCTCCCGCTCCCGACCCCGACCCCGCGCACGGGACCGGCCGCGCGACCGCCCCCGCCGGCTCCCACCGGTGGCTGCGGCCAGGCGGCCGGCGCCGGGACCGCCACCGCCAAGAGGACCGGCCCCGGACGGAAGCGGGCGGCGGCGCCGCACGACGAGGATGACCACGCCCAGCAGCAGCGCCGTCCCCGCGGCCAGCCCGACCGCCGTCCACAGCCCGCCCTTCGAGGACGCCGCCGTGGCCACCGCCGCCTCCGCCGGACGCCCCGCGGTCCCCGCCGTCCCCCCGGCCGTCCCGGTCGCCGAGGGCGCCGGACGCGGCAGCTTGCTCAGCGGCGGCACGAGCGTACCGACCGGTCGTACGACGGGCGCGGCCTTGAAACCCCAGTCCAGCAGCGAGGCCGCCTCGCGGTAGACCTGGTCGTGCCCGGGTTCCGGGTTCATCACCGTGACCAGCAACGTCCGCCCGTCGCGCTGCGCGACCCCGGTGAAGGTGGCGCCGGCGTTGGTGGTGTTGCCGTTCTTCACACCCGCTATCCCCGGGTAGCGGTCCAGGCCGTAGTCGCCGCTGAGCAGCCGGTTGGTGTTCTGGATCGCGAAGGACTCCCGTACCTTCGTCGGCCTGCCGTCCCCGTCCCGCTTCCAGTCGCCGGGGAACCGCGCGTCCACCGTGGAGCAGTACGCGCGGAAGTCGGCGTTCTGCAGGCCGTCGCGGGCGACGAGCGTGAGGTCGTACGCGCTGCTGACCTGGCCGGGCTTGTCGTAGCCGTCCGGTGTGACCACCCGGGTGTCGTTCGCCTGCAACTCGTGGGCCCGCGCGTTCATGTCCGCGACGGTCTTGGACACGCCGCCGTTCATGGCGGCGAGTACGTGGACGGCGTCGTTGCCCGAGCGCAGGAAGACGCCGAGCCACAGATCGTGCACCGAGTAGCTGAGGTTCTCCTTTATCCCGACGAGGCTGCTGCCCACGCCCAGGCCCTGCAGTTCGGAGACCGCCACCTTGTGCACGGCCGTCCGCGGGAACCTCGGCAGCACGGTGTCGGCGAACAGCATCTTCAGCGTGCTCGCCGGCGCCAGCCGCCAGTGCGCGTTGTGCGCGGCCAGGACCGCGCCGGTCTCCGCGTCCGCGACGATCCACGACCGCGCGGTCAGCCCGCCCGGCGGCGTCGGCACGCCCGGTGCCACCTCCACCTGCGTGCCGGGCATCCCCAGCCGCTCCCCGCCCACCGTCGACATGCGCGCGGGCGGTCTCGGCGTCCTGGGGTCGCCGGGAGCCGCCGCGGTCGCGGCGCTTCCGGCGAGCACGCTGCCGCCGAGCAGCGCGGTGGTCATGGACACGGCCAGGGCGGAACGGGCGGTGACAGTCATGGGCACCCGCAGAACGTACAGGGCGGACGCCTCCCCGTAAGCACCAGGGGCCCCGGGTGTCCGGGTGGCCCTCGCCCGTAACCCCCCGTCCCGGCCCACGCGCCCCCAGCCCATACTGGACATATGAAGCTCAGCCGCCCCGTCTCCTGGTTCCTCGTCGCCTTCGGCGCGTGGTCCTGGATCGTCTGGACCACCTTCGTCAAGAACCTCTGGAAGGACAGCAGCGGTCTCGCCTTCCACCACGGCGACCACTCCTCCCCGACCGCCTACTTCTGGATCCACCTCACGCTCGCGGTCGTGTCCTTCCTCCTCGGCACCGTGATCGGCCTGCTCGGCGTCCGCAGCCTCCGGACCCTCCGCCGCGAACGCACCCCCGAGAACCCGCCCCGGACCCCCGCCGAGCCCCCCGTGCGCTCCTCGGCGAACTGACGCCCTCTCAGGACGCGCCGCATCGGGGCGGTGCGGCGCGTCTGCGGGGAGGACGGAGCCCTGGGTCAGGGACTTGGCGGCCCCGGCCCCCGGCCCCCCGGCCGGTAGGCGCGGTGGCGCGAGAGGGCGATCACGCGGGGGCCGAAAAAAGGAGCCCGGCTCCGCGGGGGTCGGAGCCGGGCCCGGTCCGGGGCAGGGGAGCGCGGGTCAGCCCGCGCGGCTCCCCGTGCCGGTGAGCCGCAGGTCGTCGTCGCCCGGGGTGCCGCCCGCCGGCGAGTCGTCGGCGGCGGGTTCCACCGCGAGGTGCGGCAGCCGCTTGTCCAGCCAGGACGGCAGCCACCAGTTGGCGGAGCCGACCATGTGCATCAGGGACGGCACCAGGACGGTCCGCAGGACGAACGCGTCCAGCGCGACCGCGCCCGCCAGCCCGATGCCGAACATCGCCAGTACCCGCACACCGCTGAGCACGAAGGCGAAGAAGACGCAGATCATGATCACGGCCGCAGAGTTGATCACCCGGCTGGTCTCGGCGAGCCCGACCCGTACCGCCCGCGCGTTGTCCTTGCTGTGCACCCACTCCTCGTGCATGCGGCTGACCAGGAAGACCTGGTAGTCCATGGAGAGGCCGAAGAGCAGCGACAGCATGATCACCGGCAGGAACGCGTCGATCGGCCCGGCCCGCCCGGCCAGCGAACCGCCCCAGCCCCACTGGAAGATCGCCACCAGCATGCCGAACGAGGCCGCCGCCGCGATCAGGTTCATCACGGCCGCGGTGAGCGGTACGACCAGGCTGCGGAAGGCGATCAGCAGCAGGACGAACCCGAGCACGATGATCACCCCGATGAACAGCGGCAGCTTGCTGAACAGGACGGTCGAGAAGTCCTCCACGATCGCCGTCTGACCGCCGACGTACGCCTGCATCGAGCTGCCCTTCTCGGCCGTCGGCACGACCTCGTCGCGCAGGTGGACGATCAGGTCCGAGGTCGCCTTGTCCTGCGGGGACGTGGTCGGTACGGCGTTGACGAACACGATTCCGTCGGGGTTCTTGATCGGCACCCGGGCCGCGTACGCGATCCCGTCCGTCGACTTCAGATCCGTCACCAGCCGGTCCACGGCGGCCTGGTCGGCGGCGGACGGCGCCTCGGCGAGGATGGTCAGCGGGCCGTTGAAGCCGGGCCCGAAACCGTCCGCGAGCATGTCGAACGACTTGCGTGTCGAGGTCGACGTCGGGTTGTTGCCCTGGTCGGAGGCGCCCAGCCGCAGCGAGAGCGCCGGGATCGACAGGACGGCCATCACGACCACCGCCACTGCGGCGAGCGAGCGCGTGTGCCGCTCCAGGAAGGACGACCAGCGCGCCGCCGCACCGGTCACGGCGGCCTTCCGCGGGCCGTCCGCGGCCATCGCGCGCCGCTGCCGACGGCTGAGGATCCGCATGCCGACCGCGCCCAGCAGAGCGGGCAGCAGCGTGATGGCCGCGGCGACGGTGATCACGACGGTCAGCGCGGAGGCGACCGCGACACCGTTGAGGAAGTTCAGCCGCAGCGTGAACATGCCCAGCAGTGCGATGCACACCGTGCCGCCCGCGAACAGCACCGCGCGCCCGGAGGTGTCGAGCGCGGCGACCGCCGCCTCCTGCGGGGTCTTGCCGCCCACAATGCCCTTACGGTGCCGGGTCACGATGAACAGCGCGTAGTCGATGCCCACGCCGATACCGACCAGGCTCGCCAACTGCGGGGCGAAGTCGGCCACGTTCATCGCGTGGCTGAGCAGGATGATGGCGGACGACGAGATGAAGACCGCGAACAGTGCGGTCACGATCGGCATCAGCATGCCGAACAGCGAGCCGAGCGCCAGGAAGAGCACCACGGCCGCCGCGGCGATCCCGACGGCCTCGGCCAGGCCCGGCAGCGGCTGCTCGGACGCGCTGGGCCGGTTGCCGCCGACCTCGACCGCCAGGCCCTCGGTCTTCGCGGTGTGCGCGGTGTCGATCAGCAGCCTGCCCTGAGCGTCGCTCAGGTCGTTGCCGAGCTTGGTGTACGTCACCGTGGCGTACGCCGTGCGCCCGTCGTCGCTGATCTGCGCGGCGCCGGCCGGCTCGTACGGGCTGACGACCGTACCGACGTCCTTCTGCTGGGCGACCTTCGCCAGCATCGGGTCGATCCGCTGCCGCACCGAGTCGTCCCGCACCGAGCCGGAGTCGACGTGCCACACCACCGTGTCGACCTCACCGGAGCGCTCGGGCACCACCTGTTCCATCAGTTCGAGCACCTTGCTCGACTCGGTGCCCTTGAGCGAGAACGCGTTGGAGTACGCGTCTCCCAGCGTGTTGCCCGCGGCTCCGACGCCCAGCAGCGCCGCCACCCACACCACGATCACCAGCCACTTGTGCTGGAAGCACCATCGCGCCACTGAGGCCACGATCACATCCCCCATCGTTCTTGCGTCGTACGAGACTTCGGCCGCCGTGCTCGGGCGGCCCGGGAGCAGTCCTGACTCCATCAGCCTCCGTGGCCACACCGCCCGGCACCAAGCCGATCGCGTTTCTCTCAAGGAACTCCAAGGTTCGGCCGGGTCAACGCCGGTCGGGGGATGCGGATACTGGTGGGCATGGACGCCGCGAAGGACGCCGCAGCTGTGAACCCCGTCGGGACGGGGCCGGGGAACACCCCCGTGGCCACCGTGCTGATCGTCGAGGACGAACCCGGCATCGCCGACATCCTGCGGATCACCCTGAAGTACAACGGCTTCGCGGTGCACAGCGCGGCGACCGGGCGGGAGGCGGTCGCCGCGGCCCGCGAGCACCGGCCCGACCTCGTACTGCTCGACGTGATGCTGCCGGACGGCAACGGCTGGGAGGTGTGCCGGACGCTGCGCGCGGAGCGCGCGGCGGCCACCCCGCAGGAGGACGACCTGGCGATCATCTTCGTCACCGCGCGGGACGCGCCACGGGACGTGGTGGCCGGTCTCGCACTGGGCGGCGACGACTACATCACCAAGCCGTTCGGCGTGGACGAGGTGGTGGCCCGGGTGCACGCGGTGCTGCGCCGCACCCGCCGCCCGGGCGCCCGGCCGGCGGACCGAATACTGCGCCACGGCGACCTGGAGATGGACGAGGCCACGTACACCGTGCGCCGCGCCGGGCAGCCGGTCGAACTGACACCCACCGAGTACAACCTGCTGCGCCACCTGATGCGGCACGCGGGCCGCGTCCTCACCAAGGAGCAGCTTCTGCAGTACGTGTGGCAGTACGACACCGCCGTGTCGTCCACGGTGGTGGAGACGTACATCTCCTATCTGCGGCGCAAGCTGGACCGGCTCGGACCACCGCTCATCGAGACGCGGCGCGGTATCGGGTACGGGCTGCGCGCGCCGCGGCCGGGCGACCGGCAGGGCCTCGGGCCCGGACCCGAGCCCGGTGCGCAGGCGGCCCGGTGAAGCGGCGGTGCGGGCTGTGGTCGCAACCGCGGTCGCTGCGCGGGCGTTTCACCATCGCCAGCCTGGCCTTTCTCGCCGCCGGCCTGGTGCTCGCCGCCGCGGCCAGCATCGCCGCCACGTACATGGTGCTGATCGGGCAGATGGACGACTCGCTGAAGGCCTCGCAGAAACACCTCGCGCACACTACGCTCTCCGCGGACGGCCTGCGGCAACTGTGCACACTCGCCGACCTGTTGGAGAGCGGCAGGACCGGTACGGGGGACTCGGCGGTCTCCGAGGCATTCCAGCAGGAACTGTTCATCGTGCTGGACCAGCGGGGCCGGCCGGCCGGGGTCTGCCAGGACGAGAGCGCGCCGGTCAGCGCGGAACAGCGGCGGCTGGCCGAGGCGCTGCCCGACCCCGCGCGGCTGGCCCGCACCGGGGACGCGGCCACCGTGAAGTCCGGCTCCAAGGAGTACCGGGTGGTGGCGATCCGGCTCCCGGACGGCTCCTTCGTGGTCAAGGGCATGCGGCTGTCCGGCGTGCAGCACGCCATCGGCAAGCTGCTGATCGTGGAGGCGGCGGTGGGCGTGGTGCTGCTGGCACTGCTCGCCACCGGGTCGCTGACCGCCGCCCGCCGCCGGCTCAGTCCGCTGGAGGACATGGTGGAGACCGCCTCGGCGATCTCCGAGGGCGACCTGTCCCGGCGGATCGGCGCCGCCCGGCACGGCTCCACCGAGGTCGAGCAGCTCAGCACCGCGCTCAACGCGATGCTCCAGCAGATCGAGACCGCGCTGACCGAGAGCGGACGCGCCACTGCCCAGATGCGGCAGTTCCTCGCCGACGCCTCCCACGAACTGCGCACCCCGCTGGCGTCCGTCCGCGGCTACCTCCAGCTCTACGAGAAGGGCATGCTGGACGCCGACGAGCAGGACCGGGCGCTGAGCCGGGTCTCCGCGGAGGCGCTGCGGATGAGCCGCCTGGTGGACGAACTCCTCGCCCTCGCCCGCCTCGACGACCGCCCGGCCCTCACCTTCCGGCCGGTGGACCTGCGCGGCCCGGTACGGGACGCCGCCGCCGACCTGGCCGCGCAGCAGCCGGAACGACCGCTCATCCTGCTGCTGCCGGAGGCCGCCGCCCCCTTCCCGGACGCGCTCGGCGACGAGGCGGGGCTGCGGCAGGTCGTCGGCAATCTGCTCGGCAACGTACGGGTCCACACACCCGCCGGTTCGCCGGTCACCGTGGAGGTCACGGCCGACGGCCCCCACGTGCTGCTGCGGATCGCCGACACCGGGCCCGGGCTCGCTCCGGAGGACGCCGCCCGGGCCTTCGACCGCTTCTTCCGCGCCGCCCCGGACCGGGCCAGGGACACCGGCGGAGCGGGCCTGGGCATGTCCATCGTCCAGGCGGTGGTCCAGGCCCACCACGGGACGGTGACGCTGGACACCTCCCCCGGGACGGGCCTGACCGTCCGCGTGCGGCTCCCGGCCGCGAAAGCCGCTGCGGCTGTGGTGGAGGCGGCTCCCTCCGCCCCCGGAGTGCCGGTGGCCTCAAGAAGCGGGTGATCCGGGTGCGCCCCGACCGGGACGCGGGGAGCCGCGCGACCGGCCATGACGTGTCTGCACCCGGCGGCGGCGCCGGACCGCCGGTCCGGACTCCGCCGTTTCCCGAACCGGGCCGGGCGCGCCGTTCCCCGCACCCCCGCGGGGTGCCCCTCACCGGAGAGAAGTGTCAGAACCGGCGGGTGATGAGGGCCCGCTTCACTTCCTGGATCGCCTTCGTCACCTCGATGCCGCGCGGGCACGCGTCCGTGCAGTTGAAGGTGGTGCGGCAGCGCCAGACGCCGTCCTTGTCGTTGAGGATCTCCAGGCGCTGCTCACCGCCCTCGTCGCGGGAGTCGAAGATGAAGCGGTGGGCGTTGACGATGGCGGCCGGGCCGAAGTACTGGCCGTCGTTCCAGAACACCGGGCAGGACGACGTGCACGCCGCGCACAGGATGCACTTGGTGGTGTCGTCGAAGCGCTCGCGGTCGGCCGCGGACTGGAGCCGTTCCCGGGTGGGCTCGTTGCCCTTGGTGATCAGGAAGGGCATGACGTCGCGGTAGGCCTGGAAGAACGGGTCCATGTCGACCACGAGGTCCTTCAGCACGGTGAGGCCCTTGATGGGCTCGACCGTGATGGGCTTGTCGGGGTTGAGGTCCTTGATCAGGGTCTTGCAGGCCAGGCGGTTGCGGCCGTTGATGCGCATCGCGTCGGAACCGCAGACGCCGTGGGCGCACGACCGGCGGAAGGTCAGCGAACCGTCGATGTCCCACTTGACCTTGTGGAGGGCGTCCAGGACGCGTTCCTTGGGGTCGATCGCAATCCGGTAGTCGACCCACTCCGCCTCGGCCGCGACCTCCGGGTTGAAGCGGCGGACCCGCAACGTGATCGTGATCAGGTGCGACAGGCCGCTCTCGGCGGCGTCCGGCGCGGCCGGGCCGGCCGGCGTGTCCTTGTCGAGCGTCGGGGTGCTCATCAGTACTTACGCTCCATCGGCTGGTAGCGGGTCTGCACGACGGGCTTGTAGTCGAGGCGGATCGACTCGACGCCGTCCGCCCCCACCTCCCGGTAGGCCATCGTGTGCCGCATGAAGTTGACGTCGTCGCGGTGCGGGTAGTCCTCGCGGTAGTGGCCGCCGCGGGACTCCTTGCGGGCGAGGGCGGAGACCGCCATCACCTCGGCCAGGTCGAGCAGGTTGCCCAGCTCGATGGCCTCCAGCAGGTCGGTGTTGAACCGCTTGCCCTTGTCCTGGATGGCGACCCGCCGGTAACGCTCGCGCAGCTCGCCGATCTTCTCCACCGCGGTCTTGATGGTCTGCTCGGTACGGAACACCATCACGTTGGCGTCCATCGTCTCCTGGAGCTCCTTGCGGATGTCCGCCACCCGCTCGTCGCCGTCGGAGTTCCGCAGCCGCTCCACCTGCTCCACGACGGACGCGGCCGGGTCCGCCGGCAGTTCCACGTAGTCGCCGGCGTGCGCGTACTCGGCGGCGGCGATACCGGCCCGGCGGCCGAAGACGTTGATGTCCAGCAGCGAGTTGGTGCCCAGGCGGTTCGCGCCGTGCACGGACACGCAGGCGACCTCGCCGGCCGCGTACAGGCCCGGCACGACCGTGGTGTTGTCCAGCAGCACCTCGCCCTGCACGTTGGTGGGGATGCCGCCCATCGCGTAGTGCGCGGTCGGCTGGATCGGGATCGGGTCGGTGTACGGCTCGATGCCCAGGTAGGTGCGGGCGAACTCGGTGATGTCCGGCAGCTTCGCGTCGAGCTGCTCCGGCGGCAGGTGGGTCAGGTCCAGGTAGACGTGGTCGCCGTCCGGGCCGCAGCCGCGGCCCTCGCGGATCTCGGTGTAGATCGCCCGGGAGACCACGTCACGGGAGGCGAGGTCCTTCATGACCGGCGCGTACTTCTCCATGAAGCGCTCACCGTCCTTGTTGCGGAGGATGCCGCCCTCACCGCGGGCGCCCTCCGTCAGCAGGATGCCCATCCGCCAGATGCCGGTCGGGTGGAACTGGAAGAACTCCATGTCCTCCAGCGGCAGCCCGCGCCGGTACACCGCGGCCTGCCCGTCACCGGTCAGGGTGTGCGCGTTGGAGGTCACCTTGAAGAACTTGCCGGTGCCGCCGGACGCGTAGATCACCGCCTTCGCCTGGAAGACGTGGATCTCGCCGGTCGCCAGTTCGTACGCGACCACGCCCGCCGACCGCTTCACACCGTCGACCTCGGTGAGGAGCTGGTCCAGGACGTAGAACTCGTTGAAGAACTCCACACCCTCCTTGACGCAGTTCTGGTAGAGCGTCTGGAGGATCATGTGACCGGTGCGGTCGGCGGCGTAGCAGGCGCGCCGTACCGCGGCCTCGCCGTGGTTGCGGGTGTGGCCGCCGAACCGGCGCTGGTCGATCCGGCCCTCGGGCGTCCGGTTGAACGGCAGGCCCATCTTCTCCAGGTCCAGGACCGCGTCGATGGCCTCCTTCGCCAGGATCTCCGCGGCGTCCTGGTCGACCAGGTAGTCACCGCCCTTGATCGTGTCGAAGGTGTGCCACTCCCAGTTGTCCTCCTCGACGTTGGCCAGGGCAGCGGCCATACCGCCCTGGGCGGCGCCGGTGTGGGAGCGGGTCGGGTACAGCTTGGTCAGGACGGCGGTGCGGCTGCGCTTGGTGGCCTCGATGGCGGCGCGCATGCCGGCGCCGCCCGCGCCGACGATGACGGTGTCGTACTTGTGGATCTGCATGGGGGGTCGCTTCCCTGTCCAGCCCTGGCTCAGCGCGTGGCTGATCAGCCGATGAGCGGTGCTTAGCGGATGTTCGGGTCGAAGGTGAAGATCACCAGCGAGCCGAGCACGATGGTGAAGGCCACCGCTGTGAACAGCAGCGTCTTGAGCCAGAGGCGGGTGTTCGGCTGCTCGGCGTAGTCGTTGATCACGGTCCGCAGGCCGTTGCCGCCGTGCAGCATCGCCAGCCACAGCATGACCAGGTCCCAGCCCTGCCAGAGCGGCGAGGCCCAGCGGCCCGCGACGAACGCGAAGCCGACCTTGGTGACGCCGCCGTCCAGCACGAGCTGGATCAGCAGGTGGCCCAGGACAAGCACGACCAGCAAGACGCCGGACAGCCGCATGAACAGCCAGCCGTACAGCTCGAAGTTGGTGCGGGTGGACCTCTGAGAACCGGGAGAGCGCTTGGTGCGGGCGCGCGGCGGCTCGATGACCGGGGCCGGGTCGGCCGGGCTGTAGGCGGCGCTGGAGCCGGTCAGCTCCACCGCGTCGACGGGGGTGACGTCAGCGTCAGTTGCCATATGTGGCTCAGCTCCCGAACAGGACTCGTGCGGCGTGGCCGAGGACCGGGTAGACCGCGCCTGCCATCAGCACGATCCACAGGCCCATCACCCACCAGAACATCTGCTTCTGGTAGCGGGGGCCCTGGGTCCAGTAGTCGACCGCGATGATGCGCAGGCCGTTCAGCGCGTGGAAGAGGATCGCGGCGACGAGGCCGTACTCCAGCAGGCTGACGAGGGGTGTTTTGTAGGTTGCGACGACCTTGTCGTAGTCCTCGGGGGAGACCCGTACCAGGGCGGTGTCGAGGACATGGACGAACAGGAAGAAGAAGATGAGGACACCGGTGACTCGGTGAGCCACCCAGGACCACATGCCTTCCCGGCCACGGTAGAGCGTTCCAGCCGGCACGGAAAAAACCCTCCGGGAGCGGTACGAGGGGTGCCGGCTTCGGTGGTCGGTCACGCCCGGCCGGGTACGGTCCACCGGCCCTGTCCATCGTAGCGACGCGATGTCGGCTCCGTACCACCGGGTAGGCGAGGTGTGATCGATCCCGCACGGTCGGGTGCACTGTCCATGACGGAAGCGGACCCGTCGGGCGCCGGCCCGCAGGCCGGGCCGGGTCCCGAACCGCCGGTCAGGCGCAGCAGCCGGGTGCGGCAGATGCGGCGCAAGTGGTCCGCGGTGACCACTGTTTCCTCGTCCTCGTCGTGGCCGAGCCGCTCGCGCAGGCTCGCCAGGGTCACGTCGAGGGCTTCCGCCGGGTCGCGGACGTCCAGCGAGATCACGAAGGCGTGGCCGAATTTCGCCTCGTACGCGGCGTGCGCGGCCCGCAGCGCGGTGTGCACGCGCAGCCCGCCCCGGTCCGGCAGCGCGGTGGTGTCCTCGCCGGCCAGCGCCTCGGCGAGATCGCCCGAGGTCAGGTCGTACGCCGCCTCGTCCGCCGCGGCGAGCAGCGCGTCCACCGTCGGGTACGGCCGGTGCGCCGCCACCCGCCGCGCCCAGCGGTGGCTGCCGCAGCAGGCGCGCAGCGACTCCTCGGCGAGCACGGACGGGGCCCGGTTGAGCAGGCGCAGCCCCTCGGGGGCGGTGTCGCTGGACAGCGGCGGGCTCCTGGGTCAGGGTGCGGCGACCGTACGGGGACTCGTACGGCGCATACGGCGGGGGAGGCCTCAACTGTACGGGCGCGGTGGCGCGGCATGCGTGCGGGTCGCGCGACTTCACTCGAACGGGAATCAAGCCGTTCATACGACCACGCCGCTCGTCCCATCAAGCAGCCAGTGTCGCGTCAGCCGGGGTTCGCCCGTCGGGGAGCGGCGTCCGGCACGGTGCGTCGCACGGCGGAGGGCCGTCCCCACAGTGGGCGCAATGGGCGCAGTGGGCGTAGTGGGCCTGCTCCGACGGTCCCGACAACGCGGCGAGCGTGCGTGCCGGGCACCGCGGGGCAGGCGGGATGTGTCAGACAGGCCCTAGTCCCACCAGAAGGACCAGAGCCGTTCGCCGCGCAGCGCCTCCGCGTAGTCGGGGAACGGGAATGTCCCGTCGTTGAGGTTCGAGGCGCCGGTCAGGACGTGTTCCAGTGCGACGTGCGCCGCGTGCTGCGAGGTGAGCGGCGGCGAGGCGACCGATACGAAGACCGACGAGCCCTCGAAGCCGATGACGCGGGCGCCGAACCGGTCCTCCCAGGTCCGCAGCAGCGCGGAGAGCTCCAGCGCGGGCGCGTCGGCCTCCCAGCCGGCGAGCGCCGGCAGATCTGCCGTGCGGTCGGCCCGTACCAGCGCGACGTGGGCGATGAAACGGGTCGTGAAGTAGTGCAGCATCTGGCCTACCGCGGCCCGCGCCACCGCCTCCGGCGAGGGCCCCGGGTGCGGGTCCGCGGGCGCGGCGAGTCCAGGCCAGGCGCTGAACGGCGGCCCGGGATCGACCAGCAGCGGCGCCATGTCCTCGGGGTCCTCGGGCCAGATCCCGTCGACCGTCGGATGCGGCGGGCACAGCGAGCGGGCCTCGTGGTACGACGACCACGACTCGTGCAGCGAGGCCTCGACGTCCACGTCCTCGATCTCCGCCGGGTCGTGGCCGAGGCCGTTGGCGCACGGCCACGCCATGAGCAGCGGCAACCAGCCGGTCTCGTGCTGCTGCGCCTGGCAGCGGGCCCAGAGCCGGCCCGGCGCCACCACCGGTTCGTCGCTCATCCACAGCCCCGGCGAGGAGCCGGCCACCAGCCGCCCGGGAGGCAGGCCGTCCGGCAGGCGGCGGGGGAGGCCGTCGGGGAGACGATCCACGTGCATGCGGGGTCTCCTCAGCGAACGTATCAGTGCCTTCAGGGTGTTTTCCGGCGTCCGGGTGTGATGACGGCCGGGGGTCGCCTCCCCCCACAGGAGCGTCCCCGGCCGCCGACTTGTACGGCGTATCCCAGACCAAAAGTGTCACCGTCCACGATGAGGCAGGATGGGCGCAGAACGCGAGGGGGTGGGGCCGGACGTGGATCTGGACAGCGCGGTGATCGCGGCGCAGCGCGGCGACGAGACGGCGTTCCGTGTCGTCTACCGAGCCGTGCAGCCGCAGCTCCTGAATTACGTCCGCAGCCTGGTCGGGGCCGCCGACGCGGAGGACGTCGCCTCCGAGGCGTGGCTCCAGATCGCCCGCGACCTGCCCGGCTTCCGCGGCGACGGCGACTCCGTCCGCGGCTGGGCGGCCCGGATCGCCCGCAACCGCGCGCTCGACCACATCCGCGCGCGCAGCCGCCGCCCGGTCTCCGGCGCCGGCGTCGACGAACTCCTCCACCTCCCGGGCCGCGCCGACACGGCCGACGAGGCGCTGGACGCGGTCGCCACCGATCGCGCGCTCGCCGCGATCGCCGCCCTGCCCCGCGAACAGGCCGAGGCCGTCCTGCTCCGCGTCGTCATGGGCCTGGACTCCACCAGCGCGGCCCGCGTCCTCGGCAAACGCGCCGGCTCCGTCCGGATGGCCACGCACCGCGGCCTGCGCCGCCTCGCCGAACTCCTCGAACTCGACGGCCACCACGCGGATGTGACGTTTTCCACGTCGAAGGCGCTGTGAGGAATGGAGAGGAGCGGGTCTCGAGGTGGAGACGGCGAAGAAGCGCCACGGGCAGCCCCGGCCGGGGCGCCGGGCGGTCCTGACGCTTCGGGTGGCGGCGGGCGGGGTCCTCGGACGGGCAGGGCGGAGGGGCCGGACGTGATCGCCGGGTACCCGCCGCGCGGGGGTGCGGGGGAGTGGCTGACCGAGGGGGTGGCGGAGTCGTTGGCGGACGCGGTGGCGGAAGGCCGCGAGGGCGGCGACGTGTCCGCGCGACTGGACTTCGCGGACGAGGACGCCGCACGCTCCGCGGCCCGGCTGGCCGCGCTGCTGGCCGCCGCGCGCGATGCCCGGGAGCCGCTCGACCCGGCCCGTGAGGAAGCCGCCCTGACCGCTTTCCGTGCCGCCCGGTGGGCGCCGCCCCCGCGCCGCCGCTGGTTCCGCCTGCCGGACCGGTCGGGCGGTCGTCGCGGCGGCCCGGCGGTCCTGCCCGTTCCTCGCACGGCGGCGGCCACGCGGATCGGGCGCGACACCGTGGAGCTCGACGGGCTTCGTACGGTGAGAGCACGCCGGGACGGCGATACGGCCGCGGGGGCGGGTGCGGGGGCGCGGCAGGTCGTGGTGGCGGCGCTCGCCTCGGTGCTGACGTTGGGCGTGGTGACCGTGGGGGTGGCCGCGGCCGGGCGGTTGCTGGTACCCGACGGCGAGTCGGGGGCGGGGCCGGCGAGCAGCGTGACGACGGCGGTGTCGCCGGTCCGCCATCCGGCCAGTCACACCGTGGGGCCGCCGGCGTCCAGGGGCACGCCCACCTCCCCGGCGGCGCGGCCCGGCCCCACCCGCACGCCCGAGGTGTCCCGGCCCACGCCCACGCGCACGCCCGACGACCCGCCGACGACGCGCGCGCCCTCGTACAGCCGGGCGTGGTGCCGCGACTACCTGCGCGGCCTCGACGCGCGGACCGCAGCGGGTCCGACGGCCGTGACCACCTACTGCCGGCACCTTCTCTCGTCCGGCACGTCGCAGAGGAAGCGCGGCGATTCCACCGCGAACGGCGATTCCACCGCGAACGAGGACGACGACCGTGGGCAGGAGTCCCAGTGGAGCGACCCTCGCGACTGAGCGCCGGGCGCCCACCGCCGCCCGACGCGGTGACGGCGGCCATCCGGCGGAAGCAGTCCGGGCCGCAGGGGCGCAGGCGGTCCGCCGGAGGGCGGCGGCCCTCGCGGTGCCCGTGAAGCGGGGCATCGCGGGCCGGGAACGGCCACCCGCGGGGGGCGGTGACACTTCCGGGGAGTTGTGCGCTGTAGGTAGTGGGTCGACTGGTCATCGGCCCGGTGGACCCCGGTTCTCCCCGTACCGGGGTCCGCACACAGAGCGCGGCCGGGCGCATTCCCCCTGCCCGGCCGCGCTCATCCCCCCGTGGGGCGGAAGCCGGCGCCCCGCGCAGCGCCTCGGCGGCCCCCGCGCTCATCCCCCCGTGAGCCGGAAGGTCTCACCAGTGGACGACGACCTTGTCGCCGACGTGGACCTGGTCGAAGAGCGAGGCGATCGCCGCCCTGTCGCGGACGTTGACGCAGCCGTGGGAGGCGCCGGCGTAGCCGCGGGCGGCGAAGTCGGCGGAGTAGTGGACGGCCTCCCCGCCGCTGAAGAACATCGCGTACGGCATGGGCGTGTCGTACAGCGTCGAGACGTGGTCACGGCTCTTGAAGGTGACGTGGAACAGGCCCTCGCGGGTCGGCGTGTACTGGGAGCCGAACCGGACGTCCATGCTGGCCAGGACCTTGCCGTCGACCACCCATGACAGCGTCCTGGTGGTCTTGCTGACGCACATGGCGTGCCCGGTCAGGCAGCGCGGGTCGAGTGTGTCGGCCGCCTTGGCGGGCGGCGCCGGGTACATCTCCTGGTGCGTGGGCTGCCGCGTCAGGGACTTCAGCCTGGCCCAGGTGGTCGGGCTGACGCTGCCGGTCCCGGCAGCGTCAGCCAGGCCATGCCGTTCCTGGAAGTCGCGCACCGCGTGCTGGGTGACCGTGCCGTAGTAGCCGGTCGGGGTGCGGCTGAAGAAGCCGAGCTGGCCGAGGCGGGCCTGGAGCTCCCGTACCCGCGCGCTGCTGGACCCCACGGACATCAGCGCGGGCGCCACGGGCGGCGTGCTCGGGGCAGTCGTCGTCGGTACGGGAGTCGGAACGGGAGTCCGGACCGGAGTCGTGGGTACGGGAGTCGTCGGTGGCGCCGTCGTCGGCAGCGGGCTGGGTGTGGCGGTCGGCGTGGGCCCGGCGGACGTCGTCGGCGGCGTGCCCGGCGCCTTGGGGTCGGCTCCTGTGTCCTGCGGCCCGCACGCCGTGAGGACGGCCAGCGCCGCCGCCACCACCGCCACGGTCATCGCTGCCGGAGATCTTCCGCGCACCGCCATCACCCTCCCCGTCGATCGGTCTTTGTCACCCTGTAGACACCCGCGGGGCCCACGGCGGTTGCGCCGACACGTGAGCTCGCGGGCTCCTGGACCAGCATGGGCCAAGAACCATGGGCGACACTGTGAGGAAGGTCCCAGCTCGACCCACTGCACGGCATGCATGCCGACCGCTACATTCCGTGTCGGCACCCCCACAGATTACCGTCCAGTAGCAGTCACTCAGCGGAGGCGTGACCCATGACGCGCGAGTCGGAATCCGGTCTGCCGATCGAACCTGTCTACGGTCCCGACGCCCTGACCGACTGGGATCCCGACGTCAAACTGGGCGTGCCCGGGGGGTACCCCTTCACCCGCGGCGTCTACCCGTCGATGTACACCGGCCGGCCCTGGACGATGCGCCAGTACGCGGGCTTCGGCACCGCCTCGGAGTCCAACGCCCGCTACCAGCAGCTCATCGCCCACGGCACGACGGGCCTGTCCGTCGCCTTCGACCTGCCCACCCAGATGGGGCACGACTCGGACGCGGCCATCGCACACGGCGAGGTCGGCAAGGTCGGCGTGGCGATCGACTCCATCGAGGACATGAAGGTGCTGTTCGACGGCATCCCGCTGGACAAGGTGTCCACGTCGATGACGATCAACGCACCCGCCGCGCTCCTGATGCTCCTCTACCAACTCGTCGGCGAGGAGCAGGGCGTCCCCGCGGACAAGCTCACCGGCACCGTCCAGAACGACGTGCTCAAGGAGTACATCGCCCGCGGCACGTACATCTTCCCGCCCAAGCCGAGCCTGCGGCTGATCGCGGACATCTTCGCGTACTGCAGGACCGAGATCCCCAGGTGGAACATGATCTCGATCTCCGGCTACCACATGGCGGAGGCCGGCGCCTCGCCCGCGCAGGAGATCGCCTTCACGCTCGCGGACGGCATCGAGTACGTGCGGACGGCCGTCGCCGCCGGGATGGACGTGGACGACTTCGCGCCGCGGCTGTCGTTCTTCTTCGTCTCCCGGACCACGATCCTGGAGGAGGTCGCCAAGTTCCGGGCGGCCCGGCGGATCTGGGCGCGGGTGATGCGCGAGGAGTTCGGCGCGAAGAACCCCAAGTCGCAGATGCTGCGGTTCCACACCCAGACCGCGGGCGTGCAGCTCACCGCCCAGCAGCCCGAGGTGAATCTGGTACGGGTCGCCGTACAGGGACTGGCTGCGGTGCTCGGCGGCACCCAGTCACTGCACACCAACTCCTTCGACGAGGCGATCGCGCTCCCCACGGACAAGTCGGCCCGGCTCGCGCTGCGTACGCAGCAGGTGCTCGCCTACGAGACGGACGTCACGGCCACGGTGGACCCGTTCGCGGGTTCGTACGTGGTCGAGAGGATGACCGACGAGGTGGAGGCGGCGGCCCTCGAACTGATGGCCAAGGTGGAGGAGTTGGGCGGCGCGGTCGCGGCGATCGAGCACGGCTTCCAGAAGTCCGAGATCGAACGGAACGCGTACCGGATCGCGCTGGCGACGGACGCGGGCGAGCGGGTCGTCGTCGGCGTCAACCGCTTCAAGCTGGACGAGGAAGAGCCGTACGAGCCGCTGCGGGTGGACCCGGCGATCGAGGCCCAGCAGGCGGAGCGCCTGGCCGCACTGCGCGCCGAGCGCGACCAGGCGGCGGTGGACGCGGCGCTCACCGCGATGCAGAAGGCGGCGCAGGGGACGGACAACGTGCTCCACCCGATGAAGGCCGCGCTGCGGGCCCGGGCGACGGTGGGCGAGGTGTGCAACGCGCTCCGCGAGGTGTGGGGGACGTACGTGCCCACTGACGCGTTCTGACCTGCGGTCGGCTCGCCGGACAGCGTTCCGGCCCGCGGTCGGCCCGACGGCCCGGGGGTGCGGTTGACAGCACCGCCGGGCCGTTCGCATCTGGTTGCCCGCCGTCGCGGCGGGCAGTCCCTGCCCTACCCCGCGGACGGGGGGCGCGACAGCACCCGCTTCAGGCGGGGCCCGAACGGCTTCTCCACCAGGCGGTTCAGCAGCCAGGCGAGGACCAGCATGACCAGCACGGTGACCGCGAAGACCACGGCGTCCGGGAGGCTGGTCCGGTGGTGGAGCTTGTCGATGGCGACCCAGCCCAGGTGCTCGTGGACCAGGTAGAAGGGGTACGTGAGGGCGCCCGCGGTGGTCAGCCAGCCCCAGTTGACGCGGGAGATCCACGGCACCAGCGTCACCGCGGCGACCGCGAGGAAGCCCAGGGCGACCACCGCGATCACACCGAACTGCGACCGGTGGTGGAAGACGTGCATGTGGGCGGGGGCCACCAGGTCCTGGACCGCGTAGCGCTGGCCGAGCAGGAAGCCGACCGCGACCACGCCCCACGACAGCGCGTCGTGACCGAAGCGGTAGATCAGGTAGAGGCCCATGCCGCCGATGAAGAAGGGCGCGTAGCTCGGCATCAGGGCGAGCTGGAGGAAAGGCTCGTCGGAGGAGTCGGCGTACAGCGCGCCGGCCGTCCACAGCGCGCAGAAGACCAGCACCCGCTGCCGGGTGGCACCCGGCAGCACCACGCACAGCGCGAACAGCAGGTAGAACCGCATCTCGGCCCAGAGCGTCCAGTCCACCCCGAGTACCCGCTCGGCGCCGGCCGGCATGTGCAGCATGGTGAAGTTGGCGAGCAGGTCGGTGTTGGAGACCCGCTGGTAGCCGGCGACCGCGAAGACCGCGGTGACCAGGACCAGCGCGGCCCAGTACGCGGGGTACAGGCGGGTGACCCGGGAGATCGTGAAGTCCTTCAGGCCGCGGCCCCAGCCGCTCATGCAGATCACGAAGCCGCTGATGACGAAGAAGATCTGCACGCCGAGCGGGCCGTAGGAGAACGCGCCCGACAGGCTCGGGAACACCTCCTTCGGCGACTGGCCCCACGAGTGGGCGACGGCGCCGTCACGACCGGCGTAGTGGTACGCGCAGACCATCAGGGCGGCGACCAGCCGCAGCCCGTCCAGGGCGCGAAGCCGTCCCCGCGTCCGGCCTTCGGCCTTGGGCGCGGGCGGCGGGGCGGTGGCGGCCTCCGGCAGTGGCTGCGCGGCGGCGGAAACGTCCCGCCCGGCCGACTCACCTGCGGGCGCGGGGACGTGCAGACTCATCCCAGTGCGGCTTTCTTGAAGGCGCGGGCGCGGCGGGCCACCCGGCGGACGGTTCGGTTGCGGGGCACGAACGCCAGCCGCGCCGGAACCGCGCCCGGCAGGCCGAGCGAGGTGAGACGGCGCCGCTTGAAGTACGGCCAGGAGTCCGCGGTGAGGTTCGCCGCCAGCCACGCCACCGCCTCGTCCCGGAGCTGCGGGTAGGCCCTGGCCTGCATGCAGTAGCCCACCGTCCGCACCAGCGGCGTCAGTTCGGCGGCCACCCGCTCCGGCGTCGGCGGCGCCCAGGCCCGTACGGCGGCGGCGTCGGACAGCTCCGGCAGCAGGGCGTGCACGATGGTGACCGGTATCCGGTTGCTGTTCTGATACGGCGACAGGCGCTCCAGCAGCAGCTTGGTACCGGCGCGGGCGACCGGGACGCCGTACAGCGCGGACGCGGTGAGCAGCGCCGTGGAGAAGCACCCGGCCACCAGCGCCGGGCGGGCCCTCTGGTAGACGACCTCGGCCAGTACCGGGGTGTTGAGGACGGTCAGCCGGGCGCCGAGGCGTTCGGCCTCGGCCTTGAGCGGCTTCGTCCAGTGCGCGGGCGCGGTCGGGTGCGGCTTGAAGACGATCTCCTTGTGCCCGAGAGCGGCGGCGCCGCGCACCAGCGACAGGTGCAGCTCCTCCTCCTCGGCGGCGGTGATCAGCCCGAGCGCGGACAGATACTGGCCGAGCAGCAGCGCGCCGCCCTCGGGCACGCCGGCCAGGTCCTCGTCGGCGTCCGCGGACGCCTCGGCGACCTCGGCGAGCACCTTGGCGAACGCCTCGGTCGGCACCACCTCGGACGGCACACCGTGCTCGCTGAGCAGCAGAGGGCGCAGCCCTGGCACCAGGTCGAGGTGGAGCAGCCGGTCGATGCGGGTGTCCACCAGCGCGCCCAGCTTGTTGCGGGTCGGGCCGTACGACATCAGGCCGTCGGCGTAGACCGTCAGCGGCGCGCCCTGGAAGACCCTCGCCACCGCGAGGGCCGGCTCGACCTGGATGGACTCCACGATCAGTTCGATCTGGTCGTCGCCGAGGTTCCACAGCATGCGCACGTAGCGTTCCCACATGGGCACGTCGTCGGCGCGCGGGGACCAGCCGCCCGGGTGCAGCGGGTGGATCGCCTCGTTCCACGACACCAGGCCGTCGAAGCGGGAGCGCAGCGCCGCGAAGCCGGGGGCCTCGTCCAGCGGCGGGGTGATCTCCGGGATCGCGGCGTTGTTGCTGACCACCAGCAGGCGGCGGTCGGCGGCGGTGAAGGAGCCGGCGTCCACGGCGGCCGCGAGGGTGGCCGCGCCGTAGAGCGTGGAGGCGAGGAAGAGCTGGGTGCGGGCCATCACGCGACCGCCCCTTCGTTGTCGCGGGCTTCGAGGTCGTCGTCGGTGCCCGCCTCGGCGACCGCGCGCTTGGACGCCGGTACGGGCGGGGGCGGCGCGGTGCTCGCGGAGCCCGGATCGTCGTCGCGGGCAGGCAGCCGCCAGCGCAGCCGCCGTATCCGGGAGCTGCGCTCCACGTCCATCGCGTCCAGCGCGTCGGCGAGCACGTCCTGCGGCAGTTGGCGCAGCGCGGTGGCGCACATCGACTTCAGCTTGCGGGCCACGGCCGGCTCGAACCGTTCGATCTGGCCGAGGTGGTGGGCGATGATCGCGCAGTACGTGCGGACCGCCTTGGGCAGGAACCGGTCGGCTTCCGGGTCCGTGGCGACCTCGGCGATGACCTGGTCGAAGCTGCGGATGAAGTCCAGTTGGCGGACATCGCCGATCTGGGTGAGCGAGGTGGCCACCCCGCGTCGGTAGAAGATGCCCATCAGCCCCGAGGCCACCGCGAAGGTCGACGCCTCGCGGTGCAGCCGCCAGATCCACGGGCGGTCCTCGGCGGTGCGCAGCCCGTCGGGGAAGTGCAGCAGCCCGGCGTCGACCAGCCGGCGGTGGTAGATCCCGGCCCACGCGTACGGGTAGTCCACGGAGGTGGAGCGCTCGGCGGGGAGAATCGCCTCACGGGCTTTCAGCGGCACGCCCCGGCGGCCGTGCGGAACCCGAATGACATTGCGCACCTTGCCGGTGCACTGCACGTGGTCCACCCTGACGAAGTCGGTGTCGACCTCCTCGATGGCCGCCACCAGCTGGGAGAGATAACCGGGGGCGTACCAGTCGTCGCCGTCCAGGAACGTCAGGTACTCGCCGCGGGCGGCGTCGATGCCGGTGTTGCGCGCCGTGGCCAGGCCGCCGTTGGCCTCGTGCCGCACCAGACGGGCGCCGTCCAGCCCGTCCAGCCCTTGTTCCAGGAGCCGTGGAGTCTGGTCGGTGGAAGCGTCGTCCACCAGGACGAACTCGAAGTCGGCACGGACGTTGGCTTGGAGGCTGCGCAGTGTGTCGGGTACGAACTGCTGCACATTGAAAAAGGGCACGATGACGGAGAGCTTGACCACCCGCCGTACATTAAGGTGCCGCTCGTCTTTTGACTATCCGCCCAGCTTACAAGTGGGTAACCGCGAGATCACGAGGCCGCGCCCCCAGTTCATGAGACCATCGTTCGACCGGCCGGACGCCGACACGGACGCAGCCGGTGGTGAAGCTGGCAGCGGACCCTGAAGTGGATCATGAATGAAGCCTGAGAATCGTGCCGTTCGGGCAACTGGCGGTTGTTTGTTTACCTCCAGTTGCACAGAAGTTAGTGCGCAGCATGCAACTACTTCCTATCGTCGGCGTCGTGCGCACTCGTGAGGCCGGCCCGTTGCGGGTCACCGTCATAGCCGACTCGGACACCCGGTGGAAGTGGGGCGCGCTGACCGCGCGTCGGCTCGACCCCGATGCCCGTCTCGATGCGCGCCTGCTGCGGGGCAGGGCCACGCCCACCCCCCGCCAACTGGCCGAACTGGGCATTCCCGCCGATTCCATGACCGAGCAGACCGCGGCGGAGATCCTCGCCGGGACCGACGAGACCTCCTGCGACGTGGTGATCATCTCCTGTGTCGGCGGCACCGTGCAGGCGCTGCTGCACGGCTTCGCCCGCGCCTGGGAGGGCCGTCCCGTGCGCCCGGTCGTGGTGACCGGCTACGTCGGCGTCGTATACGAAAAACTCGCCGACGGGCTGCTGCTGCGCGCCGGAGCCGATGTCGTACTCGCCAACAGCGCGGACGACGCCCAGCGGTTCCGCGATGTGTACGACGGTGTGGGATATCCCACAGGGAGCATCGCCGAGACCGCGCTGCCCTTCCTCGGCGGGGACCGCTACCGGCCCGACACCGAGCGGCCGTTCACCGTCACCTTCGCCGTGCAGCCGTCGGTGCCCGAAGGCCGCGCGGATCGGACGCACTTGTTGCGGCGGACCGTGGAGCACGCCCGCCGGCACCCCGACCGCGAGGTGCTGGTCAAGCTGCGCAGCAAGCCGGGCGAGCACACCACGCACATCGAGGAGAACCCGTACCAGAAGCTGGTGGCCGCCCTCGACCCGCCGGACAACCTGTCGCTGGTCTACGGCAACATGGGAGAGGTGCTCGACCGAACCGACCTGCTGGTGACCGTCAGCTCCACCGCCGCGCTGGAGTCGCTGCACCGCCGGATACCCACCGCGATCCTCACCGATCTGGGTATCCGCGAAGCCCTCGGCAACCACCACTTCCTCGGTTCCGGCTGCTACGCCTCGTGGGACGAACTCGACGACGGACACCTGCCGCACGCCGACCCGTTGTGGACCGCCGCGCACGGCGTGGCGAGCGCCGAGCCGTACGCTGCGCTGCGCTCCCGGGTCACCGCGCTGCTGGCCGAGCCCGAACTGCCGCGGCTGAGCCCGTACTACACATCGCGCACCGCTCCGGGGTATCTTCCCGGCGTCCTCGCCCGGCACGGCCTCGACCCCAAGGGCGAACCGGCCGCCGGGCTCGCACCGCGTGAGGCGGGCCCGGTACGCAAGGCGGTACGCGAACTCGTACGCAACTCCGCCCGCACCGCCTACCGCCAGGGTGTGCAGCGCGTCGCCCCCGCCATCCGACGCTGGGGGCAGCTGTGAGGGGGGCCGCGCCGCTGCTCACGAACCGACCCGCGCCAGGCGCGGCACGGCCGTCCGTGCCGGACGCGGGCCGCACGCCCGCGGCGTCCGCGCCCGCAACGACAGGAGTCACCCGATGAACGACCCGGCCCCGCAAGCGCCGGCTTCGCCGCCGGCCACAGCCGGCATCGCCGCTTCCGTGGCGGCGGCCCCCGCGAGCCAGGAGCGGGGTGCCGCCAGGCCCTCGGTGCTCGCCGTCATACCCGCCCGCGGCGGGTCCAAGGGCGTGCCCGGCAAGAACCTGGCGCCGGTCGGCGGAATCCCGCTGGTCGCCCGGGCGGTACGGGCCTGCGTCGGCGCGCGCCGCGTCACCGCCGTGGTGGTGTCCACCGACGACCCGTCCATCGCCGAGGTCGCGCGCTCGGCCGGCGCCGAGGTCGTGCTGCGCCCGGTCGCCATCGCCGGTGACACCGCCACCAGCGAGGCCGCCGTGCTGCACGCGATGGACGCGCACGAGGCGATGAGCGGCACGGCCGCCGAGGTGGTGCTGCTCGTCCAGTGCACCAGCCCGTTCATCACCAGCAAGGAGATCGACGGCGTGGTCGCCGCGGTCACCGAGGAGGGCGCGGACACGGCGCACACCGTGGCGCCCTTCCACGGCTTCATCTGGCGGGACGCGGCGGAGGCCGGCGCGCCCGCGTCGGCCGGCGGTGCGGGCGTCAACCACGACAAGTCCACCCGGCCGCGCCGCCAGGACCGCCCGCAGGACCTGCTGGAGACCGGCGCCGCGTACGCGATGCGCGCCGACGGCTTCCGCACCGCGGGGCACCGGTTCTTCGGCCGTACCGCACTGGTGCGCACCGACCCCGCACGGGTCCTGGAGATCGACGAACCCGCCGATCTGGAACGGGCCCGCGCGCTGGCCCCGCTGCTCGACGCGGCGGCGGCCACCCCGACCCGCGACGACATCGACGCGGTCGTACTGGATTTCGACGGCACCCAGACCGATGACCGCGTGCTGATCGATTCCGACGGACACGAGACCGTCACCGTGCACCGCGGTGACGGTCTCGGGATCGCGGCACTGCGCCGCGCGGGACTGCCCGTCCTCATCCTGTCCACCGAGACCAACCCGGTCGTCGCCGCACGGGCCCGTAAGCTTCAGGTTCCCGTGCTGCACGGCATCGACCGCAAGGACCTCGCGCTCAAGCAGTGGTGCGAGGAGAACGGCATCGCGCCGGAGCGGGTGCTCTACGCCGGCAACGACGTCAACGACCTGGGCTGCTTCGCCCTGGTCGGCTGGCCCGTCGCCGTCGCCGGAGCCCATGACGTGGTACGTGCCTCGGCACGCGCCATCACCACGGCCCACGGCGGCCACGGGGCGATCCGTGAGATCGCCGCCTGGCTGCTCGGACCCACGCTGGCCCGCTGACCACTCCCCATCAGTCCCGAATCATTAAGGAACACCACCCCGTGACGACCTTCCCGGCATCTCTCCCCGCCAACCTCCGCGCCGTCGGCTCCCGCCACATCGGCAACGGCCAGCCCGTGTACATCACCGGTGAGATAGGCATCAACCACAACGGCGACCTGGAGAACGCGTTCGCCCTGATCGACGCGGCCGTCGCCGCGGGCTGCGACGCGGTCAAGTTCCAGAAGCGGACCCCGGAGATCTGCACCCCGCGCGACCAGTGGGACATCGAGCGCGACACCCCGTGGGGCCGGATGACGTACATCGACTACCGCCATCGCGTGGAGTTCGACGAGGACGGCTACCGGGCGATCGACGAGTACTGCCGCAAGCGCGGCATCGACTGGTTCGCCTCCCCGTGGGACGTGCCGTCCGTCGAGTTCCTGGAGAAGTTCGACGTGCCGTGCCACAAGGTGGCCTCCGCGTCGCTCACCGACGACGACCTGCTGCGCGCGCTGCGTGCCACGGGCCGTACCGTCATCCTCTCCACCGGTATGTCCACGCCCAAGCAGATCCGCCACGCGGTGGAGGTGCTCGGCAGCGACAACATCGTGCTGTGCCACGCCACGTCGACGTACCCGGCCAAGCACGAGGAGCTCAACCTGCGCATGATCAACACGCTGCAGTCCGAGTACCCGAACGTGCCGGTCGGCTACTCCGGCCACGAGGTCGGCCTGCAGACCACGCTGGCCGCCGTCGCCCTCGGCGCGGTCTTCGTGGAGCGCCACATCACCCTGGACCGCGCCATGTGGGGCTCGGACCAGGCCGCTTCGGTCGAGTCCCAGGGCCTGGAGCGCCTGGTCCGCGACATCCGCATCATCGAGACCTCCCTCGGTGACGGCGTGAAGCGGGTCTACGAGGGCGAGCTGGGCCCGATGGCGAAGCTGCGCCGCGTGCCCGGCGTCGTCGCCGAGGCGGAGGCGGCCGCGGCCGGCTCCAAGACCGCGTCGGTCTGACCACGCGGTGGGCGCCGGAGATCAGCAGGCCCTACGCATGAGCGGGGAACCGTGGCCGAGGACTCGCGCGTGAGCGAGAACACAGGCGAGGGCGCGGGTGCGGCCGGTGCCGTCGTCGGCAGCGGTGCCGGGAACCCGCGCGTGACCGGGGACAGGGACGACAAGGACGAAGCGATGACCGACAGGCCCGCGCCCGCGACGGGCGGGACGTCCGTACCGGGCACGGGGGCGGTCGCTCTGGTGGAGTCACCCGTCCAGCTCCTCAACGTCCTGGAGTGGGCGCATGCGCACCCGCCCGCCGTACCCCGGCTCCCCGCCGCCCGCGACGGCCGTGACGGCCGCGCGGCGGAGGGGGCCGGGGGCGCCTCGGGTGCTCCGGCCCCCGAGGCCCCGGCTGCGCGACCGTTGACCGTCGTGGTGCTGTCGCCCGCCGACCCCACCAGCCGCGACCAGGTGCGCCGGATGGCCGAACTCGCCCGGGACGAGGGCGTGGTGGTCCGCTGGTTCGAGGCGCGCGGCGGCCGCGGCGGCCTGCTGCGTACCGCCTTGGCGCTCGCGCCGCTGCTCGTGCGGGTCAAGCGGTTGGTGATCGGCGATCCGTTCTCCCGCCTGGTCCAGGTGCTGCTGCCGCTGTGCCGGGCCAAGGAGCTCGTCGTGGTGGACGACGGCACGGCCACCATGGAGTTCACCGAGATACTGACCAACGGCGGCCGGCTGGTGCGCTGGCACCGCAGCGGGCGCCGCAGGTCCCCGGTGGACGCCGCCTTCGGGCTCTTCGCGTCCTCGGCCCGCCGCCGGCTGACCCCCGGAAAACGGCGCCGTATCGAGCTGTTCAGCGCGATGCCCGCCACCCCGCCGGCCGGCATGGCGCTGCGGACCAACCGGTTCGCCTGGACCCGCAGCCGTTTCGGACCGCCGGACATCCTGCCCGGTACCGACCTGATCGGCACCTCCCTGGTGGAGACCGGTGTGGTCGACCCCGAGCGCTACTTCACGGTCGTCCGTTCGCTGGCCGAACAGCACGGCGCCACGCGCTATTTCGCGCACCGCCGGGAGGCCGCGGAGAAGCTGCACCGCCTCGCCGAGGAGACCGGTCTGGAGATCGTGCGGCCCGAACTGCCCCTGGAACTGGTCGCCCGCCGCGGGCCGGTCGGCCGGACCGTACTGTCCTTCCCGTCCACCGTCGTGCACACCCTGCCGCTGGCCCTGGCCGACACGCAGGTGCACATCGTGGTGTGCGACATCGACCAGGAGTGGCTGACCTCGGCCGCCTCGCCGCGCGCCCACACCTTCCTGTCCGGCATCACGCACACCGCCCGCGACCTGCACGGGCTGCCGGCCGCGGACGAACCGAGCCCGGCGTAGGGGCGTGACCCCGCAGTCCGGCCGTGCGCCGGCGGCGTCCCCGAGCGGTGGTGCCCTGTTCGCCCGGCGGCAAGGCGGGCGGGGGGCGGCCCGGGCGCGGTCCGAGGCGTCGCCGCCCCCCGCGCGGTCCGCGGCGCACCGCCCCTGTCCGGGGCACCCGGCCGGCCCCGCGGGGTGCGGGCCCGATCGCCTCAGTCCCGCAGCGACGCGGTGTCGATCACGAGCCGGCACCGTCCATCGCGGCCGGCACCCGCTCGTACGCCTGGCGGCGCCCGTGCGGTGACCGCGTCCGGGCCCGCCCGCCGCTTCCGCTCCCGGCGCTTCAGGGGCGGGGGAGCCGGCCGAGGGCTGTCAGCAGAGGACCGGTTTTCCCCGCGGCGCAGATGCGTATCCATCCCTCGCCCGCCGCGCCGAACGCCACGCCCGGAGCCACCGCGACGCGCTGCTCGACGAGGAACTTCTCCGCCCAGGCCGAGACGTTTCCCTCGTCGGCGTGGGACACGTCGATCCAGAGGTAGAACGCGCCTCCTGGCCGCTGGTAGCGGATGCCCAGCTCGTCGAGCAGCGCGCACGCCGCCTCGATGTTCCGCCGGTAGCGTTCGCGGGCGGCGGTCACATGGCTCTGGTCACCTTCGAGGGCGGCGACCGCAGCCATCTGTGCGGGTGCGTTCACGCAGCTCACGATGGACTCCTGCGCGGCACGGAAGGTGTTCGCGATGCCGGTCGGAGTCACGAGGTAGCCGACACGCGCGCCGGTGAGGGCGTATGTCTTGGACAGCGAGTAGACGCCGAAGACCCGGTCGTCGGCGTCCAGGCTCGCCAGGCTCACGTGCCGAGCGCCGAAGGTGAAGTACTCGTACACCTCGTCACTGATGACCCACAGGTCGTGGCGGGCGGCGAAGGCCAGCAGCCCGCGCAGGAGATCCGGCCCGTAGACGACGCCGAGCGGGTTCGAAGGGCTGTTGACGAGCAGCACCCTGGTGCGGGGGGTGACGAGTCGGTCCAGCTGCTCGACGTCGGGTTCGAATCCGCCGTCCGGCGTGAGCGGGTAGGGCACGGGGACCGCGCCGAGGAGGCGTGGCGCCATGGTGAACGTGGCGTAGCCCGGGTCGGGGATCAGGATCTCGTCGCCCGGGGCGAGTGTCAGCGACATGGCCATGTGGAGCGCTTGGGCGCCGCCGGCGGTTACGTGCACCTGGTCGCCGGAGACCAGGTAGTGGTTGTCGCGCCGCAGTTTGGCGGCGATCGCTGTGCGCAGGAGCGCGATGCCGTCGTTGGGGGTGTAGTGCGTGACGTCGTCGTTCCACGCCTGCGCGCCGGCGTCGAGGATGTGGCGGGCGACGGGCAGTTCGGGCTCACCGACGCTGAGCGCGATGATGTCGTCGAGTTCAGCGGCCATCTCGAAAATGCGGCGGATGCCGGACGGTGGAACGGACAGCGCATTTTCGGACAGTCTGGGCACTGCGGCCTCCTGATCTGCGGGGTTCTGGGGTCGGGCCACCGGGCGGCGAGGTGGAAGCTGGGGTGGGCGTGCGGCAAGGGGCCGTACGTGTCTGCGTCACCGGCATCGACGGCCTCAGGCGATGCCACGTGTTCCCGGGCCGCCCGGTCGATCGGCGGGATTCTCCCAGACCCGGGACATGCCGGCGGCTCTCTCCGTCGCCGGAAGTCCCGCTGAAGCGTTTCGCGGCACGCGCCATGCGGGCCGGTCACCCCGGCCGCGACGTCCGCCGGAGCCCACCCGCCACCCGGCGGGTCGAGCGGGCGCTCACCCGACTCGTCGTCCGGGGCCGGTCGCCTGTCCCGCAGTCGTCGGCCGGGGTGACCGTCAGCGACCATCCGCGAAAGGCAGGCTCCGGCCGGACCGCGCGGTCACCGCCGAGCACGCCGCACCCCTGTTCGCCGGGACCGACCCCGCGCGCCGGGAAAGCGTACGGACCCCGCCGGGGCGGCACCGCATAACCGGGGCGCGAATGGTGAGGCGAATCACAGGGGCACCCCGCGGGAGACGATCGCACACACGGGCGCAACATGAGGGCCCTAAGCTATGGGGTCTCGCGGGTGCGGCCGGATGGGCGGCGCTGGCTCGCGACGCGGCGCTCGTTGAGCGACTATGGGTGGCAACAGGCCCGGAACCCCAAAAGGGTGGGCATACCCTCGAGGATGATCCGGTATGTGCCGATCGGGCGACTACTTCTCCTCCCGCAGCGCCTAAATTTTCCAGATCAGGTAAGAGGAGCAGCTCGTGGGGCATACCCTGACTGAGGTGAACGACTCACCCGCCGCGCCGTCCGGCGCGTTGTCCGAGAACGCGCAGGCCGCGCCGTCCGCCACCAGGGACGCCAAGAGCGCCAAGAACGCCAAGGACAGTGACGCCGCGTCGTCCGAGGGCGAGGACGCGGACCGACGTGTCGCCGTGGTCACCCCCGAGCTCCACGCCGAGCTCATCGCCTTCCGCCGTGATCTGCACCGCCACCCCGAGCTGGGACGGCAGGAGTTCCGAACCACGGAGAAGGTGCGGGTCAGGCTCGAACAGGCCGGGCTCAGCCCCAGGGTACTGCCCGCCGGGACCGGACTGCTCTGCGACATCGGTCCCGACGACCCGGAGCGCGGACGGCTCGCGCTGCGGGCGGACCTGGACGCGCTGCCGGTGCCGGACCCCAAGACGGTGGAGTACCGCTCGACGGTCGAGGGTCGCGCCCACGCCTGCGGACACGACGTGCACACCAGCATCGTGCTCGGCGCCGGGCTGGTGCTCGCCGACCTGGCCCGTGCGGGCAAGCTGCGCAGGCCGGTGCGGCTGGTCTTCCAGCCGGCCGAGGAGATCATGCCGGGCGGCGCGCTGGACCTGGTGAAGGCCGGTGCGCTGAACGGGGTGGAACGTATCCTCGCCGTGCACTGCGACCCCAAGGTCGAGGTCGGGAAGATCGGGGTGCGGCAGGGCGCGATCACCTCCGCGGCCGACAAACTCAAGCTCGTCCTGGACGGTCCCGGCGGCCACAGCGCCCGCCCGCACCTGACCACCGACCTCGTGATGGCCGCCGCCAAGCTCGCCACCGAACTTCCGGCCGCGCTGACCCGGCGGGTCGATCCGCGGTCCGGGCTGAGCATCGTATGGGGCCGTTTCCAGGCCGGGCACGCGGCGAACGTCATCCCCCAGCACGCCGAGCTCGAAGGCACTGTCCGCTGCCTGGACCTGGCCGCCTGGCACGACGCGCCCGACCTCGTCCACGAGATCATCGACCAGGTGGCCACGATCTACCGGGCCAAGTGCGAGATCACCTACCAGCGCGGCGTGCCGCCGGTGGTGAACGAGGCGTTGTCCGTGGAACTGCTGCGGGACGCGATGACCGCGCGTTACGGTGCCCACGCGGTGGAGGACACCGAGCAGAGCCTGGGCGGCGAGGACTTCTCCTGGTATCTGGAGCATGTACCGGGTGCGCTGGCGCGGCTGGGCGTACGCTCACCGGGCGACACGACCAAGAAGGACCTGCACCAGGGCGACTTCGACGTGGACGAGAACGCCATCGCGGTCGGGGTGGAACTGTTCACGGCGGCTGCACTGCTGTCCTGACACGGGGTGAGCCGATCGCTACGGTCGATTCACCTGGCCGAAATGCGTCGATCCGGTAACGGGTCTTCATTCGGTCTTTACGTGACATCTACGCGCGTTAAGCTCCCGCGTAGCCAGCGCCGGAACGGGGCGCTTCCGACCTGAAGGGGACCCTCTTGCGCCGGGTATCCAAGATCGCTGCCGTGGGTGTGGTGTCCGCGGCTCTCGCGTTGACCGCGACCGCGTGCGGCAGCAGTTCCTCGGGCAGTGACAAGGCCAAGGGCGCCGCTCTGGCATACGACGTCGGCGGGCGCGGCGACCACTCCTTCAACGACTCCGCGGCCCGCGGCCTGGACAAGGCGGTCAAGGAGTTCGGCCTGGAGGCCAAGGAGCAGACCGCGACCAACGGTGAGACCCAGTCCGACCGCGAGCAGCGCCTGGACCTGCTGGCCGGGGCCGGCTACAACCCGGTCATCGCGGTCGGCTTCACCTACGGCGAGGCCGTCGCCAAGATAGCCAAGAAGTACCCCGACACCACGTTCGGCCTGGTCGACTCCGTGGTGGACTCGCCCAACGTCGACAGCATGGTGTTCGCCACCGAGCAGAGCTCGTACCTCGCCGGTGTGGCCGCCGCGCTGAAGACCAAGACCGGCAAGGTCGGCTTCATCGGCGGTGTGCACAACACCCTGATCGGCACCTTCGACGCCGGCTTCGCGCAGGGTGTCCGCGACACCAAGCCGTCGGTGAAGGTCACCTCCCAGTACCTGTACGAGACCGACACCAAGGGCTTCAACGACCCGACGTCGGCCACCGGCAAGGCCAACGGCATGCTCGACAGCGGCATCGACGTGATCTACACCGCGGCGGGCCTGTCCGGCGACGGTTCGATCCAGGCGGTGGCCGCCAAGGAGGGTGCCTGGGCCATCGGCGTCGACTCCGACCAGTACGAGGACCCGGCGCTGGTGAAGTACAAGGACCACATCCTCACCTCCGCGATCAAGAACGTGGACGTGGCCACGTACGACCTGATCAAGTCCGTGCAGGACAAGAAGCCGAAGACCGGTACCAACGCGTACGACCTGAGCACCGGCGGTGTGTCGCTCTCCACCACGGGCGGCTTCATCGACGACATCAAGGCGCAGATAGACGCGGCCAAGCAGAAGATCGCGTCGGGTGAGATCAAGGTCAGCACGACCCCGTGACATCCGCTGCGTAAGGCTTCGAACAGCACGCTGCCCGCCCGGTCCGGGTTCCGGGGAGCGAGCACGGAATACGGTCAACGAGGCTCGGCGGGGGTGCTGACGCGCACCCGCGCCGAGCCTCGGCCCTAATCGAGACTCGCGGCCCGGACGATCCCGGCCCCCGCGCCCCGACGTCAGCGGCGGCCCGCACTCCGGCCCTCCGGACGGCTCGGGAGACCGGCCGGTGACCGGTGCCCGTCCCGGCCGACGTCGACCCGGTATCCGTCCCGGACCGTCGCCCGACCCACGGGTTCGCACCCAGCGGCGGCAACGCCAAGGAATCCGAGCGCAACGAATGGCTGAACCTACGCGCGTAGATTGGCTGTTCCGCGATACGTTCACCCCCACCGCCCGACCGCCCGAGCCTTTCCGACGAGGAGAGTGCGCCATCAACGCGTCCACGAGTCCACCCGCCGTCCAACTGCGCGGCATCACCAAACGGTTCCCCGGCGTCGTCGCCAACCACGACATCGACATCACCGTGCGCGGCGGCACCGTGCACGCCCTCGTGGGCGAGAACGGCGCCGGCAAGTCCACCCTGATGAAGATCCTCTACGGCATGCAGAAGCCGGACGAGGGCACCATCGCCGTCGGTGGCGAGACCGTCACCTTCCACGACCCCGGCGACGCCATCGCCCGCGGCATCGGCATGGTGCACCAGCACTTCATGCTCGCCGACAACCTGACCGTGCTGGAGAACGTCGTCCTCGGCAGCGAGAAGCTGTACGGGATCGGCGGCCGGGCCCGCGCCAAAATCATGGAGATCTCCGACGCGTACGGCCTCGGTGTCCGGCCGGACGCCCTGGTGGAGGACCTGGGCGTCGCCGACCGCCAGCGGGTGGAGATCCTCAAGGTCCTCTACCGCGGCGCCCGAATCCTCATCCTCGACGAGCCGACCGCCGTCCTGGTCCCCCAGGAGGTCGACGCGCTCTTCGACAACCTGCGGGGGCTGAAGGCCGAGGGTCTGACCGTCATCTTCATCTCGCACAAGCTCGGTGAGGTGCTGTCGGTCGCCGACGTGATCACCGTCATACGACGCGGCACCACCGTCGGTGACGCCGATCCCCGCACCACCACCACCAAGCAGCTCGCCGAGCTGATGGTCGGCAGCGAACTCCCGTCCCCGGAGACCCGCGAATCCACCGTCACCACCGAGCCGATGCTCACCGTCGAAGGGCTGCGGCTGGCCGCGACCGACCCGGACGGCGTCGAGCGCACCGTGCTGGACGACATCGGCTTCACCATCCACAAGGGCGAAGTGCTGGGCATCGCCGGCGTCGAGGGCAACGGCCAGGCCGAACTGGTCGAGGCGATCATGGGCATGCGCATACCGGACGCCGGCTCGCTCGTCCTGGACGGCCGGGACATCTCGCACACACCGACCCGGCGCCGCCGCGAGGGAGGCATCGGCTACATTCCCGAGGACCGGCACCGGCACGGCCTGCTGCTGGAAGCGCCGCTGTGGGAGAACCGTATCCTCGGCCACGTCACCGAACGCCCCAACAGCCGCGGCTTCCTGATCGACCCGGCCGCGGCCCGCCGCGACACCGAGCGGATCGTCCGCGAGTACGACGTCCGTACACCCGGTATCGAGGTCACCGCGGCCTCGCTGTCCGGCGGCAACCAGCAGAAGCTGATCGTCGGCCGCGAGATGAGCCACCTGCCGAAGCTGCTGATCGCCGCGCACCCCACCCGGGGCGTGGACGTCGGCGCCCAGGCCCAGATCTGGGACCAGATCCGCGAGGCCCGACGCGAGGGCCTGGCGGTGCTGCTGATCTCCGCCGACCTGGACGAGCTGATCGGTCTGTCCGACACGCTGCGGGTCATGTACCGCGGCCGGCTGGTCGCCGACGCCGATCCGGCCACCATCACCCCGGAGGAGTTGGGCTCGGCGATGACCGGCGCTGCCTCCGGGCACCTGGAGCACGAGGCCGGGACAGCCGGTCAGTCCGCGGGACCCGGGGGAGAGGACCGATGAAGAAGTTCGACAAGGACCGGCTGGTCCTGGGGATCGCCGCGCCCGTACTCGCCGTGCTCGGCGCGCTGGCCGTCACCGCCCTGGTACTGCTGGCCACCGGCAAGGAGCCGTTCCACGCGTTCGGCGTGATGGTGGAGTACGGCAGCAAGACCGACAGCCAGGTCTACATCCTCAACAAGGCCACCACGTACTACCTGGCCGGCCTGGCCGTCGCGATCGGCTTCCGGATGAACCTGTTCAACATCGGGGTCGACGGCCAGTACCGGCTCGCCGCGTTCTTCGCCGCCGCGGCCGGCGGCGCCATGTCGATCCCCGGCGTCATCCAGATCCCGGTCATCATCCTCACCGCGATGGCGGTCGGCGCGGCCTGGGCGGCCATCGCCGGCGTCCTCAAGGTGACCCGGGGCGTCAGCGAGGTCATCTCCACGATCATGCTGAACGCCATCGCGGGCATCGTGATCGGCTACTTCCTGCAAGGCGGCCGGCTCGGCGTGGTCGACAAGAGCGCCAACATGGTCTCCACCAAGCCGCTGCCGCCCTCCAGCCATCTCTTCAACTTCTCCACCTCCACCGATCCGGTGGTCGGCTTCATCGTCTTCGCGGTGCTGGCCGGCGTCCTGTACTGGTTCGGCCTGTCCCGCACCCGCTTCGGCTTCGACCTGCGGGCGGTCGGCCGCTCGGAGTCCGCCGCCGAGGCGAGCGGCGTCAGCGTCAAGCGGATGGTGGTCACCAGCATGCTGATCTCCGGCGCCATGGCCGGCCTGGTCGGCATGCCCACCCTGCTCAACCAGTCGTACGAGTACGGCACCGACTTCCCCACCGGCATCGGCTTCACCGGCATCGCTGTCGCCCTGCTCGGCCGCAACAACCCGGTCGGCATCGCGGTCGGCGCCCTGCTGTGGGCGTTCCTCGAACGGTCCTCCAACGGCCTGGAGTTCGAGGGCTACGACAAGGAGATCGTCGGCGTCATCCAGGGCGTCATCGTCCTCGCCGTGGTGATCGCGTACGAACTCGTACGCCGCTACGGCCTCACCCGGCAGCAGCGCCAGGTCGGCGCGGAACTCGCGGCGGCCGGTGCAGGTTCCGGCCACGAAGCCGGCCCCGGCTCCGAAGACAAGCAGGAGGTGACGGCGTGACTGCCACCGCTACCCAGACCCCGCCGCCGGCCGCGCCCCGCGTGGCCGAAGGCAACCGCGGCCGGATCAGGTTCACCCTCCCGGTGATCCTGCTGATGATCTCCGCGGCCCTGATCGTGATCGCCGCGGTACGGGCCATCACCGGTGCCGACGACATCACCTCCTCCGGACAGATCGCCGGCGCCCTGTCCGGAGCCGTCCCCATCGGCCTGGCGGGCCTGGCCGGCCTGTGGTCGGAACGCGCCGGTGTGGTCAACATCGGCCTTGAGGGCATGATGATCCTCGGCACGTTCTTCGGCGCGTGGGCCGGCTGGCAGACCAGTCCGTGGCTCGGCGTGCTGGTCGGCGTCCTCGGCGGCGCGGCCGGCGGCCTGGTGCACGCCATCGTCACCGTCACCTTCGGCGTCGACCACATCATCGCCGGTGTCGCGATGAACATCCTGGCCGCAGGCGTCACCGCGTACCTCGCCAAGCGCTGGTTCAACGTCGGTGAGGCGGCACAGAAGGGCGGCAGCCCCAAGCAGTCCCCGCCGATGGGCGACATCCAGGACTTCACGGTGCCGGGCCTGTCCGACTGGCTCAACTCGCTGGAGGAGCACCACTGGTTCCTCGTCTCCGACCTGGCCGGCATCGTCGGCGGCCTGGTCACCGACGTCTCCGCGCTCACCCTGCTCGCGCTGGCGCTCTTCGTCGTCACGTTCTTCGTGCTGTGGCGCACGCCGTTCGGCCTGCGGCTGCGGTCCTGCGGTGAGAACCCGGTCGCGGCGGAGTCCCTGGGCGTGAACGTGTACACGTACAAGTACCTGGCCGTGATCATCTCCGGTGGGCTCGCCGGGCTCGGCGGGGTCTTCCTCGCCATCGGCACGCACTTCTATCTCGCCGGGCAGACCGGCGGACGCGGCTACATCGGCCTGGCCGCGATGATCTTCGGCAACTGGCGGCCGGGCGGACTCGCCGTGGGCGCGGGGCTCTTCGGTTACGCGGACAGCCTCCAGCTCCGCAACGGCAGCCCCTCGGTCCACGCGCTGCTGCTCCTGCTGGCACTGCTGCTGCTCGCCATGGCCGCCTGGAAGTTCTACCGCGGCTCGCGCGTCGCGGCGGCCGTCGCCCTCGGCTTCGCGGTCCTGCTGTCCCTCTGGTACGCGATCACCGACACGGTGCCGCAGCAGGTCGTCCAGGCGACGCCGTACGTCGCGACGCTGCTCGTCATGGGCCTGTCCGCACAGCGGCTGCGCATGCCCAGGGCGAACGGAATCCCGTACCGGAAGGGAGAGGGGGCGTGACCCCGCCGGCCGCCCCGGTGGACTGGGAGGCCCTGCGCCGCGCCGCCCGGGATGTGATGGAGCGGGCGTACGCGCCCTACTCCCGCTTCCCGGTCGGCGCCGCCGCGCTCGTCGACGACGGGCGGGTCGTGGTCGGCTGCAACGTCGAGAACGCGGCGTACGGGGTCGCCCTGTGCGCGGAGTGCGGCCTCGTCTCGGCCCTGCACGCCTCCGGAGGCGGTCGGCTGACCCACTTCACCTGCGTGGACCTGCGGGGCGACCTGCTGATGCCGTGCGGACGGTGCCGACAGCTGCTCTGGGAGCACGGCGGCCCGGAGCTGCTGGTCGAGACGGCCCGTGGCGTGCGGCCGATGCGGGAGATGCTGCCGGACGCGTTCGGGGTGGAGGACCTGGACCGCTGAGTGTTGGGTGGTGGGTAGCAGGGGCGCGCCGGGCACGGGGTGGTGCCGGCTCGACCGTTGGTCACTGATCGGTAAGGAATTCCATGGACGTCATTTCCGTCATCCGTACGAAGCGGGACCGCGGTCGGCTCAGCGACGAGCAGATCGACTGGGTGATCGACGCGTACACGCGGGGCGTGGTCGCCGACGAGCAGATGTCCGCGCTCGCCATGGCCGTCCTCCTCAACGGCATGGACCGCGCGGAGATCGCCCGCTGGACCGCGGCGATGATCAATTCCGGTGAGCGGATGGACTTCTCCCGCCTGGCCCGCCCCACCGCCGACAAGCACTCCACCGGCGGCGTCGGCGACAAGATCACGCTGCCGCTGGCCCCCGTGGTGGCGGCCTGCGGTGCCGCCGTCCCCCAGCTCTCCGGCCGCGGCCTCGGCCACACCGGTGGCACCCTCGACAAGCTGGAGTCCATCCCGGGGTGGCGGGCGTCCCTGTCGAACGAGGAGATGTTCGGCGTCCTCGACGACGTGGGCGCGGTGATCTGCGCCGCGGGTGACGGGCTCGCCCCGGCCGACAAGAAGCTGTACGCGCTCCGCGACGTCACGGGCACCGTCGAGTCGATTCCGCTGATCGCCTCCTCGATCATGTCCAAGAAGATCGCCGAGGGCACGGGCGCGCTCGTCCTCGACGTCAAGGTCGGCTCCGGCGCGTTCATGAAGTCGCTCGACGACGCGCGGGAGTTGGCCACCACGATGGTGGGCCTCGGCACCGACCACGGCGTACGCACGGTGGCGCTGCTGACCGACATGTCGGTGCCGCTGGGCTTGACGGCCGGCAACGCGCTCGAAGTACGCGAGTCGCTGGAGGTACTGGCCGGCGGCGGGCCCCCGGACGTGGTCGAGCTCACGGTGGCGCTGGCCCGGGAGATGCTGGACGCGGCGGGGCTGCGGGACGCGGATCCGGCGAAGGCGCTGGCGGACGGGTCGGCGATGGACGTGTGGCGCCGCATGGTCATCGCGCAGGGCGGTGACCCGGAGGCGGAGTTGCCCGTCGCGCGCGAGAAGCATGTTCTGGTGGCCCCGGAGTCGGGCACCCTCACGGCGCTGGACGCGTACGCGGTGGGGGTGGCGGCGTGGCGGCTCGGTGCGGGGCGGGCGCGCAAGGAGGACGCGGTGCAGGCGGGGGCGGGGGTGGAGCTCCACGCGAAGCCGGGGGACGCGGTGGTGGCGGGGCAGCCGCTCCTTACGCTGCACACGGACACACCGGAGAAGTTCGGGTACGCGGAGGAGGCGTTGACGGGGGCGTTCACGGTGACGGAGGGAGCTTCCTCCGCTTTCGCGGGCACGCCGATCGTCCTGGACCGTATTTCCTGAGACGGTTTTGCGGGGTGCGGGGTGCGGGGTGCGGCCGGGCGCCGGGGCCTGCGGGAGAGGGGTCCGAGACTGCATATGTACGGCCCGTTGCCGGCACTTC
>NZ_DATDBG010000072.1:0-12634 GCF_036524955.1 Streptomyces sp.
CGCCCCCCGGAGTGCCCGGGGTGATCGACCACGCCTCGCCGGTGCCGGTGCCCGACAGGGGCGGCCACGACTGGCCCTGGCCCCCGGCGGGGGGCCCGTGCGGATCGGCCGGGGGAGTGGGCTGGGGCCGCGAGGGGATGACGCGTCCTTCCAGGACCTCGCGGCGGCCGTCGCGGGCATGGCGGGGATCCTGCGGTGGCTGCTGCCCGGGCGCTTCAGTCATGCCGCGCATCATAGAGGGCCGTCCCGCCGGCTCCGGATGACCGGCAGTTTCGCGGAAAACGACTTGGGGCGGGTCACCCGGGAAGGGACAATCCTGGCCATGGGTCATGTGGAAGCAGCGCACCTGGAGTACTACCTGCCGGACGGGCGGGCGCTGCTCGGCGACGTCTCGTTCCGGGTGGGCGACGGCGCCGCCGTGGCCCTGGTCGGTCCCAACGGCGCCGGGAAGACCACCTTGCTCCGGCTGATCTCCGGGGAGCTGAAACCGCACGGGGGCACGATCACGGTCAGCGGCGGCCTCGGCGTGATGCGCCAGTTCGTCGGCAGCGTCCGCGACGACCGCACCGTGCGCGACCTGCTGGTGTCCGTGGCGCATCCCCGTATCCAGACCGCCGCGCAGGCCGTGGACGCCGCCGAGCTGGCGATCATGGCGCAGGACGACGAGCCGGCCCAGATGGCGTACGCGCACGCGCTCGGCGACTGGGCGGAGGCGCGCGGCTACGAGGCGGAGACGCTGTGGGACATCTGCACGACGGCCGCGCTCGGGGTGCCGTACGAGCGGGCGCAGTGGCGCGAGGTCAAGACGCTCTCCGGCGGTGAGCAGAAGCGGCTGGTGCTGGAGGCGCTGCTGCGCGGCCCCGACGAGGTGCTGCTGCTGGACGAGCCGGACAACTATCTGGACGTGCCCGGCAAGCGCTGGCTGGAGGAGCAGCTCGCGCAGACCCAGAAGACCGTGCTGTTCGTCAGCCACGACCGCGAGCTGCTCTCCCGCAGCGCGGAGAAGATCGTCAGCGTGGAGACCGGCCCGGCCGGCAGCACCGCGTGGGTGCACGGCGGCGGCTTCGACACCTTCCACGAGGCGCGCAAGGAGCGGTTCGCGCGCTTCGAGGAACTGCGCCGCCGCTGGGAGGAGGAGCACGCCAAGCTCAAGGCCATGGTGCACCGGCTGCGGCAGCAGGCCGCGATCAGCCCCGACATGGCGTCCCGCTACCACGCGGCGCAGACCCGGCTGAAGCGGTTCGAGGACGCGGGCGCCCCGCAGGAACCGCCGCGCGAGCAGGACATCCGGATGCGGCTGAAGGGCGGCCGTACCGGGGTGCGGGCGGTGACCTGCGAGAAGCTGGAGCTCACCGGTCTGATGAAACCGTTCGACCTGGAGGTCTTCTACGGCGAGCGGGTCGCGGTGCTCGGCTCCAACGGCTCCGGCAAGTCGCACTTCCTGCGGCTGCTGGCCGGGGACCCGTCGGTCGCGCACAGCGGTACGTACAAGCTGGGCGCCCGGGTGGTGCCCGGGCACTTCGCGCAGACCCACGCCCACCCCGAGCTGGTCGGCCGCGCGCTGGTCGACATCCTGTGGACCGAGCACGCCCACGACCGCGGCCGGGCCATGTCCGTGCTGCGCCGCTACGAGCTGGAGCGGCAGGGCGACCAGCCGTTCGACAAGCTGTCCGGCGGGCAGCAGGCGCGGTTCCAGATCCTGCTGATGGAGCTGGTCGGCACGACCGCGCTGCTGCTGGACGAGCCGACCGACAACCTGGACCTGGAGAGCGCGGAGGCGTTGCAGGAGGGCCTGGAGTCGTACGACGGCACGGTGCTCGCGGTCACCCACGACCGCTGGTTCGCCCGTTCCTTCGACCGCTTCCTGGTCTTCGGCTCCGACGGGCTGGTCCGGGAGACCCCCGAGCCGGTCTGGGACGAACGCAGGGTGGACCGGAAGCGCTGACCCGGGCGGTGTGGAGCCGCGTTTTGACCCGTGCGGGCCCGGAACGGTATCCTCAAGGTTCGTTATGCGTATTGGCTTGCTCTATCTCACGTGAGGGGCCCTTACGCCGGTCCACCGGGCCGATGACCAGCGGCAGGTGCACGGGTTGCGTCCCCGTGCCACCTCGGAGGCTGTCGTGATCGTCCGGGTGGCCTTGTCAGGACTCCTACTGAGAAGAAGCGAAGGCTACGACCGTGCGTACGTTCAGCCCCAAGCCCGGCGATGTCCAGCGCCAGTGGCACGTCATCGACGCGCAGGACGTTGTCCTGGGCCGTCTGGCCAGCCAGGCAGCAACCCTTCTGCGGGGCAAGCACAAGCCCATCTACGCCCCCCACGTCGACACCGGTGACTTCGTCATCATCATCAACGCCGACAAGGTGCACCTGTCGGGCAACAAGAAGACCCAGAAGATGGCCTACCGCCACTCCGGCTACCCGGGCGGTCTCCGCTCGGTGCGCTACGACGAGCTGCTTGCCAAGAGCCCGGAGAAGGCTGTGGAGAAGGCCGTCAAGGGCATGCTGCCCAAGAACACCCTGGGCCGTCAGATGCTCTCCAAGCTGAAGGTCTACGCGGGTGACCAGCACCCGCACGGCGCCCAGCAGCCGGTGCCGTTCGAGATCACCCAGGTCGCGCAGTAGTCCCGGCCACCAGCTACCAGAAGGAATCTGAGGAGAATCGTGGCTGAGACCACCGCCGAGACCGTCCTCGAGGGCGACGAGTCCTACGACGAGATCACCACTTTCGAGTCCGAGGCCGTCGAGTCGGAGTACACCTCCGAGTCGCTCGCCTCCCGCTTCGGCGAGCCGCAGCCGGCTGCCGGCACCGGCCGCCGCAAGCAGTCCATCGCCCGCGTCCGGATCGTCCCGGGCAGCGGCAAGTGGAAGATCAACGGTCGCACCCTTGAGGGCTACTTCCCCAACAAGGTGCACCAGCAGGAAGTCAACGAGCCCTTCAAGGTGCTCGAACTCGACGGCCGGTACGACGTCATCGCCCGCATCAGCGGCGGCGGCGTCTCCGGCCAGGCCGGTGCGCTGCGCCTGGGCGTCGCCCGCGCGCTCAACGAGGCGGACGTGGACAACAACCGCGGCCCGCTGAAGAAGGCCGGCTTCCTCACCCGTGACGACCGCGCGGTCGAGCGGAAGAAGGCCGGTCTGAAGAAGGCCCGCAAGGCGCCGCAGTTCAGCAAGCGTTAGTCCGAGCGGCGGCACGTCCGTCACCCGCCCGGCAGGCACGCTTTCGCCCCGGAGGCACTCAGTTGCCTCCGGGGCGTTCGTATGAGGGCTCCCGGGGCTATACCAGTGGTTGTACGACGCTTGGTCGGACGGAGCCGGGGCAGGGCGGCCCTGTGGCTCCGACGGTCGCGCGCGGTACCGGCGGGGCGTCGCAACCGGCGGCCCGGTGATGCGCGACCGGTGGTGACCCACGACCGGTGGCCGTACGACTGAGCCGCACCTGTATCGGAGGAAACACTGTGGGACGACTCTTCGGCACCGACGGGGTGCGCGGGATCGCCAACGCCGACCTCACCGCCGAGCTGGCGCTCGGCCTGTCGGTCGCGGCGGCGCATGTGCTCGCCGAGGCGGGCACGTTCGCGGGACACCGGCCGGTGGCCGTGGTCGGGCGCGATCCGCGGGCGTCCGGCGAGTTCCTGGAGGCCGCCGTCGTGGCGGGCCTCGCGAGCGCGGGCGTGGACGTCCTGCGGGTCGGTGTGCTGCCCACTCCGGCGGTGGCGTATCTCACCGGCGCGCTGGGCGCCGACCTCGGCGTGATGCTCTCCGCAAGCCACAACGCCATGCCGGACAACGGTGTCAAGTTCCTGGCCAGGGGCGGCCACAAACTCGACGACGAACTGGAGGACCGGATCGAGGCGCTCTACGAGGAGCACCGCACCGGCGCCCCCTGGACCCGCCCCACCGGCGCGGGGGTCGGCCGGGTCAAGGAGTACGAGGAGGGCTTCGAGCAGTACGTCGCCCACCTCCTGGAGGTGCTGCCCAACCGGCTCGACGGGCTGAGGATCGTACTGGACGAGGCGCACGGCGCCGCCTCCCGCGTGTCGCCCGAGGCCTTCTCCCGGGCCGGAGCCGAGGTCGTCACCATCGGCGCCGAGCCGGACGGCCTCAACATCAACGACGGCTGCGGCTCCACCCACCTCGACCTGCTCAAGGCGGCCGTCGTCGAGCACGGCGCGGACCTCGGCATCGCGCACGACGGCGACGCCGACCGCTGCCTGGCGGTGGACGCGACCGGCGCGGAGGTGGACGGCGACCAGATCCTGGCGGTCCTCGCCCTGGCCATGCGCGAACGCGGCACACTGCGCGCCAACACCGTGGTCGCCACGGTCATGTCCAACCTCGGCTTCACGCTCGCCATGCGCAGCGAGGGCATCGAGCTGGTACGGACGGCGGTCGGCGACCGCTATGTACTGGAGTCGATGAAGGAGAACGGGTACGCGCTCGGCGGCGAGCAGTCCGGCCATGTCATCGTGCTGGACCACGCCACCACCGGCGACGGCACCCTGACCGGCCTGCTGCTGGCCGCCCGGGTCGCCGCCACCGGGCGCCCGCTGGCCGAACTCGCCGCGGTCATGCGGCGGCTGCCGCAGGTGCTGATCAACGTGCGGGACGTCGACAGGAGCCGGGTCGAGTCCTCGGCCGAACTGACCGCCGCGGTCACCGAGGCGGAGGCGGAACTCGGCTCCACCGGGCGCGTGTTGCTGCGGCCGTCCGGCACCGAACCGCTGGTCCGGGTCATGGTCGAGGCGGCGGACATCGACCACGCCCGCGCGGTGGCCGGGCGGCTGGCGGACGTCGTCAAGTCGGCGCTGGGGTAGGGGCCGGGGCTGTGCTGCCCGCCCGGAACCAGTTCCGGGCGAGCAGCGTGTCAGAGCTTGCGCAGGGACAGGCGCCGCACGGTGTGCTCGGGGCCCTTGCGGAGCACCAGCGTGGCCCGGCTGCGGGTCGGCAGCACGTTCTGCTGGAGATTGGGCCGGTTGACGGTGCGCCAGATCATGCGGGCGTAGTCGAGGGCCTCGTCCTCGGAGACCTGGGTGTACGTGCGGAAGTAGGAGTGGGGGTCCTGGAAGGCGGTCTCGCGCAGCTTGCGGAACCGGCCCAGGTACCACTGCTCGATGTCCTCGGTGCGCGCGTCCACGTACACGCTGAAGTCGAAGTAGTCGGCGAGGCCGATCCGGGTGCGGCCGTCCTTGCCGGGCAGGGCGGGCTGCAGGACGTTCAGGCCCTCCACGATCAGGATGTCGGGGCGGCGCACGGTCAGCCGCTCGCCGGGCACGATGTCGTACCACAGGTGCGAGTAGACGGGTGCGCTGACCTCGGGCTTCCCGGATTTGACGTCGGCGACGAAACGGGTCAGGGCGCGGCGGTCGTAGGACTCGGGGAAGCCCTTTCGGGACATCAGGCCGCGCCGCTGCAACTCGGCGTTGGGGAGCAGGAAACCGTCGGTGGTGACGAGCTCGACGCGGGGGTGCTCGGGCCACCGGGCGAGCAGCGCCTGGAGCAGGCGGGCGGTGGTGGACTTGCCGACCGCGACGCTGCCGGCCACGCCGATGACGAACGGGGTGCCGGGCTGCCGCGCGCCGTCCCCGCCGGCCGCCGTGCCGCCGAGGAAGGTGTTCAGGGCGCCGCGCAGGCCGCTGTGGGCGCCGACGTACAGATTGAGCAGCCGGGACAGCGGCAGGTAGACGTCCACCACCTCCTCCAGGTCGATGACGTCGCCGAGGCCGCGCAGCTTCTCCACCTCGGCGGCGGTGAGCGGCAGCGGGGTGCGCTCGCGCAGGGCGCTCCACTGTTCCCGGGTCAGATCGACGTACGGGCTGGTCGGGGAGGTCATGACAGGAGTTTTCCACAGGCTGTCGGCGGCCTGTGGGCGGGATGCCGGTGGGGGGCGCGGATCGTCGGGGCGCGGGGGGCTTCGCGGCTGCGGGCCAAGGGTCTGCCGCGGGGATCAGGCCGGATCACGGAGCGGGGCCCGGTGCGTGCGATCGCAGGGCGGAGGAAGGAGCCGGCGCGGTGGGGGCATCTCCCACGCCGCGGGCTGTGGGGGACATCGACGACTGACGACGCCGTGAGCGTGCGTGCCGGGCCCCGCGAGCCCGGCAAGATCCACAAGGCAGGCTTTAAGCTGATCGGTATGTGCGGCATCGTGGGATACGTCGGCGGGCAGAGTGCGCTGGACGTCGTGATGGCGGGTCTGGAACGCCTGGAGTACCGCGGCTACGACTCGGCCGGGGTGGCGGTGATCGCCGACGGCGGGCTCGCCACGGCCAAGCGGGCGGGCAAGCTCGGCAACCTCCGCAAGGAGCTGGCGCGGCAGCCGCTGCCGGACGGCGGCACCGGCATCGGGCACACCCGGTGGGCGACCCACGGTGCTCCCAACGACGCCAACGCGCACCCGCACCTGGACAACGCGGGCCGGGTCGCGGTCGTGCACAACGGCATCATCGAGAACTTCGCGGCGCTGCGCACGGAGCTGGCCGGGCGCGGTCACAGCCTCGCGTCCGAGACGGACACCGAGGTGGTGGGACATCTGCTCGCCGAGCAGTTCTCGTCCTGCGGCGACCTCGCCGAGGCCATGCGGCAGGTGTGCCGGCGGCTGGACGGTGCGTTCACCCTGGTCGCGGTGCACGCCGACGACCCGGACGTGGTGGTCGGTGCCCGCCGCAACTCCCCGCTGGTGGTGGGGGTCGGCCAGGGCGAGCAGTTCCTCGCCTCCGACGTGGCCGCCTTCATCGCGCACACCCGCGAGGCGATCGAGCTGGGCCAGGACCAGGTCGTGGAGTTGCGCAGGGACGGCGTCACCGTCACCGGGTTCGACGGGCAGCCGGCCGACGTGCGGCCGTACCACGTGGACTGGGACGTCTCGGCGGCCGAGAAGGGCGGCTACGCCTCCTTCATGCTCAAGGAGATCGCCGAGCAGCCCAAGGCGGTCGCCGACACCCTGCTCGGCCGGATCGACGCGGGCGGTCGGCTGACCCTGGACGACGTGCGGATTCCCGACGAGGTGCTGCGGCAGGTCGGCAAGATCGTCATCGTGGCGTGCGGGACCGCCTTCCACGCCGGGATGATCGCGAAATACGCCATCGAGCACTGGACCCGGGTGCCGTGCGAGGTGGAGCTGGCCAGCGAGTTCCGGTACCGCGACCCGATCCTGGACCACAGCACGCTGGTCATCGCGGTCAGCCAGTCCGGCGAGACCATGGACACCCTGATGGCGGTGCGGCACGCCCGCGAGCAGGGGGCGCGGGTGCTGGCGATCTGCAACAGCAACGGCTCCACCATCCCCCGGGAGTCCGACGCGGTGCTCTACACCCGGGCCGGGCCGGAGGTGGCGGTCGCCTCCACCAAGGCGTTCCTCACCCAGATCGTGGCGTGCTACCTGGTCGCGCTCTGGCTCGGGCAGGCGCGGGGCACCCAGTGGGGCGACGAGATCCAGGCGGTGGTCCGCGAACTGTCGGCGATCTCCGCCCAGGTCGAGCGGGTGCTCGCCACGATGGAGCCGGTACGGGAGCTGGCCCGGTCGCTGCGGGACGAGGACACCGTGCTCTTCCTCGGCCGCCACGTGGGGTACCCGGTGGCGCTGGAGGGCGCCCTCAAGCTCAAGGAGCTCGCGTACATGCACGCGGAGGGCTTCGCCGCCGGGGAGCTGAAGCACGGGCCGATCGCGCTGGTCGAGGCCGGTCTCCCGGTGGTCGTCGTGGTGCCCTCGCCCCGCGGGCGCTCGGTGCTGCACGAGAAGATCGTCTCCAACATCCAGGAGATCCGCGCCCGGGGCGCCCGCACCGTCGTCATCGCGGAGGAGGGCGACGAGGAGGTCGTGCCCTACGCCGACCACCTGATCAGGGTGCCCCGGACCCCGGTGCTGCTCCAGCCCGTGGTGGCCACCGTGCCCTTGCAGGTCTTCGCCTGCGAGCTCGCCACCGCGCGGGGCAACGAGGTGGACCAGCCCCGTAACCTCGCCAAGTCGGTGACGGTCGAGTGATCGTGGGAGTCGGCATCGACGTCGCCGAGATCGACCGGTTCGCGAAGGCCCTGGACCGCACTCCGGGCCTGGCCGAACGGCTCTTCACCCCCGCCGAGCTCCACCTGCCCTCCGGCGACCGCCGCGGCCTGGCCTCCCTCGCGGCCCGGTTCGCCGCGAAGGAGGCGTTGGCCAAGTCCCTCGGCGCCCCGCCCGGCCTGCACTGGCTGGACGCCGAGGTCCTCACCACCCCGTCGGGCCGGCCCCTGCTCACCGTCCGCGGCACGGTCGCGCTGCGCGCCGCCGAACTGGCCGTCAAGAACTGGCACGTCTCGCTGAGCCACGACGCCGGCGTCGCCTCCGCCGTGGTCATAGCCGAGGGCTGACCGCGCGGACTACTTCGCGATCAGCAGCAGCACCGCCCGCCCGTGCAGCGTGTACGCCGAGCCCGCGCCGCCGATCAGCGTCTCGGTGCCGGGCGCGGCGATCTGGTCGGGACCCTCCGCCCAGGTGGAGGTGTCCGTGACCCGGTACCAGTTCCTGCCCGCCCCCGGGGAGGGCAGGGTGAACGTCACGTCGCCGGACCAGCCGTTGTAGCCGACGTACAGCGCGCTGCTGGAGTCGCCCAGCTCGGTGCCGTCGTACCGCCAGGCCAGCGCGTGGTTGTTGGCGTTGGACCAGTACGCGCTGTCCGGCGCGGCGCCGGCCGGGGTGAACCAGTCCAGCTGCGCCATGCCGTTGCCGTTGGCGTCGGTGGAGCCGTAGAAGCCGGCCGGCCGCAGCGCCGCGTGCGCCTTGCGGAAGGCGATCAGGCGCTGCGCGTAGCCGCGGAAGGTGCTCTGCTCGGCGGTCCAGGAGGTGGTCAGCCAGTTCGCCGAGGAGTCCAGGTTGTACGGGTTGTTGTTGCAGCGCAGCGACCGCAGGTACTCGTCGCCGCCGTTCATCAGCGGGGTGCCGGCGGACAGCAGCACGAAGGCGAGGCCGTTGCGGGCCGCCTTGCGCTGGTCGGCGGCGATCCCGCCCTGGTCCCAGGAGAGGTTGGCGTCCGCGCCGCCGTCCGACGGCCCGTACGGCCACGGCTGGCTGTTGTTCTTGCCGTTGCACGCGTACAGGTCGGCCAGTGTGAAGCCGTCGTGCACCACCATGAAGTCGACGGAGTTCCAGGGCGCGCGGCCGTCGTCCTGGAACAGGTCGGACGAGCCGGCGAACCGCGTCGCGAGCTGACCGGGCGTCACGTTCTCCACGCCCAGGGCGTTCTGGTCGCGGCGCAGGGTGTCGCGGAAGTCCCCGTTCCACTCCGACCAGCCGGCCGGGAAGTTGCCGAGCTGGTACGTGCCGCTGCCCAGCGCCCACGGTTCGGCGATCCAGTCGGTGCCGGTGCCGCCCCCGGCCGGCCGGGCGGGCATCGTGGCGGTGATCCGGTTCAGCGCGGTGGCCGGATCGGTCCTGCTGTACTGGAAGCACCCGTGCTGGCAGGTGTTGCCCAGCACCGGCGCCAGGTCGAAGCGGAAGCCGTCGACCCCCAGGGAGTCCTTCCAGTAGGCGAGGGAGTCCAGGACGATCTGCTGCGCGACCGGGTTGTACGTGTTGTAGTTGCCGCCCACCCCGGTGTTGTCCCACGGGCTCTGCAAATCCGAGGTGAGCGAGTAGTACGCCGGGTTGTCCAGGCCCCGCCAGGACAGCAGGCTGTACGTGGTCTTGTCCGACGGGTTCCAGGGGCCGCCCTCGGCGGTGTGGTTGTAGACCACGTCGCCGAGCACCTTGATCCCGGCGTCGTGGAACGCCTTCACCATCGCCTTGAACTCCCGGGTGGGACCGCCCGGCGTCCGGTCGGAGGAGTAGCGGCGGTCCGGTGCGAAGTAGTCCAGCGTCGAGTAGCCCCAGTAGTTGTCGCCGCTGGTGCCCGTCGGGTCGGCGTCGTTGGCGTCGTTCTGGGTCTCCTGCACCGGCAGGAACTCCACGGCCGTCACCCCCAGCGCGGCCAGGCTCGCCGCCTTGAGGCCCGCGCCCTTGTAGGTTCCCTGGTACGCGGCGGCCACCGACGGGTCGTTCCTGGTCAGGCCGCGGACGTTCACCTCGTATATGACGTCGTCCTTCAGCGCCCTGGTCGGCTTGGTGCCGGTGCTGGTCGTGTCGTCGGCCAGCACGATGCCCTTGGGAGCGTATGTGCCGCTGTCCAGGGCGCGGTACTGCGGCCCAGTGGCGTAGACGGTCTCGCTGTTGTTCGAAGGGGTGCGCGGGTCGTGGCTGAGCTCGCGGGCGTAGGGGTCGGTCAGCAGCTTGTTGGGGTCGAACCGGTTGCCGGCCGCGTCGACGTCGGTGACGAAGCCGGCCGAGGAGCCCTTCGTCCAGGACGGCGTGTACGGCCAGTTGGGGCCCCAGGCGCGGTAGCCGTAGTAGACCGCGCCGGTGATCCCGTACGTGGTGCGGAGCGTCGAGACCGGGACGGTCACCGACCAGATGCCGGTCGACGCGTCCTTCGTCAGCAGGTAGGAGACCTTCTCCTGGCTGCCGTACGCGACGGCGTAGAGGTAGACGGCGATGCGGGTGGCCCGGGAGGAGTAGACCCGGAAGTCGATGTTCGCGCCGGTGGCGTCGTAGCGCGCGCCCATGTTCTGGCCGGCGGTGGGAGCGGCGGCGGTGGCCGCGGCGGTGGCCGCGGCGGCGTGCCCGCCGGAGGGCAGGCCGGCACCGGCGAGCGCCAGCAGTGCGGTGGCGCCGGCCACGGCCGTGCGGAACCGGGCCGTGCGGGCTGTGCCCGTACGACCCGTGCTCGTGCGGCCTGTGCCCGTACGGCCTCGGCTGGTGCGGACTGTGCCGGTGCCGACTGTGTTGAAGCGGACCCTGCCGCTGATACGGACCTGCTTGCGCGCGTGCACGGCGACTCCTTCACCTGTGTCCGAACGTGTCCCGAACGGCCGCACGCGCCGGCAGCCGACTGTCTCCCACGGTCCCTTGCAGGAGTTTTCCGAAGTTACCGGCGGGTCGGTTCGGCGTAAAGACATGCGGCGAAGACCTGTGGCGGCCGGCGTGCGGGGCGATCGGGGCGGGCCGTGCGATGGTGGGGCGAGCCCGGCGTGATCCACGACGCAGGCCCTGGCGGCGCTGACACGGAGGTTCGAAGCATGAGGTACGCGCATACGGTCGCGGTCGTGCGGGAGGCGGAGGAGGCGCTGATGGCGCGGCTGCCCGAGGGCGCGTTGATGCAGCGGGCGGCGGCCGGGCTGGCCGGGGCATGCGCGGACCTGCTGGGGCGGGTGTACGGGGCGCGGGTGGTGATCCTCGTGGGCAGCGGCTCCAACGGCGGCGACGCCCTCTTCGCCGGGGCGCGGCTGGCCCGCCGGGGCGCCGGCGTGACGGCCGTCCTGCTCGCGCCGGACCGTACGCATCCGGCGGGCCTGGCCGCGCTGCTGGCGGCCGGCGGCCGGACCGCGACCCCCGACGCCGGTGCCGCGGCCATCGCGCGGGCCGGCCTCGTCCTGGACGGCATCACCGGCATCGGCGGCAAGGGCGGCCTGCGCGCGGAGGCGGCGGCGCTGGCCGGCGCGGCCCGCGAGGCGGGCGCGGCGGTGGTCGCCGTCGACCTCCCCAGCGGCGTGGACGCAGACACCGGCGAGGTGCCGGGCGCCGCCGTCCACGCCGACGTGACCGTGACCTTCGGCACGTACAAACCCGGCCTGCTGGTGGACCCGGCGGCCGGGTCGGCGGGTGCGCTCCGCCTGATCGACATCGGCCTGGCCCCGTACCTCGGCGCTCCGGAACTCGAAGCGCCGCAGCACGCCGACGTGGCGGCGCTGCTGCCGCGCCCGAGCGGCGGGAGCGACAAGTACCGGCGAGGTGTGGTGGGGGTCGTCGCCGGTTCGTGGCGCTACCCGGGCGCCGCGGTGCTCTCGGTGTCGGGCGCGCTGCGCGGTGGCGCCGGGGCCGTACGGTACGTGGGATTGGGCGGGGACGCCGTACTGGCCCGGCACCCCGAGACGCTGGTGTCCACCGGTTCGCCGCACGCGGCGGGCCGGGTGCAGGCGTGGGTGACCGGGCCCGGCCTCGGCGACTCCGCCGAGGCGCGGACCGCGGTGGCGGAGGTGCTGGCCTCGGACGTCCCGGTGCTGGTGGACGCGGACGGGCTGCGGCTGATGGACCGGGAGACGGTACGGGGCCGGGGCGCGCCGACCGTGCTCACCCCGCACGCCGGGGAGGCGGCCGCGCTGCTCGGCCGGCCCCGCGAGGACGTGGAGGCACGGCGCCTGGACGCGGTACGGGCCCTGGCCGCGCGCTTCGGGGCGACCGTCCTCCTCAAGGGCTCCACGACGCTGGTCGCCGATCCGGACCCCGGTGTCCCGGTCCGGGTCAACCCCACCGGCACCCCCTGGCTCGCCACGGCCGGCAGCGGCGACGTCCTCTCCGGTCTCACCGGCTCCCTCCTCGCCGCCGGCCTCCCCCCGCGCGACGCCGCCTCCTGCGGCGCGTACCTCCACGGCCTCGCAGCCCGCCTCACGCAAGGCCCCCTCTCCGCGACGGACGTCGCAGAGGCGATCCCCGCGGCCTGGCGCGACGTCCACGCCTGATCCGGCCGTACGGAGAGTCTTGGGCCTTCCCCGCGGCCGCCGTCCGGTCGGCGGGCCGGTGGTGGGCCGGTGGTGGGGCGTTTCGCCCGCAGGCGCCCGGCGGCGAGCCCGA
>NZ_DATDBG010000073.1:0-3529 GCF_036524955.1 Streptomyces sp.
GCCCGTCGTACCACTGACGGACGGCGGGCGGCGGGCCGCGGGGCAGCGCGCCGGGTTCAGAAGCCCGGCTTGGCCGAGGGCGCCTTCAGTTCGCCGAGGTAGCCGTGCCACAGGTGGGTCGGGTCGTCCTCCACCGCGCGCACGATCTCGCGCATGGCGGCCAGCGCCTTGGGCTCCTCGGTGTCGTACACGTCCCCCTGGAGCATCTGCAGGACGTCCAGCCGGTACCGCTCGTCCTGGACGAACGCGGTGAACAGGATGTTCAGCCGGTAGTAGATGGAGATGAACTCGTACCAGTTGCGCACCCCGCGTCGCAGCTTCGCCTCGTACGTGGAGAAGCGCGCCCTGCTGAAGTCGCCCGCCCGCGCGGCCTCGATGATGTCCTGGCTGGCGATGCGGGCGCTGTTGAGTGCCACGCTGACCCCGCTGGAGAAGATCGGGTCGACGAACCGGGCCGCGTCGCCGATCAGCACGAAGTTGTCGCCCGCGATCTGCGTCATGCCGTAGCTGTAGTCGCCCTCGGTCTTCAACGGCTTGACCTGCTCGGCGTTCTTGAGGGCGTCGAGCAGTTCCGGCCGGCTGGCGACGGTGTCCCAGAAGAACTTCTCCCGGTCGCCGCCGAACTCCTTGAACCGCTTCTTCTGGCTGACGACCCCGATGGAGGTGATCGTGTCGGTGATGGGAATCTGCCACACCCAGGTGTCCACCACCGGCAGGAAGTGGATGAAGATGTAGTCCGCCTGCGTCTTGTCGACGGCGAGCGCCTTGCGGTCGAAGCCGTCGAACCAGGTGTGCACCGCGTACTGGTTGAACACCGGGTCGGGCACCTTGACCTTCAGTTGCGTGCCGAGGTGGGTCTGCCGGCCGCTGGCGTCGACCACCATCCGGACCGGTATGTCCACGCTCGCGCCGCCGAGCCTGGCGCTGATCACCGGAAGGTCGCCGCTGAAGTCGACCTTGCCGACCCGCACGCCCTGGAAGACCGTGGCGCCGAGCTCCTGGGCGTGCTTGAGCAGTATCTGGTCGAACTTCGCCCGGTCGACGTGGAAGGTGTAGTCGCGGTCCACGCCGTCCTGGTCGCGCTCGCTGAACAGGATCTCGGCCGCCCGGAAATCATGGGTGAGCCCCTTGAAGCCGAGGTGGTCGATGTCGCGCCGCTCCGCGGAGGTCCACGCGGCCCCGTACTTCTTCGGAAAGCCCGCCGCCTCGACCTTGCCCATCACGCCGATGTCCAGCAGCACCGGCGTGGTGGCCGGTACCAGGGACTCGCCGACGTGCTCGCGCGGGAAGACCTCGCTTTCGAAGAGCGCGACGGACAGCCCTGCCTTGGCGAGGTAGGACGCGGCGGTCGAGCCCGCGGGACCGCCGCCGATGATGCCGATGTCGAACGATGCGTCCACGTCACACTCCAGTCTCTGATGGACTCGCGCTCAGACGGCGGCTTGCGCCGTCAGCTCGACGACCAGAGCGGTGATGGCTTCCAGGCTGTGGAAATGCCGCCCGGTGATGTGGGTGGGCGGCACGGCGACGCCGTACTCGGTGCGGATGAACGACAGCAGCATCGCGGTGTTCATGGAGTTGAGCACACCCCATTCCAGCAACGGGGTCTGCGGGGTCAGCTCGGACACCTCGCTGTCACCGAGGAACTCGCGCTCCACGTACTCAGTGATCCCGGCGAGGACCTGGTCACGAGGAATCTGCACAGGAGCCTCCTGCTTCTGGTCGGCGACCGCGGTCGGCCGCGGTCTGCCCACGAGAATGGGCAGGCGAGATGGAGGATGACTCGGAGGTGACTCGCACAGCCGGGCCGGCGGCCCGGCGGGCCGCTGCGCCGGCCGGTCGGCGACGGCTCGGCCGGCGGCGCCCCATGGCGAACCCGCCCAGCCCGGGCACCCCCGTGCGGGGCGTGTCGGGCACCGGGTTCGGCAGCGTTCCGGCCGGCGGGCTCAGCGGCCGGGAGAGCGGCCCCGCGAGGTGACGCGTCCACGGTCGACGGGCCGTCGGACCCTGGCCGTCCGACGGTGCCGCCGCGCCGGTGGCACCACGCCTCTGTCAACACGGCGGCGAACTGTCCGGTCGCCCGATCGGGTTCGTACACGCCTATGGCGGAGGCCGGGGGCCCGGCCAGGTGCACGGCGGCCGCTGGCTGTCCTTGGGCGGGACGCCGCAGGCCTGACGGTGTGTGCGGGCTTGACGGGCGGTCGCCGGGGCGGGGGCACTGCCCAGGCCCGGCCGGAAACGTCAGCTCGGTCGTCCGCGCCGGGGCAACGACTGTCTGAGACGATCGGCCCGGGGGCCATATCGAGTCATTTCTCCGGTTAGCACTCTTTGTGTCGGCCGGTGCGGCACACGTGCGGAAGGAATCGGAACCCATGGACTACGCCACGACGGTGGACCGCGTCAGCTCCTTGAAGGAGACAGTCGGACGGTACGGCATCTGGAGCGCGGGGCTGCGCTCCGAGGACCCGGCGAGGCGTGGCGAGATCGCCGAGAGCGCTGCCGAGCTCGACGAACTCGGATTCGGCGTCATCTGGCTGGGCAACGGCAGCGAGGTGCGGCATGCCGCGCCGATCGTCGGGGCGACCTCACGCCTCACCGTGGCGACCAGCATCCAGAGCATCTGGCAGTACGAGGCCGCCGACACCGCGGCGCGCTTCGCCGAACTGGACGCGGCCCACCCCGGCCGCTTCCTGCTCGGCCTCGGTGTCAGCCACGCCAAGCTGACGGACCGGTACCGCCGCCCCTGGTCGGCCATGGCCGGCTATCTGGACGCCCTGGACGCCGAGGGGGTGCCCGCCGAGCGCCGTGTCCTGGCCGCGCTCGGCCCGAAGATGCTGGAGCTGTCGCGCGACCGCTCCGCCGGTTCGCACCCGTACCTGGTCACTCCTGAGCACACCGCTCGGGCCCGCGAGATTCTGGGCGACGCCCCGCTGCTGGCACCGGAGTTCAAGGTCGTCCTGGAGACGGATCCGGGCCGGGCCCGCTCGCTCGCTCGCGACGTGCTCGCTTTCTATCTGCAGCTGCCGAACTACACCAACAACTTCCTGAGTCTCGGCTTCACCGAGGACGACCTCGCGGACGGCGGCAGCGATCGCCTGGTCGACGCGGTGTTCGCCTGGGGCGACGAGGACCGGATCCGCGGGAGGATCGACGCCTTCCACGCGGCGGGTGCGGACCACGTGGCCCTCCAACTGGTCGACGACCAGCCCCGCGACGCCATGCGCAGGCCCGCATGGCGCCGCCTGGCGGGCCTGCTGTCCTGACAGCAGCGGTGCCCTCACCAGCGAAAAGCAAGGAGACAGCACCTGCCCTGCCGGGTGAGCCGGCGCACCGGGACCGCTGCGTGAGCCGTCGCGCCGGCCGGCTCTCCGGGCTCCGCACGGACCGAGCCGTTGCCGCCGGACCGGACTCCCGGGTGCGGGAGCCGGGCCGGCCGCTCCCACCCGCGCCCGATGCGGCAGCCCCTCGGCCGCCGGCCCCGCCGGGCGAGGGGCTGCCGGAGGGGCGTCCGGCGCGGCGGGCCGGCGCG
>NZ_DATDBG010000074.1:0-7331 GCF_036524955.1 Streptomyces sp.
GGCCCCCCGCTCCAGGCAGGGAGGTTGACTGAGGGTCAGACTTCGACGACCACCGGCAGGATCATCGGGCGGCGTCGATAGGTGTCGGAGACCCATTTGCCGACGGCACGTCGGATGAGCTGCTGGATCTGCCGGGTCTCCAGGACGCCGTCGGAGGCCGAACGGGACAGCCCCTCCTCGATCCTGGGAATGACGGCGGCGAACGCCTCGTCCTCGATGCCCGATCCGCGCGCGTGGATGTTCGGCCCGCCCACCAACTTGCCCGTACTGCTGTCGACCACCACGAAGACCGAGACGATGCCCTCTTCGCCGAGGATGCGACGGTCTTTCAGTGACGACTCGGTGATGTCGCCGACCGACAGTCCGTCGACGTAGACGTATCCGGCCTGGACCTTGCCGGCGATCTGCGCCTTTCCGTCCACCAGGTCGACGGCGACGCCGTCCTCGGCGATGACGATGCGGTCCTTGGGGATGCCGGTGAGCCGGCCGAGGTCGGCGTTGGCCCGCAAGTGGCGCCATTCGCCGTGGATCGGCATCAGGTTGCGGGGCTTGCAGATGTTGTAGAAGTACAGGAGTTCACCGGCCGAGGCGTGGCCGGAGACGTGCACTTTCGCGTTCCCCTTGTGGACGACGTTGGCGCCCCAGCGCGTCAGCCCGTTGATGACGCGGTAGACCGCGTTCTCGTTTCCCGGGATGAGGGAGGAGGCAAGGATGACGGTGTCGCCCTCGACGATGCGGATCTGGTGGTCGCGGTTGGCCATGCGGGACAGCGCGGCCATGGGTTCGCCCTGGGAGCCGGTGCAGACCAGGACGACGCGTTCGTCGGGGAGGTCGTCCAGGACCTTGACGTCCACGATGAGGTTGCCGGGCACCTTGAGGTAGCCGAGGTCACGGGCGATGCCCATGTTCCGGACCATGGAGCGGCCGACGAAGGCGACCTTCCGGCCGCGTTCGTGGGCAGCGTCGAGCACCTGCTGGATGCGGTGGACATGGCTGGCGAAGCTGGCGACGATGATGCGCTTCTCGGCCTTGGCGAAGGTCTGGCGCAGCACCTGCGAGATGTCGCGCTCGGGCGGTACGAAGCCGGGGACCTCGGCGTTGGTGGAGTCGGCCAGCAGCAGGTCGATGCCCTCCTCCCCGAGCCGCGCGAAGGCGGGCAGGTCGGTGAGGCGGCCGTCGAGCGGCAGTTGGTCCATCTTGAAGTCGCCGGTGACGACGACCATGCCGGCCGGGGTGCGGATGGCGACCGCCAACGCGTCCGGGATGGAGTGGTTGACGGCGACGAACTCGCAGTCGAAGGGGCCGATGCGCTCCCGGTCACCCTCCTTGACCTCCAGTGCGTACGGCCGGATGCGGTGCTCCTGGAGCTTGGCCTCGATGAGGGCGAGGGTCAGCTTGGAGCCGATGAGCGGGATGTCGTCCTTCTCCCGGAGGAGGAAGGGGACAGCGCCGATGTGGTCCTCGTGGCCGTGCGTGAGGATGATTCCGACGACATCGTCCAAGCGGTCCCGGATGGAGCTGAAGTCCGGCAGGATGAGATCGACGCCGGGCTGCTCCTCTTCGGGGAACAGCACACCGCAGTCGACGATCAGCAGCTTCCGGTTGAATTCCAGGACCGTCATGTTCCGGCCGATTTCGCCGAGGCCGCCGAGTGGCGTGATACGCAGGCCGCCGTCGGGCAGTGCCCGCGGCGGGCCCAGTTCAGGGTGCGGATGGCTCAAAGGTTTGATTCTCCCTACCGCGTACGCCCACCGGGCCCCTTGTCAGGGCCGTGGGGCACGCGACATCGTTCGATCGTGCGTTTCGGTCGCACGTATGCAGTCGTCTTCAGTCGTGTTCCGTCGTGCGTGTTACGCCGTACGTATGCGGTTGTCGGTATTCAGTTGTGAAGTCCGTTGTTCACAGGTGTACCCCGCCGGCGGCGAGATCCCTCCTGAGCTGCTCGGTCTCGGCCTCGCCGAGGTCCACGAGGGGGAGCCGGACCGGGCCGGCGGGCAGACCGCGCAGCGCGAGGGCTGCCTTGGTGGTGATGACGCCCTGGGCGCGGAACATGCCGGTGTAGACGGGCATCAGCCGCTGGTGGATCTCGGCGGCCTTGGTGACGTCTCCGGCGGTGTACGTGGCGAGGAGGGTGCGCAGCTCGGCGGTGACGAGGTGGGCGACGACGGAGACGAAGCCGGTGGCGCCGATGGAGAGCAGCGGCAGGTTGAGCATGTCGTCGCCGGAGTACCAGGCGAGGCCGCTGCGGCTGAGCGCCCAGCTCGCGGCGGCGAGGTCGCCCTTGGCGTCCTTGTTGGCGACGATGCGGGGGTGCTCGGCGAGCCGGACGATCGTCTCTGTGCCGATGGGGACGCCGGTGCGGCCGGGGATGTCGTAGAGCATCACGGGCAGGGCGGTGGCGTCCGCGATGCGGGTGAAGTGCCGGTACAGGCCCTCCTGAGGGGGCTTGTTGTAGTACGGCGAGACCGTGAGCAGGCCGTGCGCGCCGGCCCGCTCGGCCTGGCGGGCGAGTTCGACGCTGTGCCCGGTGTTGTTGGTGCCGACTCCGGCGATGACGTGGGCGCGGTCTCCGACTGCTTCCACCACAGCGCGTACGAGCTGGTCTTTCTCCGCGTCACTGGTGGTGGGCGACTCCCCGGTGGTGCCGTTGACGACGAGGCCGTCGTTGCCCGCGTCCACGAGGTGGGCGGCCAGCCGCTGGGCACCGTCGAGGTCGAGGGCGCCGTCCGTGGTGAACGGGGTGACCATCGCGGTCAGTACCCGCCCGAAGGGGGCCTTGGGGGTGGAGATCGGAGCCATGGGTCCCACGCTACTCGGTATGCGGGCGGGCACGCAGCCGTGGACCTGCGCAAAGGGCTCCGGCGGTGCCTGCTCGGGGGTTCAAGCACCGCCGGAGTCCGTTTCTGCAGCCTAGATGAACTTCATGAATGCCTGCAATCCGAACACTTCGGACATTTGCCCGCAGGCGACCCTCGTACGTGTGCCGCACCTCACGGAGCCACTCGGCCGTTCGCGTTGAAGGCCGCGTACGTGAGCGGCATCACCTCCGCCCACGCGGCCTCCATCTTCTCCCCCACCATCTCGATCTCCCGCTGCGGGAACGAGGGCACCCGCGCCATCTCGTGCTGCGTGCGCAGGCCGAGGAAGTGCATCAGCGAGCGCGCGTTGCACGTCGCGTACATCGACGAGTACAGGCCGACCGGAAGGGTGGCCCGCGCGACCTCCCGCGCCACCCCGGCGGCCAGCATCTCCTGGTACGCGGCGTACGACTGCGCGTACGACGCCTCCATCGCGGCCACCGCCTCCTTGCGCTGCCCGGCCGTGCCCGCCACGAACTCGTACTTCCCCGGCCGTCCCTGCTGCACCAGCTTCCGATCCGCTCCCGGCACGTAGAACACCGGCTGCAACTCCCGGTAACGCCCGGATTCCTCGTTGTACGAGTTGTGCACCACGATCCCGTCGGCCAGGAAGTTGTGCCACGGTCCGGCCACGGAGACGTCGTACGTCATCTCCTCGCCGTCCTCGGCGACGCCGACGATCAGGTCGGGCACGGCCTCGGCGATCCTGCCGTCGCGCTGTGCGAGGGCCTGTTCCTGGGCGCTCTTGCGGGCGTGGCAGTCCTCGCACGCGGGAGCCAGGTTCCGTTCGTCGAGGGCCTTCGTCAGATCGGCGGCCACGGGGGTGACGTGGTCCAGGGCCAAGGACTCCCGCGGGAAGCTCTGTCCGCACAGGTGGCAGTCGTCCGTCTCCTTGATCAGGCGGTCGCGCTGCGTCGACGTCCACACACCGATGCCGTGCCGAAGGCCGGGCGGGACCGTCGGGAAGGGACGCGGCGCGGTCCCCCCGGCCAGGACGGCATCGCCGATGGCGAGCTCGCCGGCCTTGCGCCATCCGTCAGGCGTGAGAACGGCGTGATCCACCGAGCAGCGCAGCGAGCGGCCACCTTGCGTGGTGATCCGGATCAGGGATTTGACCCCCGACTCCATGACGTCCACGATCTGCGCCCGCTGTGCGCGCAGTGTGTCCTCGTCGAAGCAGCGCACATGGCTGCGGCGAACCGGGTCGAGCCGGCTCAGCCGCGTGCCGGGGTGCTCCTCACGGAACTCCGCCACCGCGCAGTCCGCCGCCTCCCTGCTGTCGTAGAGCCCGAGGTAGTGGTTCTTGCCCGCCCACCGGGCCTGAGCCATCCACCTGCCCGCCCGGGCGTGCCACGTCGCGCCGCCGGCCGAGACCGCCATGCGGTCGTCCACGCCGTGGTGCCACTGGCGGTAGAGGTCCTTGACGGCCTGCCGGCGCAGATTTCCGGCCTCGCTCTCCAGGGTGATCATGGTGTCGCCGGCCAGGCACCAGCCGACGCGGTGGCGCATGAATTCGCGGAAGACGAAGATCGGGGCGCTGATGAAGAAGGTCATGGAGTTGTGCTCGAAGGGGCTGCCGTGGCGGTCGCGCATCAGGAAGTTGATCAGGCCCTTGGAACGCTCGGGGTCCTTGGTCAGCTCCTCCAGGGACTGCTCACCCGCCGTGGAGACGCGTGCCGCCCACAGGACGTCGGAGTCCGACGCGCTGTGCTTGATGAGCTCGACGGTGACGTCGTCGCGGAACTGGGCGGGGACGGGGGTCCCGGTGGGCTGGTCGTTCTGCACCGGAGGTCCTTCCTGTTGGCTGCGCGCCCAGCCTAAGTGGTGGGTGGGACAGCGAACCGCGGCCCGTCCGACCGTCGTCGTCCCGGCCGCCCCGATGACGACGGTCGGCGGGGCCGGAGCTTGGCCGGGGAGCCGACGCCCGCTAGCCTCACCGGTCAGTGCCCGAGCTGCCGGAAGCCGGAAGAGGATTCTCCGCGTGTCCCTGCCTTACCGATCCAGTGCCGCAGTGAACGACGAGTACCCGACCGGGCGTGCCCTCCCGCACGCCGAGCAGGACCGGTGGATGCGGCCGTACCGTCCCGGGCCGTGGCGGGTCGCCACCGCCGCGCTGGCGCTGATGCTGGCCGCGTATCTGCTGGTCGCCGCACTGATCATGGCTCTCGCGGGGGGCGGGCAGAGCGCCGCGAGGTGTGTCGCGTTCGCGGTGCTGGTGATCCTCGGGACGCTGCGGCTGCTGCGGATGGGGGTGTGGGTGAGCGGCAGGGGTCTGCGCCAGACGGGTTTCTTCGTCACCACGACCGTGGCGTGGCGGCAGGTGGCGGCCGTCCGTACGGCGCAGCAGCCGGTGAAGGTGCTGGGGCTGCCGCGCAGCGTCCAGGGCCAGGCGCTGCTGATCACCCGGCGCGGCGGCGCGACCCTGCGTCCGCTGCTGACCGACCACAACGCGGACTTCCTGGGCCGGGGCGAGGCATTCGACGTCGCGGCCGACGCGGTGGAGAGCTGGGCCACCGAATTGCGCTGACGGCATCACGGGCAGGGGCCGGGAACGCCGTCACGCGCACCTCGCGGAGACTGACGGAGGAATGCCTTCACAGGTCCGGGCCGGTGGGCTCCGGCACGCAGGCCGTACGGCCTGCCCGCATGGTGGGCGCAGTCCCTCCTCACCCTCGCGCGTCAGTGTGGTGGAATATCGACCGCACCACTCGAACGGGTGCTGATTCGCTGGGGATCGGACTGCCCCGGCTCGGAGGACGTGAACGTGGTGGGGGGTGGACGACTACCGCGGCGTGCCGGCCCGGCGGTACGGCGGCGGGCGGGCCAGGCTGACGTCCGAGCCGCCTGCGCACGGGTGCGGACCGGCGGCGGGCGGCCGGGGGCGGCCGGGAGCCGGCGCTGGACATCGCCCCGGCCGACCTGACCGGACTCCCATCCCGCCGGCCACCGACGGTGACCGGAACCGACCGGAGGCGGCCGGCGTCACTCCCGTGCCGGGGCGGAACCGGCCGGGACCGCACGACCTCACGGCGCGCGGCACACGACTTCACGGGATGCGACCGCACCGTGCAGGCCGACTGGTACTCCGCGGTCCGACGGGGGCGTGCGGACACGGAGGACGGGGGCGGCTCCAGGTGGCCGGTCCACTTCGGCAGCAGCCGGTACGCCGCCCGGCCGAACGCGCCTCCGGCTGGACTTCACCGGGCGCCCGCGGTCCGAGCAGGTCGTACGCGCCTGCTTCGGGGCCGACTGCGCCGGGCCGGGGGCCGCCGCCACGTCGTGACCCCTCCTTCACACCCGCACCCCCCATGACATTGCCACGCACACCACAGAAAGGGGCGGAGGCCCGATGAGTGAGGCCATCCTGCTCGTCGGCGGCAAGGGCACCCGGCTGCGACCGCTGACGACACACACGCCCAAGCCGCTGCTTCGCGTGGCCGGAGTACCGCTGATGACCCACCAGTTGGCGCGAGCCGCCGCGGCGGGCGTCACGCGGGTCGTCCTGGCCACCTCGTATCTCGCTGATCTGTTCCGGGAGGAGTACGGCGACGGTTCGGCGCTCGGCCTGGAAGTGGTGCATGCCGCCGAGGAGGAGCCGCTGGGCACCGGCGGCGCGATCCGCAACGCCGCCGAGCACCTGACCTGCGGGCCGGACGAACCGGTGCTGGTCTTCAACGGCGACATCCTGTCCGGCCTGGACATCGCCGGGCTGCGCGCCGGGCACCAGGCTTCCGGCGCCGATGTGACGCTGCACCTGATCCGGGTGCCCGACCCGCGCGCCTTCGGTCTGGTGCCCACCGACGCCGACGGGCGGGTGCTGGCCTTCCTGGAGAAGCCGCAGACGCCCGAGGAGATCGTCACCGACCAGGTGAACGCCGGCTGCTACGTCTTCACCCGCAGGACCATCGACACGATCATGCCGGGCCGGGTGGTCTCGGTGGAACGGGAGACCTTCCCGGACCTGCTGGGCGCCGGGGCCCTGCTGCGCGGCGTGATCGACACCAGCTACTGGCTGGACCTGGGCACCCCCGCGGCCTTCGTGAAGGGCTCCGCCGACCTCGTACGCGGTCTGGTCGACTCCCCCGCGCTGCCCGGCGAGCCGGGCCGGGCACTGGTGCTTCCGGGCGCCGTGGTGGACCCGCAGGCCGTGCTCAGCGCGGGCACGGTGGTGTGCGAGGACGCGGTGGTCGAGGCGGGCGCCGTGGTCGAGGGCAGCGTCGTACTGTCCGGGGCGCGGATCGCGACGGGGGCGCTGGTGCACCGTTCCGTGGTCGGCCGGGAGGCGTGCATCGGCCGGGGCAGCACCGTGGTGGAGGCCGTCGTCGGCGACCGCGCGGAGGTCGGCCCGGACAACCAGCTGCCGCCGTCGCTGCGGCTGGACTGCGGTGTACGGCTGCCGGCGCAGGCGGTACGGACCTCGGCGCCGGTCGCCGTCTGACACGGGCCGCCGCCGCTGCCGCCTCGTGCGGCGCG
>NZ_DATDBG010000075.1:0-56070 GCF_036524955.1 Streptomyces sp.
GGCAACCGGGGGATGCGGCTCGGGGTCAGCCCGTGAGTGGTGCTGGGCTCGCGCCGGTGGGGTGGACGGCGGGGCAGTAGCGCCGCCACGGGTCGAGGAACTTGCTGCGGGTGTAGCCCTTGCGCTGCGTTCCGTCGGCGATCCGGACGTTGCCCGAGGCCACCCCGTACTCCCGCAGCAGCGACCCCAGGTCGCGGGCGGTCAGACCGGCCCTCCCCCACTCGCCCCAGGGTGCTTCGGGGTCGGAGCGGAGCTCGGCAAGCAGGTCGGTCGTGGTGAGGCTGTCCGGTTCCCGGCGGGCGAAGAAGATCCGGCGCACGTCGGCGAGGATTCGCGCACCACCTGGGCTGTCCTCCTCCGCCTGGAGCTCGGCGGCGACCATGAACTGGCACGCTTCGCGGGCCAGGACGGGCCAGGGACCGTCGGCTAGGTCCGCGACGATGACCAGGGGCTCCCAGGTGTCGGCTGCACGGTCTTCCACCGGAAGGTCGGGCTCCAGGTCGGCCGCCGCGTCCACCAGCGGGCCGGTCCAGGCGGCGATGCGGTCGCGCAAGGCGTGCAGGGCCGGGGTGTCGCGCTTGGAGCGGAAGGGGTGGACGCGCTCGCCCTCGGCGCGGCGGCGCATGCGAATCACCACCGACCGGTCCATGATCGTGTCGGGCAGGTCGCCGATCCCCGCCAGCGCGGCCATGGCGAAGGTGGCGAAGCGGCGCGGTGTGTGGTCGTTGCCGACCACGCGGGTGACGTAGCGGTTGCGCTGGTGACCGGCGTTGAGCAGGCCGCGCAGTTCCTCGTTCTTCTCCGCCACCTTCGGGCTGCCGAAGATGGTGTCCGCCTCGTCGACCAGCAGCGTGGGGGGCTGGTCAGTGATGGACCGGAAGACCGCCGCCGGGGTCGTGTTGACCGTCAGCATCGGCTCGTGGACGGTCTCGGTGAGCACGTCCAGCAGTCGTGACTTCCCGCACCGCTTGGCCGGACCGACTACGGCCAGGCGTGGGGCGTGCTGCCATGCGGGCTGCAGGTGGGTGGCAGCCACCCACAGCGTGGCGGCGTTCAGCGCGTGCTCGGAGGGCAGAATCACGAACCGGGCGATCTGCCCCCGCAGCTCCCCCAGCAGCCGGGAGCCGTCGCCGGTGCCCCAGTTCAGAGGCCGGGCAGGGCGGGCGGGGGACGGTGTGACCGCAGCGCTGTCGCTGTCCCCGCTCGTGGCTGCGGTGCGGGGCGTGTGGGCGCCTGGCTGGCCCGGTATGGCGACCGGTGGCCAGGCCGCCTTCGGGGGTGCGCCATCGGGCGTTGGGGGCGTAACATTCACGATGAACTCCTCCCGGTGAGGCCCTGGGCTGGCAGGCCCGCCTTCACCGTTGTGAATCGATAGGTCGGTTGGTGGGGTGTTCACGAGGCCCTCGGTGTTGGTAGCACCGGGGGTCGTTTCGTTCCTTGCGGCTTCGCGCATCAGGCCCCCAGGGTCCAGTCGTCGCGGCTCGGGCCCTGCTCGGCGAGCTTCTGCTCGAACCGGGCGATTTCGGTCTCGCTGTACAGCACGCGGCGGCCAACCTTCACCCCCTTGGGCCCGTATCCGACGTGCCGCCAGTACCGCACGGTGCTCTCCGCCGTGCGGTAGCGCTCGGCCACCTCGCGGGTGGTCAGGTAGCGATCCATCTCTCCCCTTTGACTAGGTCATTTCTCGTTCCGGAAAATGGTCTCACGGAAAGCGTGATTACGCAAACCGGGAAGTCCATGTTTCAATTGGGAGAGAGCTGGGGGAGTTGGAGGAAGGACGGAGATGGCCGAACGAGCAACCGGCAGCGAGGTGCCGCTGCTGTACAGCGAGGGCAACGCGGCAGCCCGAGTCGCCCTCGAACGCGAGGTCAGAGGGTGGAGCACGACCGAACTGGCCGCCCGGATGACCAAGTCCGGCGTCCCGATGAACCAGACCGCGGTCTGGCGCATCGAGAACGGCAAGCCCCGCCGCAAGATCACCCTGGACGAGGCGCTCGGGTTCTCCCGCGTCTTCGAACTGCCTCTCGAAGAGCTCATGTCGCCGCCGTTGGAAGGCATCGATCTGGAGGGCAGACGCATCGTCCAGGAAGCCGTTGAAGCCTTCTATGAGGCCCGCGACGCCCAGGACCGCCTGCATGAAGCAGTCCTCGCCATCACCGTCTATCTGCAGGCCCACCCGGACGGATTCCACGGGATCCACGAACAGTGCCTCCGCCTCATGGGCGAAGAACGCGACGCCCGCGCCCTCACCGAGTACATCGAAGCGGGCGGCTACTACCACTAACCACAGGAGGAACACCCAGTTGGCGAACATCCAGAAGCGCCCCAACGGCAAATGGCGCGCCCGCTACCGGGACCAAGACGGCAAGGAGCACGCCCGCCACTTCGATCGCAAGGTCGACGCCCAGCGCTGGATCGACGAGGTCACCACCAGCGTCATCACCGGCCAGTACGTCGATCCCCGGTCGGCCAAGAAGCCGTTCAAGGAGTACGCGGAGGAGTGGCGGGCCAGCCAGCCCCACCGCCCCTCCACCGCGAAAGCCGTCGAACAGCACCTGCGCTGCTACGTCTATCCCGTCTGGGAGAAGCGGGCGTTGGGGGCGATCAAGCCCGGTGACGTACAGAGCTGGGTGACGAGCCTGGCGACCACGCACAAACTCGCAGCCAGCACCTCACGGACCGTCTTCAACACCGTGAACGCGATCTTCCGCGCGGCGGTCCGCGACCGCCTGATCCCCGACAACCCATGCAGCGGCACGAAGCTGCCGTCCGTCCCCCGCAAGCGCGTCGTGCCACTGGCGGTCGAGCAGATACGCGACCTCGCCGAGGAGATACCCGCCCGCTACAAGGGTCTGGTGCTGCTGGGCGCCGCCACCGGGCTCCGGCCCGGCGAACTTTTCGGACTCCAGCTCCGGCACATCGATTTGCTCCACGCGACCGTCGCGGTCGAGCAGCAGATCCAGCAGACGGCTAAGCACGGCGTGTACGTCTGCCCGCCCAAGACTGCCCGCTCGCACCGCACCGTCCCGCTGCCGAAGATGGCAGTCGACGCACTGAAGGCACACCTGCGGGACTTCCCCATCGATGGCGCCGAGGGCTGGGTCTTCACCGCACCGCAGGGAGGACCCATCGTCTACACCCACTTCATGGATCACGCCTGGCGGCCCGCCTGCGCCAAGGCCGGCATCCCGAAGGGCACCGGCCCCCACGCCCTGCGTCACCACTACGCCAGCCTGCTCATCAAGCACGGCGAGTCCGTGAAGACCGTCTCCGAGCGCCTCGGCCACACCAACGCGGCCATGACGCTGAACATCTACACCCACCTGTGGCCCGACTCCGAGGAGCGGACCCGGGCCGCCGTCGACAAGGCGTACACGGACAGCCCCGACGAGGGCGACACAACGACGGAGAAGGCGGCGTAGCCACTCCCCCGCGCTGACGACGCGTCAGTGCGCTTGCGGACTCGGTGCGGACCGCTGAGCCCGCCCAACAGCTCCGCCGCAGGTCAGACGGCCTCCCACCCGATCAACTACACGTTGAAGCGGAACTCCACCACGTCCCCGTCCTGCATCACGTAGTCCTTGCCCTCCATGCGGGCCTTGCCCTTGGCGCGGGCTTCGGGGACGGAGCCGGTGGTGACGAGGTCGTCGAAGGAGATGACCTCGGCCTTGATGAAGCCCTTCTGGAAGTCGGTGTGGATGACACCGGCCGCCTCGGGGGCGGTGGCGCCGCGCTTGATGGTCCAGGCGCGGGTTTCCTTGGGGCCGGCGGTGAGGTAGGTCTGCAGGCCCAGGGTTTCGAAGCCGACGCGGGCGAGGGTGGCGAGGCCGGGTTCCTGCTGGCCGACCGACTGGAGGAGTTCAAGGGCTTCGTCGTCGTCCAGCTCGGCGAGGTCCGCTTCGAGTTTGGCGTTGAGGAAGATCGCCTCGGCCGGCGCGACCAGGGCGCGCTGCTCGTTCTTGAAGTCCTCGTCGGTCAGCTCGTCCTCGTCCACGTTGAAGACGTAGAGGAAGGGCTTGGTGGTGAGGAGGTGCAGCTCGTGGAGGAGAACGCCCTGCTCGGTGCCCTTGGTGATGCCGTGGGAGAAGAGGGTGTCGCCGGCCGCGAGGATGGTCTGCGCGGCCTCGGCCGCGGCGAGCACCGCGGCCTTCTCCTTCTGGAGGCGGGCTTCCTTGGTGAGGCGCGGGAGGGCCTTCTCCACCGACTGGAGGTCGGCGAGGATCAGCTCGGTGTTGATGGTCTCGATGTCGTCCTTGGGCGACACCTTGCCGTCGACGTGGACCACGTTCTCGTCCTTGAAGGCCCGGATGACCTGGCAGATCGCGTCGGACTCGCGGATGTTCGCCAGGAACTTGTTGCCCAGGCCCTCGCCCTCCGAGGCCCCCCGGACGATGCCGGCGATGTCCACGAAGTCCACGGTCGCGGGCAGCAGCCGGGCCGAGCCGAAGATGCCGGCCAGCACGGCGAGCCGGGGGTCGGGGACGCCCACCACACCGACGTTGGGCTCGATGGTGGCGAACGGGTAGTTGGCCGCCAGCACGTCGTTCTTGGTCAGGGCGTTGAAGAGCGTCGACTTGCCGACGTTCGGCAGGCCGACGATTCCGATGGTGAGCGACACGTGGCGACTTCCCGTAAACGTGATCAGAAAAAAGGGGGTACGCGGACGGCCCCAGTCTACGGGGCCCCACCTGGCCGACCGACCCCCTCGAACTCAGGACCAAAGGGATGGAAAGGGTGTGTCCTGCCCGCGCGCACCCGGCCTGCCGCGCCTACGTTGGGTAGGTGGACCAACACAGTGCGCGTTCGAGCTCCGGGTCCGGCGGCTTGCCCGCACCGGGCCCCGCCGGGCAGGCGTCCGCCGGGGTCTACCGCGCCCCGCACCCGATGGCCCCGCCCGCCCGCCGGGACGCGGCCGCTGTCGTACGCCGGCTGCGTAGCGCCCGGCGTCCCCGGCCGCGGCTGACCGGGCTCGGCACCGGGCTGCTCACCACCGTGGTGACCGTGCTCGGCGGGGCCGTCGACGCGCTGTTGTTCGACGGCCCCGGGACGTTCTTCGGGGTGGTGTTCGTGGCCGTGAGCATCGCGGGCGCGGTGTCCGTACGCCCGTACGATCTGGTGGCCGCGCCGGTGGCCGCGCCGATCGCGTTCGCCGTGGCGATCACGCTGACCGCGGACAGCGGCAGCGGCGGGCTGGCCGGGCACCTGCTCGGCGTCCTCACCGGGCTGGCGCTGATGACCGGGTGGCTCTACACGGGTACGGTGCTGGCCGCGGCGATCGTGGCGGTCAGAGCGTTGCCGCTCGCATTGCGGCGCCGACGATCCCGGCGTTGTTCTGCAGCTCCGCGGGGACGATCTCCGCGCTGATCCCGTGGATCAGCGGCAGGAACTTCTCCGGCTTGCGGCTGATCCCCCCGCCTATCACGAACAGCTCGGGCGAGAAGAGCATCTCCACGTGCGCCAGATATTTCTGCGGCCGGTGCGCCCAGTGCTCCCAGCTCAGGTCCTCGTCCTCACGCGCCTTGACCGAGGCGCGCTTCTCCGCGTCGTGGCCGCGCAGCTCCAGGTGGCCGAGCTCGGTGTTGGGTATGAGGTGGCCGTCGGTGAACAGCGCGCTGCCGATGCCGGTGCCGAGGGTCAGCACGATGGTCGTACCGCCTCTGCCCCGCCCGGCCCCGAAGGCCATCTCGGCGATCCCGGCGGCGTCCGCGTCGTTGAGGACGACCACCGGCATACCCAGGCGTTCACTGATCAGCTTGCGCGCGTCGAGTCCGATCCAGCCCTTGTCGACGTTGGCGGCGGTGCGGGTGACACCGTCCACCACGACGCCGGGGAAGGTCACTCCGAGCGGGCCGTCCCAGCCGAAGTGCGAGACGACCTCGTGGACGCCGTCGATCACCGCCTGCGGCGTGGCCGGGTGCGGCGTCAGGACCTTGAACCGCTCCTGGGTCAGGGCGCCGCGGTCGAGGTCGACCGGAGCGCCTTTGATGCCCGTACCACCAATATCCACACCGAACACGTTCATGGCCTCCACCGTAGAGGGGTGCGCCGGAGCCCACCCGCCAAAGCCCGCCTCACAGACCCACCGAAGCCGGCCTCACACAGTGAGTCTGCCCCGATCCCGCCGGACACAGCCCATCCGATCATCCGCCCGGAACCCGCCTGACCGAGCTCACCGGGCGACGCTCACCCTCCTGCGGCTTCCGCGGCGGCGAGCTCCGCACGCAGGTCCCTGCGCAGCTCCTTCGGCAGCGAGAACTGGATGGACTCCTGCGCCGACGTCACGACCTCGACGTCCGCGAAGCCGCGCGCGGCCAGCCACTCGAGAACACCCTCGACCAGGATCTCCGGGACGGAGGCGCCGGAGGTGACACCGACCGTACGCACGCCCTCCAGCCAGGCGTCCTGGCACTCCTCGGCGAAGTCGACCAGGTAGGAGGCGCCGGCCCCGGACTGGAGGGCGACCTCCACCAGCCGGATGGAGTTGGAGGAGTTGCGGGAGCCGACGACGATCAGCAGGTCGGCCTCGGCGGCGATCTGCTTGACGGCGACCTGGCGGTTCTGCGTCGCGTAGCAGATGTCGTCGCTGGGCGGGCTGAGGAGCTGCGGGAAACGCTGCTTGAGCGCGTCCACCGTCTCCATCGTCTCGTCGACCGAGAGTGTGGTCTGGGAGAGCCAGACGACCTTGGACTCGTCGCGGACCTGGATGCGGGCGGCGTCCTCCGGGCCGTCGACCAGGTGCATCCGCTCGGGGGCCTCGCCCATCGTGCCGACCACCTCCTCGTGGCCCTCGTGGCCGATGAGCAGGATGTCGTAGTCGTCGTCGGCGAACCGGACGGCTTCCTTGTGCACCTTGGTGACCAGCGGGCACGTCGCGTCGATCGACGCGAGACCGCGCTGGGCGGCCTCCTCGTGGACGACGGGGGCCACGCCGTGGGCGGAGAAGATCACGATGGCGTTCTCGGGCACCTCCTCCGTCTCGTCGACGAAGATCGCGCCCTTCCTCTCCAGGGTCTGGACGACGTACTTGTTGTGGACGATCTCCTTGCGCACGTAGACCGGCGCGCCGTACTGCTCCAGCGCCTTCTCGACGGTGATCACGGCACGGTCCACGCCCGCGCAGTACCCGCGGGGGGCGGCGAGGAGGACGCGACGGGTGGCTTCGGTGGTCATGGCGTCCATCGTACGGGGGCGGTCGGACACCCGGACCTTGACGGTGGGGCGCACTAAGGTGCGGGTATGGCTCTCAACACCTCGGCGGACGCGCCGATCCCGGTCGGCGAGGTGTCGCGCCTGATCGGAGGGTGGATCGACCGGCTCGGGGCGGTGTGGGTGGAGGGACAGATCACCCAGATCTCGCGGCGGCCGGGCGCCGGGGTGGTGTTCCTGACGCTGCGCGACCCCTCGCGCGACGTCTCGCTCACGGTGACCTGTTTCCGCGGCGTGTTCGAGCAGGTGGCGGAGGTGGTCGGCGAGGGCGCGCGGGTCGTGGTGCACGCGAAGCCGGAGTGGTACGCGGCCCGGGGCCAGTTGTCGCTGCGGGCGGCCGAGATCCGGCCGGTGGGGGTGGGCGAACTGCTCGCCCGCCTGGAGCAGTTGAAGAAGACGCTGGCCGCCGAGGGCCTGTTCGCGCTGGACCGCAAGCGCCCGCTGCCGTTCCTGCCGCAGCTCATCGGCCTGGTGACGGGCCGCGCCTCGGCGGCCGAGCGGGACGTACGGGAGAACGCGCGGCTGCGCTGGCCGGCCGTGCGGTTCGAGGTCCGCAACGTCCCCGTGCAGGGCGCCGCCGCCGTCCCCCGGGTGATCGACGCGGTACGGGACCTGGACGGCCACCGCGACGTGGACGTGATCATCGTGGCGCGCGGCGGCGGCAGCGTGGAGGACCTGCTGCCGTTCTCCGACGAGCGGCTGATCCGCGCGGTCGCCGCCTGCACCACTCCGCTGGTCTCGGCGATCGGCCACGAACCGGACTCCCCGCTGCTCGACCTCGTCGCGGACCTGCGCGCCTCCACTCCGACGGACGCCGCGAAACGCGTGGTCCCCGACGTCCGCGAGGAGCTGGCCCGCGTCCAGCTCGTACGGGACCGGGCGCTGCGGGTGATCCGCGGGCTGCTGGACCGGGAGGAGCACGGGCTCCGGGCGGCGCTCAGCCGGCCGTCGATGGCGGCCCCGTACCGCATGATCGACGAACGCGCGGCGGAGATCGAGGACCGGGTGGACCGGGCGCGGCGCTGCCTGAAGCACGCGCTGGACCGGGCGGACGCCGACCTCGCCCACACGCTGGCCCGGGTGGTGGCCCTCTCCCCCGCGGCGACCCTGCGCCGCGGCTACGCGGTCCTCCAGCGGGAGGACGGCTCGGTGGTCCGTGAGCCGGCGCGGGTGCGGGCGGCGGAGCGGCTGCGGGCGCGGGTGGCGGAGGGGGAGTTCGCGGTACGGGTGGAAAGGGGCGGCGCGGACAGGGGCGCGGCGGACGGGGCTGTCCCACCTCCCGCCTAGGCTTGGCCGCATGGCAGCAGCAGACCAGAACACCACGGTGGGTGCCGAGTCGGGCTCCGAGACCCTGGGCGGTTCCGAGGCCCTGGGCTACGAGCAGGCCCGCGACGAACTGATCGACGTCGTCCGCCGCCTGGAGGCCGGGGGCGCGACGCTCGAGGAGTCCCTTGCCCTGTGGGAGCGGGGCGAGGAGCTGGCCAGGGTCTGCCGCCGCTGGCTGGAGGGCGCGCGGGCCCGGCTGGACGCGGCGCTGGCCGCGGAGGACGAACCGCAGGCGACACCGGGGGACGACGAGGAGGGCTGAGCGGCTTTCTACGGGAGTTCGGGGCAGCGGGTCCACCGGCGGGTCCCGGGGTGATCGGTCACGGACGGGGTGATGGCCGGCCGAGGGTGTAGCGACCGGCCGGGGGCCGCCGTCCCGCCTGCGGTCTGCGGTCTGCGGTCTGCGGTGGGCTGCTACCGGCTCGGGGTCGCCGCCAGGCCGCCCGTGGTGACCGCCAGGCCGCCCGTGGTGACCGCCACCTGCCCGGGGTCGCCGCCACGCCGCCTATGGTCCGCAGCCTGCGGCCTGCGGTCTGCGGTGGGCTGCTACCGTCCCGTGGTGGCCGCCGTCCCGCCCGGGGTAGCCGCCGTCCCGCCCGGCGCGGCCGCCACCGGCTCGCATGGGGCGCCACCCCGCCTGCGGTCCGCGGTCCGCGGTGGCCGCTACCGGCCCGTCCCGCCGCGCTCCCGCAGCGCCGCGGCCATGCGCCGGAGCTGCTCGTCCGGGGCGGTGCCGAGGACCACCGTCGTGACGCCCTGCTCCTTGCGGACCAGCGCGGTGTACCGGCCGCCCGCGTACCGCTCCCACACCCGGCCGCCTGCCTCGACCTCGACGTCGCCGTCCCGGTGCGAGTCGAGGGTGACCCGGGTGATGAACGGCTCGGCGGGGCCGTTGCTCTGCTCGACCGCCACGTACTCCTGCTGGGGGTCGACGAAGCCCACGTGCCAGGTGACGTTCTGGGGGTCGGCCGAGCTGTACGCGACAGAGGTGGACCGCCAGTCCGCGCCGAGCCCCTCGGGCCCGGCCACCGGGTACGGCGCGTCGCGCCGCGCCTGGCCCAGCTCCACGGAGTAGGGCACCACCTTCACCGGGTCGGCGTGCGAGTCGTGCGGGATGAACAGATAGATCACGAAGACGACGAAGCCGAGGACCGTCAGCGACAGCGCCAGGTCCCGCACCGTCTTGTTGCCACGTTTGTCTGCTGCCACGCCGTCCATGGTCCCCCATCCCCCGAACCGCCCCGACCCCCGGGGGGCGAAGCGGCGCCGCGCGGGATCGCATGTTCCTTCGTACGGTGAAGTCGTACGGGCACCCGTATGTCCGCCATGTCCGCCGCGGACGCCCCCGCGTGCGCTCATGTGACATGCACCCTGCTCATATTCGCGGGGACCGGATAGGGTCGCATTACCCGCAGCACCCCCTATGTCCCGCCGTCCTCGTACAGAAAGGTGCGCTGCGATGACCGAACAGCACTTGCCTCCCGACCTCGAAGTGAGTCCGGAGGCCCCCGACCGCAACCTCGCCCTGGAGCTGGTCCGGGTCACCGAGGCCGCCGCGATGGCCGCCGGGCGGTGGGTCGGCCGTGGCGACAAGAACGGCGCCGACGGTGCCGCTGTCAAGGCGATGCGAACCCTGGTGCACACCGTTTCCATGAACGGCATCGTCGTCATCGGCGAAGGCGAGAAGGACGAGGCGCCGATGCTCTTCAACGGGGAGCGGGTCGGCGACGGTACGGGGGCGGAGTGCGACGTCGCCGTGGACCCGGTGGACGGTACGACGCTGACCGCGAAGGGCATGCCGAACGCCGTCTCGGTCCTGGCGGTCGCCGACCGCGGCACGATGTACGACCCGTCGGCCGTCTTCTACATGGACAAGCTGGTGGTGGGCCCGGAGGCGGCGGAGTACGTGGACATCACCGCGCCGCCCTCGGTCAACATCCGCCGGGTGGCGAAGGCGAAGGGCAGCGCGCCCGAGGACGTCACGGTGGTCCTCCTCGACCGGCCGCGCCACGACGAACTGGCGCGCGAGATCCGCGAGTGCGGCGCCCGTATCAAGTTCATATCCGACGGCGACGTGGCCGGCGCGATCATGGCGGCCCGGGAGGGAACCGGCGTCGACCTGCTCATGGGCATCGGCGGCACCCCGGAGGGGATCATCGCGGCCTGCGCGATGACCTGCCTGGGCGGCACGATCCAGGGGCGGCTGTGGCCCAAGGACGACGAGGAACGCCGGCGTGCGCTGGACGCGGGGCACGACCTGGACCGCGTCCTCCACACGAACGACCTCGTCAGCGGCGAGAACGTGTTCTTCGTCGCCACGGGTATCACGGACGGCGAACTCCTCCGCGGCGTCCGCTACCGCGCCGAGACGGCCACCACCTCCTCCCTCGTCATGCGCTCCAAATCCGGCACCATCCGCCAGATCGACTCCGTCCACCGCCTGTCGAAACTCCGCGCCTACAGTTCGATCGACTTCGACCGGGCCCGCTGAGCGCTGCGGGCCCACCGCGGGCAGCAGCGTTGCCCGGCTCACCGCGGGCGGGTCGCGGCTCAGGCCGCGGTCGGACCCCGACGCCGAACCCGGATGCGGCTCAACGCACGGTCAGGCGGGGACGCCCCGAGGGGCGAAAGCCGCGGGGACGCTGGGCGGCGCCGCTCAGGGCGCAGGGGGAACACCCGCCCGCGGACCACGGCCTGGGGCCCCGTAATCCCCAGGGTGCGGTCGGCGGGCGGGTAGCAGGCCGTACGTGCGGTCAGCCCGCGGCGGCTATCTGTGCGGCGGGCCGCTGGAGTTCGACCTCGCGGCGGCGCCTGCGGGCCAGCACGACCCGGCGTTCGGCCGCGGTCATACCGCCCCACACTCCGTAGGGCTCCGGCTGGAGCAGAGCGTGCTCGCGGCATTCGAGCATGACCGGGCAACGGGCGCAGACACGTTTGGCCGCTTCCTCCCGGGACAGGCGTGCCGCAGTGGGCTCCTTGGAAGGTGCGAAGAACAGCCCTGCTTCATCGCTGCGGCAGGCGGCCTCCGAGTGCCATGGGCCGCCCAGATCCCGCGGATGGCCGGGCGGGAGGGCGGGGTCCGTGACGGGCTCGATCGGTTGAAGCACGGGAAACTCCTGACGACGGCTCGGCGATTGCCACAATTGCCACGATTTACCCGCCGCCGACCGGCCCCGGGCATGGAGATGCCTGAGCGCCGTGCGGCGGCGTGCTCGAACCCCTACCCGCTGTGCGCGACTTCATGCGCACCGTGTTCACCGCCGGACAGTCCCGCATACCCGCTCCGACCTGCGGATGGCGTGAACACGCAACAACAGTGGCGCACACACGCACCATGTGATCTTCACTGGCCCGCGTTCAGCGGTCCGACGCCGGGCCGCTGACGGGCGTTCAGCGGACGGCGGTTTCCCCGTCACCCGGCGGCCTGGCGGCGCGTCGCCCGGCGGCCCCGGTCGGCCTGGCGGCCGGCCGACACCCGCCGACGCCCACCGCTCCGGCTCCCGTTCACGGCCCGGTACGCACGCTCACCCGTCGAGCGGCTTCTTCGTCCAGTCCTTGACCTTCTTACCGCGCTTGGCCTTCGCCTCCACGCCGCCCCAGAACGCGAATCCCTCGATCCGGACCACCGGCGCGCCGGGCTCCGGCGCCTCGAACGCCTTGATGTCCGAGCCGCCCATGATGCCGACCACCCCGCCACCGCGCAGCGTGACGTTCTCCGGCAGCCGGATGCTCACGCCGCCCATGATCGCGGTGCAGTGGATGACCAGCTCCGGTGCGGTGAAGGTCGCTTCGGACAGGTCGATCTCGACGCCGCCCATGATCGCGACCGCGGTGATCCGGCTGCCCACCCGCCAGCGGCCCTTGCGTTCGGCGCCGCCGAGGATGCCGATCAGGTTGGGGTTCTCGCCGGTGGGGTCGACGGCGTAGCCGCGTGCGGCGGCGGGTCCGGGCGCCGGGCCGGCCGTACGGCCCGCCGGCAGGTCCCGGACCAGTGGCTCCAGTTCGCCGAGCGTCTTGGCGGCGTAGACCTTGTCGATCCGCTCGGAGTGCTCGTCCGTGTCCAGCCGGCCCTCGGCGAGCGCGTCGCGCAGGATGTCGGCGATCCGGTCCCGGTCCGCGTCCGAGGCGCGCAGCTCCGCGTCCGGCACGACGGGCGCCGCCGGGCTCGCCGGAGCGGGCGGGCTCACCGGGGCGGGCTGCTGTGCCGGCTGCTGCGCGCGCTTCTGGAGCTGCGATTCGTCCACGCCGCCCACCGTACACAAACGCGATAGATCGCGACTACCCCGAGAGGCTCCGAAAGCCCCCTAGGGGGGCGCGCGGGCAGCGCCGATGCCGCGCCCCGGAAGCCGATGTTGCCCGTCGAGCTGTCCGGCGTGTTGGAGCTGCGCGCACCGACGCGGTACCGGTTGCAGTACGACTCGTGGCACATGTGTGAACCGCCGCGCACCACCCGGGCCGCACCGGGCGGCCCGGCCGGGACCTGCCGCGGCCCGTCGCGGTGGAAGCCCGCGCTGAACCAGTCCGCGCACCACTCCCACACGTTCCCGACAGTGTTGAACAGGCCGAAGCCATTCGGGGCGTACGACGTGACCGGCGCCGTGCCGCGGTACCGGCCGGTGTTCACGGAAGACCCCCTGCCAGATGTTGAGCATCTCCCGCCCGCCCGGCGCGAGTTCGTCACCCCACGGGTAGCGCCGCTGTTCCAGGCCGCCCCGGGCGGCGTACTCCCACTCCGCCTCGGTCGGCAGCCGGGTACCGGACCAGGCGCAGTAGGCCTGCGCGTCGTTCCAGGAGACGTGCACCACCGGGTGGTTCAGGAAGTGCCCGCCGGGCAGGTCGACCAGGTCCCGGACGGACCGCCGCCCGGCCGCCGAGACCGGCGGCCGGGCGAGGACCGGCGGGCCGAGTTCGAAGGGTTCACGACCGGGAGTGCGGCAGGAGGGCATGGGGTGTCCTGGGGGTTCGGGCGGGGCGCGGCGGCTGCGGGCGCGGCGGCTGCCAGGCCCGCGACGGCCGGGACGGCGGCCGACGCCGCGACCGCAGCGGCGCCGGCGAGAAAGCCCCGCCGTCCGACGTGTGGCTGATCGTTCTCACTCACTGAATTCCCTTTCATGGCCGGATGGGCACGGATGCGGCGCAGCACGAAAAAGCGCAGGCCGATTTCCGGGCCGGGGAGTGGGAAAAACCCGTGAATATGCCGGCGCGCACACCACGGCGTCGACGCCGAGCACAAGGGCCGACGACCGGGCGCACGGGCTTCGGCCGCCGCACACGAGAGCGCCTGCGGCCGGGCCGGCGCGCGGCCGGCTCAGGCGGGAAACGGCGCCCGGCGGACCGCTGCCTTACGGCAGTCGCCTGGTCACGGGCCCGTTGATGAAGTGGCGGACACCCTCGGACCACCGTTCCCGGAGCCGGAAACGGTGGGGGCGGTCACGCCTGTTCGGCCCTGCAGAGCGCGCTCTGCAGTCGCCCGAAGTCGACATGCAGGCGCGCAGCGAGTATCTCTCCTGCCGCCATGACAGCGAAGACATGGGCCACGGACGAGCAGACGCAATGCCGCCGGGGGTATTCGGCGCAGGTATTTCACATCGCCGTCGCAATTCACCGCTCGGCGGCCGAGGTCCCCTCCGTGAAAACGTACGGCCGGGGGGGCGGTCACTCGCCGGGCACCGCCGCGCCGGCAGCGCCCCGAGCGCGGAACCTGGGGCCCGCGGGCCGCAGGTTCCACCCCCAGGTGAGCCCTACCTCACACGTCCCGGGCGGGACGGGACGCTCTACGCTGGATGAGCTTCAGCGTCGACGCTGCCGAGTGAGGATTGCCTGCCATGCCCGACTTTGCCTATACGGATCTGCTGCCTCTCGGTGAGGACCCGACCCCCTACCGTCTGGTCACGTCGGAAGGGGTGAGCACGTTCGAGGCCGACGGGCGCACCTTCCTGACGGTGGAGCCGGAGGCGCTGCGGCGGCTCGCGGCGGAGGCGATGCACGACATCTCGCACTACCTGCGGCCCGCCCATCTGGCACAGTTGCGGCGCATCCTGGACGACCCGCAGGCCAGCCCCAACGACCGGTTCGTCGCGCTGGACCTGCTGAAGAACGCCAACATCGCCGCGGCCGGCGTACTGCCGATGTGCCAGGACACCGGCACGGCCATCGTCATGGGCAAGCGCGGCCAGCACGTGCTGACCCGGGGCGGTGACGAGGAGGCGCTGTCGCGCGGCATCTACGACGCGTACACCCAACTCAACCTCCGCTACTCCCAGATGGCCCCGCTGACCATGTGGGAGGAGAGGAACACCGGCTCCAACCTGCCCGCGCAGGTGGAGCTGTACGCGACGGACGGGGGCGCGTACAAGTTCCTGTTCATGGCCAAGGGCGGCGGCAGCGCCAACAAGTCCTTCCTCTACCAGGAGACCAAGGCCGTACTGAACGAAGCGTCCATGATGCGGTTCCTGGAGGAGAAGATCCGCTCGCTCGGTACGGCCGCCTGCCCGCCGTACCACCTCGCGATCGTCGTCGGCGGCACCAGCGCGGAGTTCGCGCTCAAGACCGCGAAGTACGCCTCGGCGCACTACCTGGACGCGCTGCCGGGCGAGGGATCGCCCACCGGGCACGGGTTCCGGGACAGGGATCTGGAGCAGAAGGTCTTCGAGCTGACCCAGCGGATCGGCATCGGCGCGCAGTTCGGCGGCAAGTACTTCTGCCACGACGTGCGCGTGGTGCGGCTCCCCCGGCACGGCGCGTCCTGCCCGGTCGCGATCGCGGTGTCCTGCTCGGCCGACCGCCAGGCGCTTGCGAAGATCACCGCCGAGGGCGTGTTCCTGGAGCAGTTGGAGACCGACCCGGCGCGGTTCCTGCCGGAGACCACCGACGCCGTACTCAACGGCGGCTCCGCCGCGGGCCTCGACGACGACGTGGTACGGATCGACCTCAACCAGCCGATGGAACGGATCCGCGCGGAGCTGACCAAGTACCCCGTGAAGACCCGGCTCTCGCTGTCCGGCCCGCTGGTCGTGGCCCGCGACATCGCGCACGCCAAGATCAAGGAGCGGCTGGACGCGGGCGAGGAGATGCCGCGCTACCTACGGGACCACGCCGTCTACTACGCGGGCCCGGCGAAGACCCCCGAGGGCTACGCCTCCGGCTCCTTCGGCCCCACCACGGCCGGCCGCATGGACGCCTACGTCGAGCAGTTCCAGGCGGCGGGCGGCTCCTTCGTCATGCTCGCCAAGGGCAACCGCAGCAAGCAGGTCACCGACGCGTGCGCCGCCCACGGCGGCTTCTACCTCGGCTCCATCGGCGGCCCCGCCGCCCGCCTCGCCCAGGACTGCATCAAGAAGGTCGACGTCCTGGAGTACGCGGAGCTGGGCATGGAAGCGGTGTGGAAGATCGAGGTCGAGGACTTCCCGGCGTTCGTCGTCGTCGACGACAAGGGCAACGACTTCTTCACCGACCCCGCGCCCTCCCCCACCTTCACCACCATCCCGGTCCGCCCGGGAGCCTGACCGCACCGGCCCGCGGGGAGCCCCGGGCGAGTCGCCAGGGGCTTCCGGCGGGCTGCCACCGAGCTCGGAGCGCGAGTCCGGTCTTCGGGGTCCGCTCTCCAGTGAAGGCCCAGGTCAGGGACGTGATCCCCAACCTGGGCCCGATGCGCTGTCCAGGCGGCCCCACACGCCCGGCGCCGGATCCGGGCCGGAGCACCGCCGCGCCGCTTCCCGGTGGTCTGCCGACGTGGCGGCACCCGGGCGTCGACGCGGCGGCGGCATCCGTGCCCGGTCCGCGGTCAGGCGGCCGTGCAGCCGCTGGTCGGCAGGCTGGTCAGGCTCGGAGGCTGCAGACCGTCGTAGATCGCCAGCAAATAGCTCTGCGGGCACCTGGCGAGGCCGTCACTGGTCCTGATCTCGATGTGCAGGTGCGGGGCACCGGAGTTGCCGGTGTCGCCCGTCGTGCCCAGCCGGGTGCCGGCCGGCACCTGGGCACCGTTGGCCGTCGAACGGGCCGACAGGTGGCAGTAGACGAACCGTGAGCCGTCCGGTTGGAGCAGCCGGACGCCGGTGCCGCACGACGTGCTGCTGTAGTGCTGTGCCACGCCGCTCTTGACGGCGTACGCGGGGAGGTAGCTCACGATGAGATCGACGGCCGGGGTGGAGTTCCAGTGGGGGGCCGCGTAGGCGGAGCGAGGCACGGCGGAGCGGTCGAGCGGCAGCGCGTGGCCGGACGGGCTGCCGCCCCCGCTGCTACCGAGCAGGCTCTGCCACGTCTGCGGGCCGACCAAGCCGTCGACCGCGAGGCCGTGCGAGCTCTGGAAGGAGCGCACGGCGCTGTTGGTCACCGAGCCGAAGTTGCCGTCCACCCCCAAGCCGAAGCCGTACTTGTTGAGTTGTGTCTGAGCCGCTCTGACCGCCTCCCCACTCGACCCTTGCTGTACCGGGACGATCAGGTACGGCCAGGTCTGCGGGCCGACCACACCGTCGGCGACCAGCCCCCGGCTGCTCTGGAAGCTGACCACGGCCGAGGTGGTGACGGGCCCGAACTGGCCGTCCGCCGGGATGCCGTGCCCGTGCTGGCGCAACAAGTACTGCACGGTGGTGGTATCCGCGCCGCCGGCCCCCTGGCTGATCGACGGCCAGGCCGGGAGGGCGTGTGCCGGGGCCTGGGTGGTGAGGACGCACAACAGCATGGTGATGATCAAGGTCACGCTGGCGGCACCGAACGAGCTGAGCCGACCGAGGCGCATGGAAGCTCCTTCCTTTTGGCATGCACGCGACTATTCAAGGTCCAGGTTAGAGACCGCTCCCGGAACAATCCACAGGGCGTGGGAGCCGGTGTGCCGACCGACTCCCGCGCCAGTGAAACCGCACGCACACGGGGCGTCGTCGCGTCGTCACCGTCCGGGCAGCGGTTGGCCCCCGCGGAACGCCGCCTCCCGGCGGTTTTCCGCGGGGGAACAATCGGCACGGGGCGGGCACTGTCATAGGTATGGGCGAGACCACGAACGACGGGGCGTACCGCATCGAGCACGACTCCATGGGCGAGGTGCGGGTGCCCGCGCACGCCAAGTGGCGGGCGCAGACGCAGCGTGCCGTGGAGAACTTCCCCGTCTCCGGGCAGCGGCTGGAGCGGGCGCACATCGAGGCGCTGGCGCGGATCAAGGCGGCGGCGGCCAAAGTGAACGCGGAGCTCGGGGTGCTCGGCAACGACGTGGCCGAGGCCGTTCAGGAGGCCGCGGCGGAGGTGGCGGCCGGGCAGTGGGACGACCACTTCCCGGTGGACGTGTTCCAGACCGGCTCCGGCACCTCGTCGAACATGAACATGAACGAGGTGATCGCGACCCTGGCCGCCGAACGGCTCGGCCGCGACGTGCACCCCAACGACCACGTCAACGCCTCGCAGTCGTCCAATGACGTCTTCCCGTCCTCGCTCCACATCGCGGCCACCGCCGCGGTGACCCGCGACCTGATCCCGGCGCTCACCCGTCTGGCCGAATCCCTGGAGGCGAAGGCGGCGGAGTTCGCCTCGGTGGTGAAGTCGGGCCGCACGCATCTGATGGACGCCACACCGGTGACGCTCGGACAGGAGTTCGGTGGGTACGCGGCGCAGGTACGGTACGGCGTCGAGCGGCTGCGCGCGTCGCTGCCCCGGCTGGCGGAACTGCCGCTGGGCGGGACCGCGGTCGGCACCGGCATCAACACGCCGCCGGGGTTCCCGGCCGCGGTGATCGCCGAGGTCGCCAGGGCCACCGGGCTGCCGCTGACCGAGGCCCGCAACCACTTCGAGGCCCAGGGCGCCCGGGACGGCGTCGTGGAGCTCTCCGGCCAGCTCCGTACGATCGCGGTCGGCCTCACCAAGATCGCCAACGACCTGCGGTGGATGGCCTCGGGCCCCCGTACCGGTCTCGCCGAGATCCGCCTCCCCGACCTCCAGCCCGGCTCGTCGATCATGCCCGGCAAGGTCAACCCGGTGGTCCCCGAAGCCGTCCTGATGGTCGCCGCCCAGGTCATGGGAAACGACACCACCGTCGCCGTGGCGGGCGCGTCGGGCAATTTCGAGCTCAACGTGATGCTGCCGGTGATCGCCCGCAACGTCCTGGAGTCCGTACGCCTGCTCGCCAACGTCACCCGCCTGCTCGCCGACCGCACGATCGACGGCGTCACGGCCGACGCCGACCGCGCCCGTGAGTACGCCGAGTCCTCCCCCTCCGTCGTCACCCCCCTCAACCGCTATCTCGGCTACGAGGAGGCCGCCAAGGTGGCCAAGAAGTCCCTCGCCGAACGGAAGACCATCCGACAGACCGTCATGGAGGGCGGCTACGTCGAGCGCGGCCTGCTGACGGAAAAGCAACTCGACGACGCACTCGACGTGTTGCGGATGACCCGCCCGTAACACACGATCCTTAAGCTCTGTTCATGACAGCCGACGTCGACACCTCGATTCCGGGCGGGCGGAACAACGGGCATTTCCCGCAGCACAGGCAGGGCGAGCCGGAGCAGGGGTTCTGGGCGCCCGGGGACCAGGTGCTGTGGCGGTATCGCGGGAACGGGACGGACCAGGTGCACATCTGCCGGCCGGTGACCGTGGTGCGGGACGACGCGGAGCTGCTGGCGGTGTGGATGGCCCCGGGGACGCCGTGTGTGCGGCCGGTGCTGGCGGACGGTACGCCGGTCCACCGCGAGCCGCTGGCCAGCAGGTACGTGAAGCCCCGGGTGCGGAGTGTGGAGGAGTGGTGGGGTACCGGGGTGCTGAAGCTGGCGCGGCCGGGCGAGCCGTGGTCGGTGTGGCTGTTCTGGGATCAGGGGTGGCGGTTCCGTAGCTGGTACGTGAACCTGGAGGAGCCGCTGAGCCGCTGGTCGGGCGGGGTGGACTCGGAGGACCACTTCCTGGACATCTCGGTGCACCCGGACCGCAGCTGGTACTGGCGGGACGAGGACGAGTTCGCGCAGGCGCAGACCGACGGCCTGATGCCGGCGGCGCTCGCGGCCCGGGTCAGGCAGGCGGGGCAACGGGCGGTGGAGGTGATCCAGTCCTGGGGACCGCCGTTCCGCGACCACTGGCAGGACTGGCGGCCCGATCCGTCCTGGCCGGTACCGGCGCTCCCGGCCGACTGGGACCGGCCGGCCGGCTGACCGAGTACGGCCGGCCGGCTGAGCAGCGGTGACCGGCGCGGGCATCCGATCGGACCGCGCCCGCCCGACCGTACGAGCAGCCCGCGGCCGTAGAAGCAGCCTGCGGCCGTACGAGCAGACCACGGCCTTCCGAGCAGACCACGACCGGCCGCGCCAGCCGACCGCCAGCCGACCCGCCGCCCCCTCGTACCGCCTGATACGACCGAGCCCCTTGTTGCGTCCCGGACCCCCAACCGTAGGATCGTCCCCCGGAACACTGCGCGATTGCCCAACGCAGCCTAGAGTTTGACGCCACGTCATGGCCTGTACGACCGGCGCGGTCCGACGTGTGCTCCAGCGGCGGGACCGGTGGCAACCCGGCCGGCCGCTCCGGCTCGGACCAGTGCGAAGAGCCGGCACGGATCAGTCGGGGCGCACCGGACAGGGCCGGGGCGGTCCGGAGCATGACAGCCCGCCACGTTACAGGCGACGCCCTCCGACGGCGTCCCGATCCGAAGCACTCAGGGAGGCCGTGAACAGTGGGAACCGGCGGTGACGAGCGCGTAGGAGCTCCCCGTACCAAGGGGTGGCGAGGGGACCGTACCGGGCAGGCGGAGGCGTTCGACGCCATCGGCGACCGGTACGACGAGGCGTTCCCGCACAAGGAGGGCCAGCTCGCGGCCGGCACCTGGCTGACGGCTTCGCTGGCCCCGGGTTCGCGGGTGCTGGACCTCGGCTGCGGTACGGGAACGCCGACCGCCCGTCAGCTCACCGACGCGGGGTTGCGGGTGACCGGCGTGGACCTGTCCTCGGGGATGCTGGCCAGGGCGCGGGAGAACGTGCCGGAGGCGGAGTTCCTGCGGGCGGACATCGCGGACCTGGCCGACGGCGGGCCACTGGCGGCGGGCGGCTTCGACGCGGCCGCGGCCTTCTTCTCGCTGCTGATGCTGCCGAAGGCGGAGATCCCGTTCGCGCTGGGGTCCATCCGGGACCTGCTGCGGCCCGGCGGGCTGCTGGCGCTGTCGATGGTCGAGGCGGATCTTGACGACACGCCGATTCCGTTCCTCGGTAACACGATCCGGGTATCCGGTTATCTACGGGACGAACTGCGCCATGTGGTGACGGACGCCGGCTTCGAGGTGACCGAGGAGGAGTCGTACGCCTACGCGCCGGCGAGCACCGCTGTGCCGCCGGAGGAACAGATCTTCCTCTACTGCCGACGCGCCTGACCTGACCAGGCCCGAGCCGTGCCGTGCCGCTGGCCGCGGCGGAGCACAGACGGATGGAACGACTCGCGTGACCACGGACCCGCCCCGACCGCCCGCGCCGCCGGACCCGCGCGGCGGCTTCACCCTGGCCACCAACCCCCCGGACGCGCGTCCGGGGCGGCTGGCGTGCCCGGCCCGCCCGCACACCGGCGACGGGCCCGCGGGCGCGCCCTGTTCCCACGGGCACGTCGAGGAGCCGGACCCCGCGGTGCCGGCCGCACCCGGTGATCCGCGGACGGGGGCGCCCGGCGGGCCGCGCCCGCACGACGAGTTCGGCGACGACCCCACGGCCGGCGGACCCGTGGCCATGGCCGAGTCAGGTGACCCGGACGGCGGCACCACCGTGCCCCGGGGCACACCGTATGGTGACCCCATGGCCGGGCAGGGAGCAGGGAATCCGTCGGACCCCGCCCGGCCTTGTCCCGGGCCGGAGGCAGAACCGCCGCCCGCGCCGTCCGGAGAGTCGTACAGTGGTGCGCCGGCAGACACGGGGCCGTTGCCGCCGACTCCGGCGCAGGGGAGTGGGTTGGTGCCCCGATTGGGGGACGGGAGTGAGGCGTTGGGGGCGTTTGTGAGTACGCCGCCGCGCGGGACACCGCGGGCGGCGGCCGGGTATCCGGCGGACGAGGATTCAGTGGGAATGCGGATTCCGATGCCCGTGCAGACCGGGCCGGAGGCCGACCGGCTGCGGTATGTGGGAGCCGCGACCCGGCGGATCGCCCGCGGGCTCGATCTCGACGAGATCCTGCTGGGCCTGTGCCGCTCCGCCGTGCCCGCGTTCGCCGACGCGATCCTGGTGTATCTGCGCGATCCGCTGCCGGTGGGCGACGAGCGGCCGTCCGGGCCGCTGCGGCTGCGGCTGCGCCGGGCGGACGGCGAACTGGACGGCCCGGCCGACCAGCCCCACGACGCGCCGGTGGGCGCCGCCGCCCCGCTGCTGCCCGCGCTGGACGCGCCGTACGGCTCGGAGACCATCTCGGTGCTGCTGGACGGGCCGCTGGCGGAGGTGCTGCGCGGGGTACGGCCGGTCTTCGCCGAGTCGCCGCGGGCCGCCGACGCGCTGGCGGAACTGCTGGGTTACCCGGAGAGCCCGCTGCCGACCGGCCGCCGCGCGCTGCTGGCGCCGCTTCGGGGCCGGCGGCGGGTGATCGGCGCCGCGGTGCTGCTGCGCCGCACGGAGCGGTCGCCGTTCGAGGCCGACGACCTGCTGGTGGCCGCACAGCTCGCCACGCACACCGCGCTCGGCGTGGACAAGGCCGTGCTGTACGGGCGCGAGGCGTACATCGCCGACGCGCTCCAGCGCGAGATGCTGCCCGACTCCCTGCCGCAGCCGACCGGTGTACAGCTCGCCAGCCGTTATCTGCCGGCCGCCGAGTCCGCCCGGGTCGGCGGCGACTGGTACGACGCGATCCCGCTGCCCGGCAGCCGGGTGGCGCTGGTGGTCGGGGACGTGATGGGCCACTCCATGACGTCCGCGGCGATCATGGGCCAGCTCCGTACCACCGTGCAGACCCTCGCCGGACTCGACCTGGCGCCGCAGGAGGTGCTGTACCACCTGGACGAGCAGGCCCAGCGGCTCGGCCAGGACCGGATGGCGACCTGCGTCTACGCGGTCTACGACCCGATCGCGCACCGCCTGGTGGTGGCCAACGCCGGCCATCCGCCGCCAGTACTGCTGCACGCGGACGGACTGGCCGAGGTGCTGCGGGTGCCGCCGGGCGCGCCGATCGGCGTGGGCGGGGTGCCGTTCGAGGCGGTGGAGCTGCCCGCCCCGGCCGGGGCGACGCTGCTGCTCTACACCGACGGCCTGGTGGAGTCCCGCAGCCGAGACGTGTGGGGCGGCATCGAGCTGCTGCGCGAGCGTCTGCACGACGCGGCGGCGGTGGTCTCCCCGCCGCCGCTGGAGCCGCTCTGCGACGAGGTGCTGGAGATCCTGGGCCCCGGCGACCGGGACGACGACATCGCGCTGCTGGCCGCCCGGTTCGACGGGATCGCGCCGAGCGACGTCGCGTACTGGTTCCTGGAGCCGCAGGCGCAGACCGCGGGCCGGGCCCGCCGCCTGGTCCGCCAGGCGCTGCGCCGCTGGGACCTGGAGGAGCAGCTGGACGCGGCCGAGCTGCTGGTCAGCGAGATCGTCACCAACGCGGTGCGGTACGCGGAACGGCCGATCACCCTGCGGCTGCTCCGTACCGACGTGCTGCGCTGCGAGGTCGGCGACGACGCGCCGCTGCTCCCCCGTATGCGGCACGCCGCCCCCGAGGAGGAGGGCGGCCGGGGGCTCTACCTGGTCAACCGGATGGCGCAGCGATGGGGCGCGACCCGGCTGGGCGCGGGCAAGGTGGTCTGGTTCGAGCTGCCCATCGGCTGATTTTCTGCCGCCCTCGCGCCTCCGGGCACTTGAATCCGGTGTCGACAGCCGACCGTGCTCGCTCGCTCGTGCCTCGCTCACTGCGCGCGCTCCTTCTCGACACCGGCGCGCGCTCCTTCGACACCGGCGCGCTCCGCGGCCGGAGGCCGCTGCAGGACACCACGGCTCGATGGCCGCACGGCGAACCCGGCGGCGGATCGGCGGGCGAGCGGCGAACCCCGCCCGGAGGCAAAAGAGTGACAGAGGGGGCAGTCCGGGTGCCGACTCGTGGGTTCGGTGGGAACGTGGGTAACAGCTACTGCGACGTGACGCGACACCCGATACCCGGCGCCCTCCGGCCGCCGGACGGGAGGACACCAGATGAGCACGCCGAACCTCCAGCACACGACCACCAGCGCGGACATCCCGGTGGAGAGCGACGGGCACTCGCTGACCGTGGGCCCGGCCGGCGCGATCCTGCCGCAGGACCACTGCCTGACCGAGAGGATGGCCCGGTTCAACCGGGAGCGGGTGCCTGAGCGGGTGGCGCACGCCAAGGCGAGCGGGGCGTACGGGCGGTTCGAGGTGGCCAACGACGTCAGCCGGTTCACCGAGGCCGGCCTCTTCCAGCCCGGCCGCAGCACGCGGATACCGGTCCGCTTCTCGACCGTGGCCGGCGAACAGGGCAGCCCGGGCAGCGGGCGCGGCCCGCGCGGCTTGGCCGCGCCGAACTCCTACGGCGGTCCGGCGGCCTTCCCGCAGGCGTACGGGGACATCCCCGGCCGGCAGGCGGCGGGCGAGACGGTGCGCGGGGCGTACACCCCGCAGCGCGAGGACGACGGCTTCGGGCCGCCCGGCACGATGGTCCGCGAGGTCCTGGACGACGCGGCCCGCGGCCGGCCGGTCTCCAACGTCGCCGGCCATCGCAAGGACGGGTGAGCGCCCCGGCGCTGGAGCGCGCCTTCGACTGCTGGCGGCGGATCGACGCGCAGCCCGGTGAACGGATCGCCGAGGCGGTCACGGCGGGCTGAGCCGAAGGACGCAGTCCCGGGACACGTGAGATTTCCGTGCCCCGGGGCTGCATGTCGCCCCTGCGAAGAGCCTTCTGAGGGGGCGCGGGGAACTGCACAGCCACGGCGTGTGGCGGCCCCGGCGGCGCGCCGGAGCCCGCCGGGCTCGGTTCCGGTCGTTCCCGGGATGCGGGACGGTGGGGGCCGGTCGCGCCGTTCCCCGCGCCCCGGGCGGGGGGCGGGGCACTACGCGGGGGCCGGGTCGGAGACCGCAGCGGGATCCTGGGCCGCTACCGGGGCCGGGTCCGAGCCGGACGCGAGGGAGCCCGGCACATTCTCGTAGATCGCGGATTCGCGGGCGTAGGACCGGAGATAGCTGACAACCGTGTTGCTGACCGCGACGAGGGGTACGGCGACGACCGCGCCGCCGATGCCGGCCACCATCGAGCCGGCCGCCACCGAGAGGACGACGGCGAGCGGGTGGACCTGCACCGCGCGGCCGAGGATGAACGGCTGGAGGATGTGGCCCTCGATCTGCTGCACCGCGAGCACCACGGCCAGCACCATCAGCGCCGTGAACGGCCCCTCGGTGACCAGACCGACCACCACCGCGATGACGCCGGAGGCGACCGCGCCGACCAGGGGCACGAACGAGCTGAGGAAGATGACGACGGCCAGCGGCACCGCCATCGGCACCCCGAGGAAGTAGATGCCGACGCCGATGAAGATGGCGTCGATGAGGGCGACGATCACCGTGCCCCGCACGTAGAGGGTGAGGGTGCGCCAGGCGCGCGGGCCGGCTCCGGCGAGCGCGCCCCTCGCGCCCTCGGGGAAGAGCCGCAGCGCCCAGTTCCATATGTTCGCCCCGTCGTAGAGCAGGAACAGCGTGCTGAACATCGCCAGCAGCAGTCCGGTCAGCAACTCCACGATGTAGGTGACGCCTTGCAGCCCGGCGTCCGTCAACGCCTTGGTGTTGGAGCCGAGCGCGTCGCTGAGGTTGTTGGCGACCTGGTTGATCTGGTTGTCGGTGACATGGAAGGGGCTGTCGAGCAGCCACTGCTTGCCCTCGGTGATGCCGTCCTGGAGGCTGTTGGACAGGTTGTCGACGTTGTCCATCACCTGCCACACCACGAACCAGCCGACCAGGCCGATGACGACGAAGCCGCCGCCGCAGACCAGCACGGTGGCCAGCCCCCTCGGCACCCCGAGCCGCTTGAGGCGGGCCACGAACGGTTGCAGCAGCGCGGTGATGAGCAGTGCGGCGACGAACGCCAGCACCACCAGCCGGACCGCCCCGATCACCCGCATCAGTACCCACACCGTGCCGGCCAGGACCAGCAGCCGCCACCCGATCTCCGCGGCGACCCGCATGCTCCACGGCACGGCGGCGACCGGTTCGATGACGGGGACGCGCTGAGCCGGTACGGAGCGGCGGGGTGCGGCCGGTCCGCGAGCCTCGGGTGCGGAGACACGAGCGTCGGCCGCCGGATCCGCGGCTGCGGGTTCGGCGGCCGACGGTCGCTCCGCAGACGGTCGCCCGGCCTGCGATCGCTCCGCAGACGGCTGCACGGCGTCGCGGGCGGTGACCTTGGCGTGCCGCTCGTCGATCTGCCCGGCCAGTCCGGCCAGGCGGTCGGCGAGGGCAGCGCTCCAGTGGCGCTTCTCCGGCATTGCTGCTTCCCCTGACCCCTTCGGCCCTCTGTGGCACCGCCGTCTGTGGCACCGCTGTGTGAGACGACGTTACCCGGGATCGGGGTTGTCCAAGAGGCGCTGGCGAGTGTCGGCCCGCCGGTCGCCGGGGCCGGCCTGGTGCCGCGTCGGTCAGAAGTTTGCCCGTCAGGGAGCGGCGTCCGGTGCGGTGCGTCGCAGGGCGCCGGACCGGCCCCGTCGCGGGCCTGCCCGGTCGGTGCGGCAACGCCGCGAGGTGCCGTGCCGGGGGTCGCGACGGGGCACACCCCGACAATGTGGCCGACGCGGCCGACGCGCCGACGCGGCACCAAGGCCTGTCTGACAAAGAGCCCCGTCCGCCCGCAGCGCGGGGCTCGCGGTGTCCGGTGCGTGCGACCGCACGGCGGAGGGCCGTCCTCGTCGTAGGGTAACGGGCCTACTGGGCAGACCTACTGGGCCCGACTGGGCTTACTGGGACGGTCCCGACAACGCGGCGAGCGTGCGTGCCAGGCGCCGCGGCGCAGGCGGGATGTGTCAGACAGGCCCTAGTACCAGTGGTTGACCTGCCAGAACTGCCAGGCGCCGCACGGGCTGCCATAGCGGCTGTTCATGTAGTTCAGGCCCCACTTTATCTGCGTGGCCGGATTGGTCTGCCAGTCGGCGCCGGCCGAGGCCATCTTGGAGCCGGGCAGCGCCTGGACCAGACCGTAGGCACCGGAGGAGGCATTGGTGGCGGTGTACCGCCAACCGCTCTCGTGCTCCACGATGTTGGAGAAGCAGAAGTACTGGCCGCTGCCCACGATCTGCTTGGCCATCGCCTGGACCTCGGCGATCGAGTACGAGGCCTGGACCGGGAAACTGGCGCGCGCGTCGCCGCGGCTGGCGGCCTCTTCCCTCGCCTTGGCCGCGGCTTCGTCCGCTGCCTTCTTCTTGGCGGCTGCGTCCTTGGCGGCCTGCACACGGGCGGCCTGCTCGGCGGACTGCCGCGCCGTCGTGTCAGCGGCGTCGGACTGAGCGAGTACCTGCTCGGTCAGCGATGCCTGCTGAACCTGCTGCCCCTCGGGGATGTCCGCGAGGAGGGTCGTCGTGCCGGCGGGTTCGACGGCCTCGGTGCTGCCGCCCTGTTCCGCTCCCGACGCGACGCCGACGACGGCGCCCACAGTGGTGACGGCGGTGGCGGATGCCACCGCGAGTCCCCGGACCGAGATCCGGCTCACACGGTTTCCTTCCGGAAGCGTCCGTCCGGGGACCGGACGGACGCAATCGCGCCCCTGGCGCTGTCCCCCTGACCGGTCCGCTGTTCGGGCCGGTCGGTCACGGGGGCACTGGCCCGGCGCGAAGTCCCTTGCGGGGTCCGCGTGATGCTCGGGCGGCTTATGGCGGCCGTTGTGGATTTGTGGGGGTGGTGCTGTTCCCTTGCCCTGGGGCGCGGGAGTGCCATAAGCGGGGCCTGACAGCCTCACACCCTGCCGTACCGGGACGCCGCGCGGCAATTTCCGGTTGAGTGGCAAAGTTCACACGCCGCGGACGGCGGTAAATTTCAGCGGCCGGGCCCGGGAAACGCTAAGCTGCTGCGCCCCTCCTGCGGGGCGCAGCAGCCTCAACTCATGCTATTCGTATTCAAATCGGGACATCACGCGGAAGTCCCGGCTTCAGGTCAGGCCACCCCGTCCTCCAGCATCTCCGTCACGAGGGCTGCGATGGGGGACCGTTCGGAACGGTTCAGCGTCACGTGGGCGAAGAGCGGATGGCCTTTCAGCTTCTCCACCACCGCCACCACGCCGTCGTACCGCCCCACCCGGAGGTTGTCGCGCTGGGCGACGTCGTGGGTGAGCACCACCCGCGATCCGGCGCCGACCCGCGACAGCACGGTCAGCAGCACGTTGCGCTCCAGCGACTGGGCCTCGTCCACGATCACGAAGGCGTCGTGCAGCGAGCGGCCCCTGATGTGGGTGAGCGGCAGCACCTCCAGCATGCCGCGGGCCACCACCTCCTCGATGACCTCCTTGGACGTCACCGCGGAGAGCGTGTCGAAGACCGCCTGAGCCCACGGGCTCATCTTCTCGGCCTCGCTGCCCGGCAGGTAGCCGAGTTCCTGGCCGCCGACCGCGTACAGCGGCCGGAAGACCATCACCTTGCGGTGCTGACGGCGCTCCAGGACCGCCTCAAGGCCGGCGCACAGCGCCAGCGCCGACTTTCCGGTGCCGGCGCGCCCGCCCATCGACACGATGCCGACCTCCGGGTCCAGCAGGAGGTCCAGGGCGATGCGCTGTTCGGCGCTGCGGCCGTGGATGCCGAACGCCTCGCGGTCCCCGCGCACCAGCTTGACCCGGCCGTCCGCGGTGACCCGGCCGAGCGCCTTGCCGCGCTCGGACTGGAGCACCAGGCCGGTGTGCACCGGCAGGTCCGCGGCCTCGGGCAGTTCGATCGTGTCCTGCGCGAAGAGCGCGTCGACGTCCTCCGCACCGACCAGCAGTTCCTCCATTCCCGTCCAGCCGGAGGTGATCGCGAGCTCGGCCCGGTACTCCTCGGCCAGCAGGCCGACCGAGGACGCCTTCACCCGCAGCGGCAGGTCCTTGGAGACGACTGTGACGTCGTACCCCTCGGCCTGGAGATTGCGGGCGACCGCCAGGATGCGCGAGTCGTTGTCACCGAGCCGGAAACCCGCGGGCAGTACCCCGGGGTCGGAGTGGTTGAGTTCGACGCGGAGCGTGCCGCCGATCTCGCCGATCGGGATCGGCGAGTCGAGCCTGCCGTAGCGGATCCGGAACTCGTCGAGCTGCCGCAACGCCTGGCGGGCGAAGTAGCCGAGTTCCGGATGGTGGCGCTTGGCCTCCAACTCCGTCACCACGACGACCGGAAGCACTACCTCGTGCTCGTCGAACCTGGCGAAAGCGTTGGGGTCGGCGAGCAGCACGCTGGTGTCGAGTACGTACGTGCGCCGGTCGTGATCACGGCGATTCTTGCTGGTCACCACGTGTGGACGAACCCCCTCGGGAGAGGTGAGTCTGCAAAGCCGGCAACCGTGGGCCGGATGCCGGTCTGCCAGTGATATGCCCGGCTAAGCCTATGCCCATGCGAATGCATATGACAGTCGTCCGATGGTCATGGAACGATCACCCAGCGCTCACCCCCCGTTCGGCGGCGGACGGGCGTCACGGAGAAGCCGCTGGCGGCGGCCGGGGATCCCCCCGCCGAAGGCAAGGGGAGGGCATCACGCGCCGTAGCGGCGGTGCCGGGCGGCGTAGTCCCGCAGCGCACGCAGGAAGTCCACCTTGCGGAACGCGGGCCAGAAGACCTCGCAGAAGTAATACTCCGAATGGGCGCTCTGCCACAGCATGAATCCGGACAACCGCTGTTCGCCCGAGGTGCGGATCACCAGGTCCGGATCGGGCTGGCCGCGGGTGTAGAGGTGCTCGGCGATGTGCTCCACGTCCAGGATCTCGGCCAGGTCCTCGATGGACGTGCCGCGCCCGGCGTGCTCGTGCAGCAGCGACCGTACGGCGTCGGCGATCTCCTGCCGGCCGCCGTAGCCGACCGCCACGTTCACCAGGATGCCGGTGACGCCGTGGGTGGCCTGCTCGGCCTCCTTCAGCACGGACTGGGTGTGCGCGGGCAGCAGGTCCATGGTGCCCACGTGGTTCACCTGCCAGCGGCCGGTCGCGGCGAGCTCGGTCACCGCGTCCTCGATGATGCCCAGCAGCGGGACCAGTTCCTCGGCGGGCCGGTCCAGGTTGTCGGTGGACAGCAGCCACAGCGTGACCACCTCGACACCGGTCTCCTCGCACCAGCCCAGCATCTCGGCGATCTTGTCCGCGCCGGCCCGGTGGCCCTGCTCGGTGGTGCCGCCGGCCGCCTTGGCCCAGCGCCGGTTGCCGTCCAGGATCACGCCGATGTGCTTGGGGGCCTGGGACACGTCGAGGCGGCGTTCCACCCTGCGGGAGTACAGCCCGTACACCAGGTCGCGCAGATTCATCGCGTACCAGCCCCTCCTGCGCTCGACGCCCGGCGGCCACACTACTGCGGAGACGGCCGCATACACGAACCGGGTACGGGGGGGCGGACGCACGGCGGGTACGGGGGCGGGGCGGGCGCGGGCGGGGCGGGTGCGCTCCGGCTGCCGGGCGCGCACGGCGGCAGCTCGCCGCAACCGGTTCGGGCACACGTGATAAGCAGGGCCGGTGAACATAAGAAACCTCTACCGCGCCGCCGACGAGCGCTACGACTCCATGGAGTACCGCCGCACCGGCCGCAGCGGCCTCAAGCTCCCGGCCGTCTCGCTCGGCCTGTGGCACAACTTCGGTGACGACCGCACCCTCGACTCCCAGCGGGCGATCCTGCGCCGCGCCTTCGACCTCGGCGTCACCCACTTCGACCTGGCCAACAACTACGGCCCGCCGTACGGCGCCGCCGAGGCCAACTTCGGCACCATCTTCGCCCAGGACTTCCGCCCGTACCGCGACGAACTCGTCATCTCCACCAAGGCCGGCTACGACATGTGGCCGGGACCGTACGGCGAGTGGGGCTCCCGCAAGTACCTGCTGGCCTCGCTCGACCAGTCGCTCACCCGAATGGGTCTTGACTACGTCGACATCTTCTACTCCCACCGGTTCGACCCGGAGACCCCCCTCGAGGAGACGATGGGCGCGCTGGCCTCCGCGGTCCGGCAGGGCAAGGCGCTCTACGTCGGCATCTCCTCCTACGGCCCCGACCGTACGAGGGAGGCGGCGCGGATCCTGCGGGAGCTGGGGGTGCCGGCGCTGATCCACCAGCCCTCGTACTCCATGATCAACCGCTGGATCGAGACGGAAGGGCTGCTCGACGTCCTGGCGGAGGAGGGCATGGGCTGCATCGGCTTCGTGCCTCTCGCGCAGGGCCTGCTCACCGACCGCTACCTCGGCGGCATCCCGCAGGACTCCCGCGCCGCCCAGGGCAAGTCCCTCAACCCCGCGCTGGTCAACCCCGAGACGATCACCCGGCTGCGCGCGCTCAACGACATCGCCGCGGCCCGCGGCCAGTCCCTCGCGCAGCTCGCCCTCAGCTGGGCGCTGCGGGACCCTCGCGTCACGTCGGCCCTCATCGGGGCCTCCTCCGTGGCCCAACTGGAGGCGAACGTCGCCGCCGTCGGGGCGGCGCCCCTCACTGCGGAAGAACTGGCCGAGATCGACCGGTACGCGGTGGAGCCGGAGGGCGTCAATCTCTGGGCGATCAGCAGCGAGCAGTAGGTCGACCCAAAAGTCCCCGCCTGCCTCGCGGCGCCCGCCCGCCCTCAACCACCGTGCGGCCTCGCTTCCGCCTCGGGGCACGCCCCCTGCCCTCGGTCACCGTGCCGGCGTGCTCCTGACTCGGGCACGCCCGCTCGCCTGCCCTGGGACACCGGGCGGCCTGGGTCCGGCGCGACCCGTGCCCGGGGGTGCGAACGTGACCGCCCGGTCAGCCGATGAGCAGCGCGCCGAGGGCACCGATCAGCATGAAGGGCCCGAAGGGGATGGCCGTCTTGCGGGTCGCCCTGCGGCCGGCGATGAGGAGGAGGCCCGCCAGGGCGCCGAGGGCGAGCCCGGCGAACGTGCCGGTGACGACGGACGGCCAGCCGTACCAGCCGAGGGACAGGCCGAGGGTGGGGGCGAGTTTGACGTCGCCGAAGCCCATGCCCGCCGGGTTGACGAGGAACATCACGAGATAGATCGCGCCGACCGCGACCGCGGCGAGCAGGGCGCGGGTCCAGGAGCCGTCGTGGGCGGGGAGGAGGGCCGCGAGGCCGAGCAGCGCGGCGGTGACGGGCAGCGCGGGGAGGGTGAGGACGTCGGGGAGGCGGAAGACGAGGAGGTCCACCCGGGCCAGGACCAGGCCGACGGGGACGAGCAGCAGCCAGACGACGAGTTCGGGGTGCGCCCCCAGGGTGAGCGCGAGCGCCCCGCAGGCGAGGGCGCCGGCCGCCGCGGCACCGTAACCGAGGCCGTACGGGGGCGTGGCGCACGCGGGGCAGCGGGCCGGGCCGAGCCAGCCGCGGATCGCGTGCCCGGCAGGGCAGACCGCGGCCCAGGGCTCGCCCGCGGGGACGGCCAGCCGGTAGGCGGCGCGCGGCACCAGCAGCCCGCCGGCCAATCCCCAGACGGCGGCGCCCGCGATCAGATAGACATGCACCGGGCCGACCGTACACGCCAACCCGGCCCCGGGGAGGGGCCATGCGCCGACAACGCCTGCGAGACGGCGACGGGACCCTGCGCACACCCGGGACCGCGGTACCCCTGCGGATCGCCGCCTCCTACCGCGCCCGCACCCGCGGTCTGCTCGGCCACGACGGCATCGAGGGCGCCCTGCTGCTCACCCCGGCCTCCAGCGTCCACACCCTGCGCATGCGGTTCACCATCGACGTCGCGTACCTCGACCGCCACCTGCGCGTCCTCGCCACCCGCACCATGCCCCCGGGCCGCCTCGGCCGCCCCCGCTTCCGCGCCCGCCACGTCCTGGAGGCGGAGGCGGGCGCGCTGGCGGAGTGGGGGGTGGTGAGGGGGGCGCGGGTGGAGGTGACCGCGGGGGGTTCGTAAGGCTCCCCGGGCGCGTGTACGGGCTCTACGGGGGGGGCCGGTCGGCTGCCGCGCAGGGCGGCGGCAGAGCCGCAGGGACGGGAACCGGACCACGGTACGGCGGCGCGGTTGCCGGTGGACACGTGCTGACGGGCCAGCGGCGTGCCCGGGAGCGCCCCCGCACACGCCGGCCGCCTCATGGCGTTCCACTGGGTCCCGCGAGATGCGACGTACCGGCGTCGGCACCCCGCCCGGGACAGAAAACGGGCCGGTTCGCAGGGGGGGGAGAGCGAACCGGCCCGAGGGGGGGAGTTACACCGTACCGCGTTTGAGCGGTCGGCCAGGCCCTTATGCGGCAGGTGGCGTAAAGGTGATTTCGACTCGACGGTTCTGGCGGCGGCCGCTTTCCGTGGAATTGTCCGCAATTGGGTAGTCCTCGCCGTACCCGCGGACTTGGAAGGTGTGGGATGCGTCACCCAGCGCGCCCAGCGCCGTTGCCAGGACTGTGTAGACCGCGTCGGCCCGCGCCTTGGACAGCACATCCCCATGGTCGCTGCTGCCCAGGTTGTCGGTGAAGCCGAATACACGAATGGGTGACGTGACGTGTCGCGCCTTGATGTCGCCCGCGATCGCCCGGATCCGCGAGGCCGCGGCCGGCGAGAGCCTCGCGCTGTCGATGGCGAACAGCACCTCCGACTGGAGCGCGTACGTGACCTGCGAGTTGGACTGCTCCTGCCGCTGCTCCGGCTGGCTGGCCGCCACGGTGCTCTGGTCCGTGACGGACACGATGTCCAGCACCTTGGGCGGTGCCAGCTTCGCCCCCTCCGGCAGCCGGAGGTTCGGCGAGGCCGGATCGACCTTCACCGGGGCGCCGGGGATGGCGTCGCCGGCGTTCGGCGGCGGATTGTCATCGGCGATGGCCGCACCGCCGCCCACCGCGGTACCGGTGACCAGCACGGCGATCAGGATGGCTGCGGTGGTGGCCGCGGAAGCCTTCGGTTTCACCTGCGCCTCACCCCTCCGAGATGGTGATCTTGGCGGGCGGCATGGTCGGCAGCGAGAAATCCACCTGCGTGGTGGCGGCGGGCGGGGCGGGGAACTGGGCGAAGAAGGGGCGGGTTTCCTGGGGTTGGATGCTCAGCAGCTTCATCGTGCACAGGCACTTGCCATCGGTGTCCCGCAGCACGTAGTACCGCTTCTTGCCCGCCTCGTCGACGAGGACGGCGCCCGCGACGGAGGCGCCGGAGGGCGCGAGCTCGGTCTCGTTGCCGACCCAGTCGTCGGCGTTGAAGATCCTGGTCCCGTTGTTGGTGAGCATGCCTTGAACCGTGACGAAACCGCCGGAATCCCGTACGGCCGAGTTGATGGTGACCTCGATGTCCTTCTCGCCCTTGATCTGGGCCAGGATCTGGGTCGGCGTGGCGGACGGTGCGGCGCTGCTGCCCGCACCGCTCGTGGTGGCGGGCGCACCGGCCGCCGCCGACGGCTTGCTGTCCGCCTTCTCGTCGCCCCCGCCACCACCGCAGCCCGCCACCGTGATCGCCGCCACGGCTCCGAGTGCCACCGCGGTCGTCGCCCTGCGCCGGTATCCCATCGTTCCCCGTTCCCTCGTTTTTCGGCCGGTCGTCACTTGCTCAGATGGACGGAGTAGAAGGCGGACAGATCGAGCGTGAAGCCGTCCGCTGTCGGATCGATCGTCAGGTCGCCGTCGCGGCAGGCGAACCGGATCGTGTGGCCGTCCTTGTCGCCGAACGTGCACCGCGGTTCCACCACAGCGGTGGCGGTGGCCTCAGCGTGCTTGTCCTCGGTGCCGTCGATCACCGAACTGCCCACCGTGCCCAGGGTCCTGACCGTAACGGTGTAACCGGGTGGGCCGGATACCGGGTCGCACCCACGAAGTTCGGCCTGGTTGTCATCGGCATACGTACCGGCCGCAGCGCAGGCGGACCCGTCGTCGGTACCGGCGTTCGCCAGCAGACGTGCCAGCGCGTCGAGATCGTCGCCGGTCAGGGCGCGCAGGAAGTCGACCTTCACCTCGTCGCGAAGCTCCCGGGCAGCCGCGAGCGCCGCCGCGTCCGCGGCCGTCTGCGCGCTGTTCCGCGTGACCGCGGCCTGGCCGACCGCGAAGTACGCGAAGGCCAGGAAGAAGAGCGCGCTCATGGCGACGATGTAGATGCCGATCGTCTGACCGCGGTCATCGCCGAGCCGGCTTACTTGCCGCTTCCACTGGTGATCTTGTTGATCATGCTGGTGATCGAGTCCTTGATCTTCGTGCCGATGTCCGTCGTTCCCGCCAGCACCCCGATGATCACCGCGATCACCACCGCGATCCCCAGGTACTCGAAGGACGTCTGGCCCCGGTCCGCGGCCCGCGTGGCCACTCGGTCCGCCAGGCGTTCCGTCCGCGCGCGGAGCCATAGCTCGGCGGTGGTGTAGCGCTGAAGTACCCATCTGTTCATGGTTGTTCGTCCCATTCTTTGTCACCTGGCTAGTGCGTGCGGCGGCCGCGTGCGGCCTGTCAGGGAAGGTGTCCACGGCGCACCGCCTCTCGCTGGTTCGGTCGGATTCGCAGCGGGTCGAGCTGGATTGCAGGTGCAAATATGGTTGCGAATGCAAAGGTACACCCGAGTCCCGGGCATCCGCAGCCAGTTGAGCCGGTGCCGGCCGACGCACGACCGGCGCCGTCGCCCGTCACGCCAGCATGCAACGTGATGACGCTCCGTCGCAGTAGGTTCACGGGATTTGCCGGGTTCCCCGGATGTGCCGGAGACATCACGTTCACCCGCCCTCACCCGCCCCCGAAGACGTCGCCGAACTGAATCCGCGACCCGATGATCGTCCCCGTGATCAGCAGAATCATCGTCGCCGGCACCAACAGCGTGGTGATGACGCCGGTCGCGCGGGGGACCATCCGGGCCGCGCGGCGGCGGGCGTTCTGGGCCTCGGTGCGGCGCATGTCGGTGGCGATCTGGAGGAGGGTGCGGGCGATGGGGGCGCCGAGTTCCTCGCCCTGCTGGAGGGCGGTGACGAACTGGCTCACCTGGTCACTGCGGTTGCGCTTGCGGAGCTGGTCGAAGGCGTCGCGGCGGCTGACCCCGATGTCCATCTGGCGCAGGGCGACCCGGATCTCGTCCGACCAGGGGCCCTGGTAGACGGAGTTGACGCGCTCCAGCGCCTGGCGGAAGCCGAGGCCGGCGCTGACGACGACGGCGAGGACGTCGAGGAAGTCGGGCAGGGTGCGTTCGATGTCGTCGCGGCGGCGGCGGACGGCCAGCCAGATGCCGAGGTCGGCCCAGTACCAGCCGTACGCGATCAGCAGCAGCGCGAGGACCCAGCGGCCCTGGATGAGCAGGACCAGCCCGCCGAAGCCGCCGAGACCGCCGTAGACCGCACGGCGCGCCGCGTACCGTTCGACCGTGAGGCCGTGCGGGTGCCCCGCGTGGTCGATGCGCGCCCGCGTCCGGGCTATCCGGGCGGGTCCCATCATGCGCAGCACGGCCGGCACCCAGCGGATGCCGATCCGGTCGATGGCGTTGCCGGTCCGGGTGGTACGGGTGCGGCCGACCTCGAGGGCGAGCGCGAGGTCGTCGGGGAGTTTGACGTCCGCGCGGATCAGCCCGATCGCGTACACCGCGCCGACCGCGCACGCGGCGAGCGCCAGCCCCAAGGCCAGTCCCAGCAGAGTCATCGCACGCCCCTCACACGTGTCATCGCGCGCCCCTCACACGTCGATCCGGGACATGCGGCGGATCAGCGCGAACCCGACGACGTACAGGCCGAGCGAGATCAGTACCGCGATCCGCCCGGCGTTGGAGCCGGTCATCGCGCTGAGCGAGCCCGGCATGATGCGGTCCATCAGCAGCAGGGAGCCGAGGCCGATGACCGGGACGGCGTAGGCGGTGACGGTGACCTGGGACATCTGGGTACGGATCTCCCGGCGGGTCTCCTTGCGCTCCTCCAGGGTGACGGTGAGGTTGCGCAGGGACTCCACCACGGAGCCGCCGGCCCGGCTGGACAGCACCAGCGTGGAGACCAGGACGATCAACTCCCGGCTGGGCAGGCGCTGTTGCAGCTCGCCTAGGGCGTCCTCGACCGAGTGGCCGAGCGCCATGGCGTCGGCGACCTGCTTCAGTTCCTCCCCCGCGGGCGCCTCCAGTTCCTCCGCGGCCATGGAGACGGCGGTGCGCAGCGCGAGGCCGGCCTGGGTCGCGTTGGCCAGCACCCGGGCCAGTTCGGGCAGTTGGGCGATGAAGCGCTCGTTGCGGACGCGCCGCCGCCACTCCAGGAAGGAGGAGCCCGCCCACGCGGCGAGCAGGGCGGCGATCGGCCCGAAGAAGGGGGCGAGGACCACCGCGGCGGCGATCCATGCCCCGACGACGAAACCGGCGACGGACGCGGTGAACTGGCCGGGCGTCAGGTCGGTGCCGGTGGCCGCGAGCCGGCCGGCCAGCCGCTGGCCCCACGCGTACCGCCGCACCCGCCGGTCGAGTCCGGCGAACGGGGCCTGCCGGTTCGTTGACCCCGTCGCCCCCGCGAGCCGTTCGACCAGCGCGGCCCGGTCCGCCCGGCCGCCCCACCACGCGGTCAGCCCCCACACGCCGAGCACCAGCGCCACCGTGCTGACGCCGAGCACGAGCAGCGGGTACGGCCCGGACGCGAAAGCGGCGGCGAGCGGGACGGAGCGGGGCGGCGCCCCGGAGTCGGTCGCGCCGGCGACCGTGACGACTGCCGTCATTTCGCCTCCCGGCTGTCGAGTTCCAGTTCGGTGGCGCCGATCCCGAACGCGGCCGGTATGTGCTCGCCGGCCAGGTACAGGCGTTCGCCGATCTCGCGGGGCACCGGCCGGTGTTCGTACCAGCCACGGACGATGCGGTCCACGCCGAGCGGTTCGGCGCGGAAGCGGGTGGCGGAGGTGAGCCGGAAGACGTCCCGGCCGCGCGAGGAGAGCACCGCGATCTCGGCGATCCGCCGGGTGCCGTCGATGTGCCGGTGGAGCTGGACGATGACGTCCACCGCCGAGTTGATCTGGTCGCGCAGCGCCTCGAACGGGATCTTGACCTCGCTCATCGAGGCGAGCGTCTGGAGCCGCAGCACCGCGTCCTCCGCGGAGTTGGCGTGCACCGTGGCGAGCGAGCCGTCGTGCCCGGTGGACATCGCCTGGAGCATGTCCAGTGTCTCGCCTCCGCGGACCTCGCCGACGATGATGCGGTCGGGGCGCATCCGCAGCGAGTTGCGGACCAGGTCGCGGATGGTGATCCGGCCCTCGCCCTCGACGTTGGGCGGGCGGGACTCCAGCCGGATCACGTGCTCCTGCTGCAGCTGGAGTTCGGCGGCGTCCTCGACGGTGATGATCCGCTCGCCGTCCGGGATCAGCCCGGACAGTGAGTTGAGCAGGGTGGTCTTGCCCGAGCCGGTGCCGCCGCTGACGATGATGTTGCACTTCGCGCGGACGAACGAGGACAGCAGCAGCAGCATGTGCTCGTCGAGCGTGCCCAGGCCGATGAGTTCCTGGAGGGTGTACGCGCGCGGGAAGCGGCGGATGGTGAGGGTGGGGCCGGTCAGCGAGAGCGGCGGGATGATGACGTTGACGCGTTCGCCGGACGGGAGCCGGGCGTCGACCATCGGATTGGACTCGTCCACCCGGCGGTTGACGGTGGACACGATGCGTTCGATGGTCTGCAGAAGCTGCTCGGCGGAGGAGAACCGGGCGGCGACGGGTTCGACCCGGCCGCCGCGTTCGACGTAGATCCGGTCGGGGCCGTTGACCATGATCTCGGTGATGGACGGGTCTTCCAGGAGCGGTTCGAGGATGCCCAGGCCCAGCGCCTCGTCCACCACACGCCGGATCAGCGCGGCGCGCTCGGTGGTGGACAGCACCGGGCCCTCGCGGCTGATGATGTGCCCGAGGACGCGTTCCAGCCGGGCCCGGCGTTCGGCCGCGGTGAGCGCGGACATCTCGGCGAGGTCGATCTCCTGAAGCAGCTTGGCCCGGTAGACCGCCACGAGGTGGCTTTCCTGGGTCTGCGGGGCGGCCTCGTCCACGGCGAGGCGGGCGCGGAGACTCACGGGGTGCTGTCCTCCCTCGGCATCGTCGCGGACCGGGTGACGGGATCGAAGAAGCTCACTCCGGGCAGTACGGAGGGGATGCGTACGGTGGCGGTGGCGGTCACCTTCCGGTCGTCGCCGGTGCCGGGGAAGGCGATGTCCACGTCCACCCAGCCGCTCACGGCGGCCCTGCCGGCGTCCCCCGCGTTCGGGTGCGGCGCCGGCTCGGCCGCGGTCCGGGCGGCGGTCCGCGCCGCGGTCCCGGCCTGCTGCCCGCAGTACGCCACCAGGCCGAGCTGAATCCCCGCGAGGGCGATCAGCAGCAGGAACGGCAGCATGCCGAGGTATTCGAGGGAGGCGACCCCGCGGTCGCGGCGTCCTGCGGCGGCCCGCGGCCGTGTCCCGCCCGGCGGGTGCGGTACCGGCCGGCTCGAAGCACGCCCCGGCGAAAGCCACAGCGCCCCGCCCCGCAGGACCGGCGATCGGCGGCCCGGCCGCCGGCTGTCCGTCACCGGACACGCACACGCCGACCGCGGAACCCGCCACCCTTCGCCCAGCGACTGCGGCAGCGGCAGCGGCCGACCCACCCGCCCGACACCCGACGCCGGGCGCGTCAGCTCCGCACGCGAGGCGGCCCGGCCGCCTCCCGAACCCGGAAACGCCGACGCCGCACCCCGGGCCGCGTGGCGCGCGGACGCCGCGGTCCGCGGCGCGCCCCTCACGGCGTGCCCTCCTCGTCCACCGTCTTCGCGTGTCCGTGCACGGTGAGCGGGAAGTCGATCGCGCCCGGGAAGAGGACCGGGACGCGGAGGCCGACAGTGACCTCGACCTGGCCGTTGGCGCGGCCGACGTCCGTCGACATGCCGTCGGCCCAGGCGTCCGGCAGGTCGCTGCGGGCCGCGGCGCCCGCGTCGGCGCCGACCGCCGCGGCCCGTGCCGCCTGGTCTGCGGCATTGCCCGCCAGTGTGAAGGTGTAGCCCGCGAGCACCGCCTGCCAGACCAGGATCAGCGTGACCAGGATGACCGGGGTCATCCCCAGCGTCTCCAGGGTCACCTGGCCGCGGTCGCGGTCGCGGCGCGACCGCTTCCCCCGTGGGGCCGGCAGCACCGCCCCCGTCACCAGCCCCAGCTCGCCCGCCAGCCCCCAGATCCCGGCCTTCACGGTGGACCGGGCGTCCAGGTCCTGGAGCCGTCCGGCGTCGATGACCGGCTGGAGTTCGCGGAAGCCGGCCGGGATCACCGAGGCGGCCGTCTTCGTACCGGTGATGCGGGCGATGAGCGAGGGCTGGATCTCGCCGGCGCGGCTGTGGCGGTTGACGACGGTGACCGTGTCCTGGGGTTTACGGATCTGCAGCCGGTCCCACATGCGGACCATCCGCTTGGCCGCCCGGACGGCGATCACGTCCGGCGTGGTGACCAGCACGGCCACCTCCGCGGTCTCCACCGCGACCGCGTTGGCGCTGGTCACCTGGGTTCCGCAGTCCACCACGACCACCTCGTAGCGCTGCCGGAGCGCGGCCAGCACCAGCCGGGCCGAGCGGTCGGTGACGTCCTCGCCGCGTTCGCCGTCGGCGGGGGCGAGCAGCAGGGCGGGTCCCGACTCGTGGACGTACATGGCGTCGTTCAGCACGCGGGAGGAGACGTCCGCGATGTCGGCGAGGTCGGCGACCGACCGCCGGAACTGGACGTCCAGGTAGGAGGCGACGTCCCCGCCCTGGAGGTCGAGGTCGACCAGGGCGGTGGAGCGGCCGGAGGCGTGGGCGGCCAGGGCGAGCTGGACGGCGGTGACGGTGGTGCCGACGCCGCCCTTCGCCCCGGCGACGGCGACCAGCGTGCCGCCGGCCACCGCGGGCAGTGCGGCCCGGTCGGGGCTGAGGTGCCGCCGTACGCCCACCGCCCAGGTGGCCGCGGCCTCGATCCGCGCGCCCAGTTCGTCGTAGGCCAGCGGCAGTCCGATCACGCCGCGTGCCCCGGAGTTCATCGCGGCGGCGAGCATCGCCGGGCCGGGGTCGGCGGTGAGCAGGACGACGCCGACCGCGGGGAACCGCAGCGCCACGTCGCGGACGAGGTCGAGCGCGGGCATCGGGCCGATCGTGTCGTGGACGATCACCACCTCGGGCATTTCGTCCAGCCCGGCTTCGGCGGCCCGGGCGAGGGCGTCGAGCAGCGCGGTGGAATCGCCCACCGCTGGGCCCGGTTCGGCTGCCGGGAGCTGGCCGATCAGCCCGAGCAGCGCCCGCGCCGCGTCCGCGTCCCCGGTGGCGGCCACGATCCGTACGCTCACGGCCGGCCTCCCGTCACCAGGTCCCCTGCCAGCGTGTACGTGCGGTCGCTCGCGGGCGGGGCGGCGGTGTCGCCGGGCGCGACCAGCGCGAGGCGCACGTGCCGGGCGAACGACTCGGCGAACGCGACCCGTTGGGCGTTCTCCGTGTCCAGCGCGAAGGTGATGGGCACGCCCTGGGCGGAGAGCCGCTGCGCGTCCTGGCTCTTGTCGAACGCCTTGATCACGCCGACGTCGATGACCTGCGCGCCCGCCACGATGATCTTCGAGATCTCGGGGTCGGTGTCCTTGCGCGGCGCGAAGGTCGCGAAGATGTTGACCCGCGCGCCGGGGGTGATCTTGCCGGCCACACCGGTCTCCGCGTCGATCATGATGGCGATCTCCATCTGCCCCGGCTTGAGTTCGGGCCGGGCGGCCACCATGTCGGACTGCAGCAGCGAGCCCTTCTTCAGCGGCACCGCGGCGATCTTCCCCTGGAACTGGCCGGGTTCGCGGACCGCGGTGTCGGGCAGCCACCGTTTCGGCACGGATATCCGGCGCAGGTCGTGGGCGTCCAGTTCGGTGTACGCCGGGACGTCCGCGGCCAGTTCGTACGCGGTGACCTTCGATCCGACCTGCGACCGCGCGTCGCTGACGACGGCGAGCACCCCGGCGAAGGCGGCCGCCGCGCACAGGGCGGAGACCACCAGGAGGACGACACCACGGCGCTGACGTGAGTTCATGTGCGGGCGGACCTATCGCTTGTGGGGTTCGAGTTGGGGGCGGCGCGGGGTCTCGATCGCGCGCCCGGTGGGAGCGGCGGCGTGCTTCGCCGGAGCCGTACGATCCCCCAGCCGGGTGGCGCAGAACAAGCACTGGTCGCCGATGGCCTCGAGCCCGCACCAGGTGCAGGTGTCGCGCCGTACCGAGGTGACGAGTTGGTAGAGCATGCCGACGTCGGCGATGTACGCGGTGAACTCGACCAGCCGGGAGGTGCCCCACCAGCGCGCCGAGTCGGTGGGCAGCGGCACCTCGCGCAGGTGCTGGGAGCGCCAGGCGGTGGCCAGCGGGCCGGTGATCCAGGCCGGGTCGACGCCCTTGCCGGCCACCGCGAGCTGCGTCTGGTAGCCGGGCCCGGGCGGCACGTTGGCCGGGTCGGCCTCGCCGAGATACGGCTCCGGGTGCGCGAGCACCGCGAAGTGCCGCCCCGGGACGAGCGACTTGACGTGCACACCGACGCCGACCGGCACCCGGTCGAGCTTGGCGACCGAGCCGAGCAGCGCGCCGGAGTGCAGATAGTACGAGAGCAGGCGCGCGGCACCCGCGAGCACGCCGGGGCCGAGGTCGGTGCCGGTGAGCTGCCGCAGTTGCTCGCCGAGCAGGGCCAGGGCGAGCGGCGGCAGGGCGGTGGGCACGATCGCTATCCGGTCGGCCTCCAGCGCCGAACGCACCGTGTGCATACGGCGGCGGGCCGGATCGGTGGGCTCGGGGGGCGCCAGCGCGACGATGTGGCCGTACGCGTCCAGGGCCGCGGACGTCCGCATGACCTGCTCCTCCAGCGGGAGCGCGAGATCGTCCGTCGTGACCGTGATGACGCTCGGCATACGGAACCTCCCCATTCCCGCCCGGCGGAGCGGCCGGCCTGGCCATTCGCGGTCGTCAGCTTATCGACGTGTAGCGATTCGGGTGCGGAAAGTCGCGGATCGGGACCAATGAACGCCATGTGACCTGCAGAGGTCTTGACAACCCATAGGTCTGGATCAACCGTCCTCGCGGGCTCTCCCGAGGTGCACCCCGGTGCTCCCGACCACCCGCACGTCCCGTCACCCCCCGACTCCTTGCCCCCCGACTCCTTGCCCCCCGGAGGCACTCGTGGAACGTGCACCGCACGCGAATCAAGCGGGCCATGCCGGGCCCGGATCAGCCGGGCGCGGAGCGACCGTGCCGCTCCGGACGGTCGCCGCGGCCGGCTCGGGCGCCGCGCCGGCCACCGTCGGCGCGGCGGGCGCCGCGGTCACCGGCCTGGTGGCCGGCCCCGGCCTCGGGGGGCGCCCACGTCCGCGCGATGCCGTGACGCGAGTCACCGCACCGCGGTGACGGGGCGCGGTCCCTACTTTCGTGACCGCGCCGGGCGGGTGTCGGACAAGTTCTCCCGTGTTCCAGGGCGACCCGGCGGTGGGAGGCCGCCGTACTCACCCCAGTACGGCCAGCGCGTCGATCTCGACCAGCAGCCCCGCGGGCAGCCCCACGTACACCGTGGTGCGCGCCGCGGGCGCCTGCTTCAGGCCGGCGAAGAACTCGTCGTAGATCTCGTTGAACGCGGCGAAGTGGGCCGTGTCGGTGAGGTGGACGCGGACCATCAGCACGTCTTCCCAGGTCGCGCCGCCGGCCGTCAGAACGGTCTGGACGTTGGCGAGGGTCTGCCGGGTCTGCTCCGCCAGGCCGGGCCCCGCGGGGGTGGGCGGCCGGCCCTCCGTGGCGGGCAGAAAGCCGACCTGGCCGGCCACCTGGAGGATGTTCCCCTTGCGTACTCCGTGCGAGAACTTCGCGGGGGGCGGCGTGTGCGTGCGCGGCATGATCGCGATTTTGGGCAGGTGGGGCAGCTGGTCGGGGTTGTGCTCAGGCAGCTCGCTCATGCGGACGCGTCCTCGGGGGTCGGGAGTGCGGGGGGGGTGAGTGGGGGGCGAGTGGGGGGTTCCAGCCGCAGTCTCCCCCACGCCGCGTCGTCGGGGGACGCAAGCGCGTCGGCGTGTGCCCGGGTCGGTGGTACGGCGGGGCCGCCGGACACGGTGAGGCGTGGGCCGGTGCGGGACGGGACGAAGGCGGGCATCGACTCACCCGGGCGGACCGCGTCGGCCCTCGGCGGGGGTGCCGTCACGCCGGCCTGTGTGTGCCAGGGTTTCGTCCTGCGGGGTTCGCCTTCGACGCCGCGTGGGGGATGTCGGACAGCGGGAGCGGTGTGTGCAACGGCTGTCGCGCACACCGCGACACGACTCAGGAGGGTCCATGGACGTCATGGGTGAGCGGTTGGCCGCGCTGGACCAGGAGCGGATCGACCACCGATTCAAAGCGGTGCCGCCGGACGCGGACGGGCTGACCGTCGGTGAACTGGCCGCCCAGCGCCGCAACCTCTTCGACGGCGGCTTCACCACACCGGTCCTCGCCCTCTCCGAGGAGGCCCTCGACCACAACCTCGCCACCCTGGAGCGCTACACCGCCTCCCACGGCCTCGCCTTCGCCCCGCACGGCAAGACCTCCATGGCCCCGCAGCTCTTCGCCCGCCAGCTGGCCCACGGCGCCTGGGGCATCACGGTGGCCGTCCCCTCCCAGGTGCGGGTGTGCCGCGCCTTCGGGGTGCGGCGGGTCTTCCTCGCCAACGAGGTGGTCGACGCGGCGGCCCTGCGCTGGTTCGGCTCCCAGCTCGACGCCGACCCGGAGTTCGAGCTGGTCTGCTACGCCGATTCCGTCCGCGGTGTGCAGCTGATGGACGAGGCGCTGCGGTCGGCCGGCGCCCGGCGCCCCCTGGACGTGGTGGTCGAACTCGGCGCGGGCGACGGCGCGCGCACCGGGGCACGTACGGAAGCGGAGTGCGCCGCCGTCGCGGAGGCCGTCGCCGCCACCCGCACCCTGCGGCTGGTCGGTGTCGCCGGTTACGAGGGCGAGGTCCCGCAGGCGGACCCCGACCGCGTACGGGCCTATCTGCGGCGGCTCGTCGCACTCGCGGCCGGTCTCGACGCGGCGGGACGGTTCGCGGACGCCCCGCGGATCGTGGTCAGCGCGGGCGGCTCGGGCTGGTTCGACGCGGTCGCCGAGGTCTTCGCCGACCTCCCCGCCCTCTCCCGGCCGGTCCTCGGACTCCTGCGCTCCGGCGCGTACGTCACCCACGACGACGACCACTACCGCCGGATCACCCCCTTCAACCGGGTCCCCGCCGAAGGCGCCCTCCAGCCCGCCTTCCGTCTCTGGGCCCAGGTCGTCTCCCGTCCCACCCGCACCCAGGCGTTCCTCAACGCGGGCAAACGCGACGCCCCCTACGACCTCGGCCTGCCCGTCCCCCGCACCGTCCGCTCCGCCCACGACGGCGCCACCCGCGACGCCCCCGCCGCCCTGACCGTCACCGCCCTCTCCGACCAGCACACCTGGCTCACCGTCCCCGCCGCCGACCCCCTCGCCGTCGGCGACTGGGTCGCCCTCGGCCTCTCCCACCCCTGCACCACGTTCGACAGGTGGCAACTCATCCCCCTCGCCCGGGAGGACGGCACGGTCACCTCGTACATCCGCACGTTCTTCTGAGCGGAGGTCGGCGTGGAACCGGTCGTGCGCGCGGCGCGCCCGCGCAGGTACCGCCCGGGTGGTACGACGGCCGGTTCAGGCGGGTTCGGCCGACGCCGCCAGCACGCTGCGGACCAGGCCGGGCAGCCGCGCCACGTCGCCGGCGATGATCGCGTGCAGCGCCGTGGCCTTGCGGATACGGCTCGGGGTGAGCCGTTTGGTGTGGAAGATCACCGGGCCGGTGTAGCGGTCGCCGGCGCGCAGCCGCTCCACGTACTCGAAGCCGCCCTCGGTGACCTCCTCCAGGTCGACCTCGCAGATCAGCAACCTGATCGGATGGAGCGAGCCGACGTGGCCGTCCGCCGCCTCCCGGCTGGGTGCCAGGTACGCCCAGTAGCCCGCGGTCACCAGCGCACGGTTGATCTCCAGGCTGGTCAGCGGGTCGGAGAGCACGACGATGCTGGTCTCGGGCGCGTCGCCGGGCAGGCCGTCCGGCGCGGCCGGGCGGGCACCGGCGGTCCTGAGCGGGGGGTCCTCGTCGGCCACCACCGCCGACGGCACCACATACGTGTTCAGCACGTCACCGAAGGGCTCCCGGTACGAAACCCCGGGCTGCGGCGGAACCGGCACCGCAGGACCCGTGTGCCCGGCCCGTGGCGCCACGCCCGGCCCCGCGTCGACCCCGTCCCGCAGCCGCCGCAGCACCTCCTCGGAGTCCGCCAGGCCCAGCAGTTCGTCCAGCAGCGAGGTGAACGACGCGTCCGTCACCAGCGCGGGGAAGTCGGTGGGGAGTTGCTGTTCCAGCTCGGAGAGTACGGCCAGGCGGTCGCCGCCGAGGTCCGTCGGCGGCACCTGCTCCCGTTCCAGGAACGCCGTCACGTCCCTGCGCGCCTGCTCGGTGAGCGGGGTCTGCGCGCGCAGCAGCACCCGTACCCGGCGGTAGTCGGTGAACTCGCGCACCACGTCGTGGCCGGCCGGTCCGGCCGGCACGGTCATCATGCGGTGGAAGTCCGGATAGAGGTACTGGAGCAGCAGGGTGCGGATGACCGCCTCCGGGCCGATCCGGTCCCAGACGGGGTTGAGCATCGCTTCCAGCAGCAGGCCGTTGACCAGGCGCTTGATACGGCGGGGGTTGCGGGCGGCGCGGTAGGCGAGCAGGTCGGCGAGGCGGGGGTCGATGAGGTGGGCGATACCGGACTCGCGGGCGCAGTGCAGGACATAGCCGCGGACGGCCTCGGGGCTGCCGGCCGGGACGCGGTAGCTGGTCTGGAAGATCTTCTCCATGAAGGCGGCGCCCGCCGGGGAGAGGTCGCGGAGCAGGCCGCCGGGGCCGAGCGCGGCGCGGTCGCAGCCGATGACGAAGGCGAGCCCGGGCACGTCGAGGTAGACCTTGACCGCCTCGCAGACGGCGAGGACGGCGGCCTCCTCGCAGCGGTCGAGGTCGTCGATGAAGACCACCAGCATCCGGCCGGGGTTCTCCGCGGTGGTGCCCGACCAGTCGGCGACGATGGCCCCCAGGGCGTCGCGCATCTCGTTGCGGGCCTTGGCGTCGACGCTCATCGACGCCCACCACTCGTCGATCAGGCCGGACAGTCCCAGCGGCCGGCCGAGCACCACGGCGAGCGCGCGCAGCGCCCGTACCAGCGCGGGCCGCTCGGAGGCGCGCCGCACGGCCCGGCGCAGCACATGGGGGTCGAAGCTGTTGAGGACCGACTTGATCAGCCCTTCGAGGGCGTCGGCGCCGGTCGAGGTCCAGGCGTTGTACCAGACGGTGTGCACCTCGGGCGCCGGGTCGCCGCCGGCCAGGGCGGGCGTCTGCAGTTCCACGTTGACCAGCCGCATCAGCGAGCTCTTGCCCATCCCCCAGCCGGCGTCGACGGCGAGGGTGAAGGGCGTGGACCGGTGCGAGGAGCGCAGCAGCCGGGCGAGCTGGAAGGCGGCCCGGCGGGCGCCGAGCAGGTCGGCGTCTCCCTGTCCGACCGGTTCGTCGTTGAGCAGGGCGTACGGCCGGGGCATGGTGAAGGAGGAGCCGGACGGCGCATGCGAACGGTACGGGGACGGTGGGAGGTGCGTGGACGCCACCGGCCCAGTCTGTCAACCGGGCGGCACCCGCGTGGGCGACGTGGCGAAAAACACCGGGCGGGCGCCGTTACGTGGCCGTAAAGTGACCCGCATGCAGGTGATCCAGTCCACGAAGCTCGCCAACGTCTGCTACGACATCCGGGGCCCGGTCCTCGAAGAGGCCATGCGGCTGCAGGCGGCGGGTCACCGCATCCTGGAGCTGAACACGGGCAATCCCGCGCCGTTCGGGTTCGAGTGCCCGCCGGAGATCCTGGAGGACATGCTCCGGTCGCTGGGCACCGCCCACGGCTATGTGAACTCCAAGGGCATCCTGCCGGCCCGCCGCGCGGTGATGCAGCACTACCAGACCCAGGGCATCGACCTCGGCGTCGAGGACATCTATCTCGGCAACGGTGTGTCCGAGCTGATCCAGATGTCCATGCAGGCGCTGCTCGACGACGGCGACGAGGTGCTGGTCCCGGCGCCCGACTACCCGCTGTGGACGGCCGCGGTCGCCCTGTCCGGCGGCACCGCGGTCCACTACCGCTGCGACGAGCAGGCCGACTGGTACCCCGACCTGGCCGACGTCGAACGGAGGATCACCGACCGCACCAAGGCGATCGTGCTGATCAACCCGAACAACCCGACCGGCGCCGTATACGACGACGAGCTGCTGCGCGGCTTCGCCGAGATCGCCCGCAGGCACCGGCTGATCGTCTGCGCCGACGAGATCTACGACAAGATCCTCTACGACGACGCGACGCACACGCCGTTCGCCGCCATCGCCCCCGACCTGCTCACCCTCACCTTCAACGGCCTGTCCAAGGCGTACCGGGTGGCGGGCTACCGCAGCGGCTGGCTCGCGGTGTGCGGCCCGAAGGCACACGCGACCAGCTACATCGAGGGCCTGACGATCCTGTCCAACATGCGGCTGTGCGCGAACGTGCCCGCCCAGCACGCGATCGCCACCGCGCTCGGCGGCCGGCAGTCGATCAAGGACCTGGTGCTGCCGGGCGGCCGGCTGACCGAGCAGCGCGATGCCGCCTACGCGGCGCTGACCGCGATTCCGGGTGTGACGTGCGTGAAACCCAAGGGCGCGCTGTACGCGTTCCCGCGCCTGGACCCGAAGGTCTACAAGATCAAGGACGACGAGCAGATGGTCCTCGACCTGCTGCGCGCCGAGCGCATCCTCGTCGTCCAGGGCACCGGTTTCAACTGGCCGGACCCCGACCACTTCCGCCTCGTCACCCTCCCCGCCAAGGAGGACCTGACCGACGCGGTGACCCGTATCGGCGGTTTCCTCCAGCGCTACAGCCAGCCGTAGGGACGTGAACGGGGCGCGGGGAACCGCGCGGGCGACCGGGCCCGCCTCCCGGTGGCCCGGTCAGTGGCCCGGCGGCGACAGCAACCGCCCCTCCCTCGGGCCGGTTGCTGTCGCCGCCGGGCCACGGCCTCCCCGTGGCCGGTCACGCGGTGCCCCGCGCCCCCGGCGGTTCAGCCGAGCCGCGCGACCAGCGCCTCGTACTCGTCCCACAACTCCCTCGGCGTGTGCTCCCCGAAGGTCTCCAGGTGCGCGGGGATCAGTGCCGCCTCCTGGCGCCAGACCTCGCGGTCCACGGACAGCAGCAGTTCCAGGTCCGCGGGGGAGATGTCCAGGCCCGCCGTGTCGAGGTCGTCCGGGGCCGGGAGGATGCCGATGGGGGTCTCGACGCCCTTGGCCTCGCCGTTGAGGCGCTGGACGATCCATTTGAGGACGCGGCTGTTCTCGCCGAAGCCGGGCCAGACAAAGCGTCCCCCGGCGTCCTTGCGGAACCAGTTGACGTAGTAGATCTTCGGGAGCTTCCCGGCGTCGTGGGTCCTGCCCAGGCTCAGCCAGTGGCCGAAGTAGTCGCCCATGTTGTAGCCGCAGAACGGCAGCATGGCGAACGGGTCGCGCCGCAACTCGCCGACCTTGCCCTCGGCGGCGGCGGTCTTCTCACTGGCAACGTTCGCGCCGAGGAAGACACCGTGCTGCCAGTCGAAGGACTCGGTGACCAGCGGGACGGCGGAGGCGCGGCGCCCGCCGAAGAGGATCGCGGAGATCGGGACGCCCCTGGGGTCCTCCCACTCGGGTGCGATGATCGGGCACTGGGCTGCGGGGACGGTGAAGCGGGCGTTGGGGTGCGCGGCCGGGGTGCCGCTCGCGGGCGTCCAGTCGTCGCCCTTCCAGTCCGTCAGGTGGGCCGGGGGCTCTTCGGTCATGCCCTCCCACCACACGTCGCCGTCGTCGGTGAGGGCGACGTTGGTGAAGACCGAGTTGGCGTACATCGTCTTCATCGCGTTGGCGTTGGTGTGCTCGCCGGTACCGGGGGCGACGCCGAAGAAGCCGGCCTCGGGGTTGATGGCGTACAGGCGGCCGTCCTCGCCGAACCGCATCCAGGCGATGTCGTCGCCGACGGTCTCCACCGTCCAGCCGGAGACGGTGGGTTCCAGCATCGCCAGGTTGGTCTTGCCGCAGGCCGACGGGAAGGCGGCGGCGATGTACCTGATGGCCTCGGCTTTCCCGCGCGGCGGGGTGAGCTTGAGGATCAGCATGTGCTCGGCGAGCCAGCCCTCGTCACGGGCCATCACGGAGGCGATGCGCAGGGCGTAGCACTTCTTGCCGAGCAGCGCGTTGCCGCCGTAACCGGAGCCGTAGGACCAGATCTCGCGGGTCTCGGGGAAGTGGGAGATGTACTTGGTGGGGTTGCACGGCCACGGTACGTCGGCCTCGCCTTCGGCGAGGGGGGCGCCGAGGGTGTGCACGGCCTTGACGAAGGCGCCGTCGGTGCCGAGTGCGTCCAGTACGGCGCGGCCCATCCGGGTCATGGTGCGCATCGACACGGCGACGTACGCGGAGTCGGTGATCTCCACTCCCATGGCCGACAGCGGTGAGCCGAGCGGGCCCATGCAGAACGGGACCACGTACATCGTCCGGCCGCGCATCGCCCCCCGGAACAGACCGTCCGCCCCGGTGAAGACCTCCCGCATCTCGGCGGGGTCCTTCCAGTGGTTGGTCGGGCCCGCGTCGGCCTCGCGCTCGGAGCAGATGAAGGTCCGGTCCTCGACCCGCGCGACGTCCGAGGGGTCTGAGGCGGCGTGGTACGAGTTGGGGCGCAGGGTCGGGTCGAGTGGGGTGAAGGTGCCCTTGGCGACGAGTTCCCCGGCGAGCCGGTGGTACTCCTCCTCGGAGCCGTCGCACCACACGATCTCGTCGGGCTGGGCCAGTTCGGCGATCTCGCCGACCCAGTCGGTCAGTTCCTGGTGGTTGGTGGGAGCCGTAAAGCCGAACGCCACGATCGCTCCGTCCCGCCGGGTCCGCACAGACCGGCGTCACACTTGAGGGTTGGGTTCCGGCCCCTTGGGGGCTGCGACCCGGACGCGTTCGAGAGTGCTCATCCGGTGTCGACCGCACTCATATGAGTGTGAGCTCCTTCAAATGATTCTGTCCAGGGCACCGAGCGTGACCGCCGCCACTCGAAGTCGGATTTTCTTACGAAGAGGTAACCTACGGGTCCGTAGGTAAGATTGACGGTATGAGCGCTGTGGACAACACTTCGGGGGTGACCCCCGCCGTCGACGAGGTCGACCCGCCGAAGCTCGTGAAACCCAAGCTCAGAGGGTGGTTGCACGCGGGGATGTTCCCCGCCGTGCTGGTTTCCGGAGTGATCCTCACCGCGTTCGCACAGAGCACCCGGGGGCGTGTCGCCTGCGCCGTCTTCACCGTCACAGCGTGTGCGCTGTTCGGTGTGAGCGCGCTGTACCACCGAGGTGACTGGGGGCCGCGCGTCTCAGGAATTTTGCGTCGGCTTGACCATGCGAACATCTTTTTGATCATCGCGGGCACCTACACACCGCTCACCATCCTGCTGCTGCCCGGTACCACCTCCGAATTACTGCTGTGGCTGGTGTGGACGGGCGCTCTGGTCGGCATCGCCTTCCGTGTCTTCTGGGTGGGCGCCCCGCGGTGGCTCTACACCCCGTGTTACATCGCGCTCGGCTGGGTGGCCGTCTTCTTCATCCCGGAGTTCCTGCACAAGGGTGGCGTCGCCGTGCTGGTCTGCGTGATCGTGGGCGGCGTCCTCTACAGCACGGGCGCGGCGATCTACGGCTTCAAGCGGCCGAACCCGTCGCCGCGCTGGTTCGGCTTCCACGAGGTCTTCCACTCGTTCACGCTGGCGGCGTTCATCGCGCACTACGTCGGGATCTCGCTCGTGGCGTACCAGCACGCATAAGCCGGCGACCGGCCCTCGGCACGGACCGCCCCGCACCCCCCTTCCCGGGGGCCCGCGTTCGCGAGCCGCTGTCACAGAACGGCCTGCGGCCCGTGCGGGCGGCAGGCCGCCGACCGTCCCAGGCACAGCGGCATCTCCCGCGCGGACACCACCCGCGACCCGTGCGGACGCCGCCCAAGGACGGCCCACGGGCTCGCGCCGGCCCACGCGCTCACGACCGGCGCGGCCCCGTCCACGGTTCCGCGCGGAGCTGGGAGCGCAGTGCGCCCGGATCGGAGGTGGGCGCGTCGCAGACGAAGTGGCGGCAGACGTACGCGGCGGCGCGGCCCCCGCGGGTGGGGCGGTCCCGGAGCAGCGGGAACTCCGTGGAGCCCTCCTCGCCGACCGCGACGACCGCGCCCGGAGCCGCGCCGAGCAGAGCGGTCCGGTGCAGCTCCGACGTAAGGGGGTCGCCGGTGGCGCCGACGATCGCGACCTCGCGGGGGCCGTCGAGGGCGGCCTCGGCGACGGCGAGGCCCCAGCCGATGAACCGCGGGGCGCGCGGCGCCAGCGCGCCCACCACGCCGAGCGCCCGCTCCGCCGCCGTGCGGTGCGTTTCGGAACCGGTGTGGGCGGCGTACGACAGCAGCGCCCCTGCCGCGGCCGTCCACCCCGAGGGCGTCGCGTTGTCCGTGGGGTCCTGCGGGCGGCGGATCAGCTCCTCCGCGTCGTCCGCGGTGTCGTACAGCGTGCCGTCGTCCGCGGTGAAGTGGCGCAGGACGGAGTCGAGCAGCAGCCCGGTGAAGTCCAGCCAGACGCCGTCGCCGGTCACCGAGGCGAGCGCGAGGAAGCCTTCGGCGACGTCGCCGTAGTCCTCCAGGACCCCCGCGTTGCCGCCCGCCATGCCGTCCCGGGAGGTACGGAGGAGGCGCCCGCGGGCGTCCATGTGCACGCGCACCAGCAGGTCGGCGGCGTCCACGGCGGCCTGGACGAGGTCGGGCCGGTCGAAGTACGCGCCGGTCTCGGCGAGTGCGGCGATGGCCAGCCCGTTCCAGGCGGCGACCACCTTGTCGTCCCGCCCCGGCCGTGGCCGGCGGGCCCGCGCGGCGAGCAGGCGCTCCCGTACCGAGGCGACCCGGTCGGCGTCCACCACCCCGTTGCCCTGCGGCAGCTGGAGTACGGAGGCGCCCTCCTCGAAGGTGCCCTCCCGGGTCACCCTGAAGTACGCGGCGGCGAACTCACCGTCCGCCGTGCCGAGTTCCCGGTCCAACTGCTCGGGCGTCCATACGTAGTACGTGCCCTCGGCGTGCCGGCCGGTGCCGTCGTCACTGTCGGCGTCCAGTGCGGAGGCGAAACCGCCTTCCTCCGTGGACAGTTCGCCGACCAGGAAGTCGGCGGTCTCCAGCGCGACCCGGCGGGCCAGGTCGGACCCGGTGGCCCGCCACAGGTGCGCGTACACCCGGATGAGCAGCGCGTTGTCGTAGAGCATCTTTTCGAAGTGCGGCACCGTCCAGGTGCGGTCCACGCTGTACCGGGCGAAGCCGCCCGCCAGTTGGTCGTAGATCCCGCCGCGCGCCATCGCCTCGCACGTGTCGCGGGCCATCTGGAGCGCGCCCTCCGCGCCGGTACGGGCGTGGTGCCGCAGCAGGAACTCCAGCACCATCGACGGCGGGAACTTCGGCGCGCCGCCGAACCCGCCGCGCCGGGCGTCGTACTCCCTGGTCAACCCGAGCAGCGCCCCCGACAGTTCGCTGTCGCCCGGCGTCACCGACGCGCCGTACGCGCCCGCCCGCTCCGTCAGCTCCCGTACGATCCGCCCGGCGACCTCGGCGACCTCCTCCCGCCGGTCCCGCCAGGCCGCGACGACGCCCTCCAGGACATCCAGGAAGCCGGGCATGCCCTGCCGGGCCGTGGGCGGGAAGTACGTACCGAAGTAGAACGGCTCCCCGCCCGCCGTCAGGAACACCGTCATCGGCCAGCCGCCCTGCCCGGTCGCCGCCTGCACCGCCTCCATGTAGACGGCGTCCACGTCGGGCCGCTCCTCGCGGTCCACCTTGATCGCCACGAAATGCTCGTTGAGGTACGCGGCGACCTTCTCGTCCTCGAACGACTCGTGTGCCATCACATGGCACCAGTGGCAACTGCTGTACCCCACGCTGAGCAGCACCGGCACACCCCGCTTGCGCGCCTCCCCGAACGCGTCCTCCCCCCACGGCCACCAATCCACCGGGTTGTCGGCGTGCTGCAACAGATAGGGCGAGGTCGCGTCACCGAGTCGGTTCACACCGCCAGCCTCTCACGCTCCCGCGACGCCTCGCTCACCCCGGCGGCCGGGGTGTCGTGGTCCGGCGGGTGCGCCCTACCGGCACCCGCGTACAAGTACGTCCTCGACGCCGCGAACGGCCACTGCCGCGAGGGCGACCTGTTCACCGGCGTCATCAAGGCCACCGTCCCCTCCCCCGCGGAGACCGGCCTCACCCCGGTCTGATCGGTGGCGGGAGCGCGGAAAAAAATCTCGCGGCCGTGTCGATTCCGGCTCGTGCCGTTCGACGCGTAGGAGAAGGCGGAGAACAAGCCGCCGACCGCGACAGACGCGGGAACGCGAGAACGTGAGAGGAACCGCGCCATGCGTTACATGATGCTGCTGAAGCTGGACCCGAGCGCCGCGCCGAAGGAGCCGAGTCCGGAGCTGATGGAGGAGATGGGCAAGCTGATCGACGAGATGACCCGGGCAGGCGTGCTGCTCGACACCGGGGGGCTGCGGCCGGCCGAGGAGGGCACCGTGATCCGGCTGTCCGGCGGCAAGCAGACCGTGGTGGACGGGCCGTACGCGGAGGCCAAGGAGGTCATCGGCGGGTACTGCATCGTGCAGACGAAGTCGCACGAGCAGGCCGTGGAGTGGACCCAGCGGTTCCTGGCGCTGCACGGCGACGAGTGGGAGATCTCCGCCGAGATCCGGCAGGTGGAGGAGCCCGCGGCGTAGGTCCGACCGCCGGCCCGGTGGCGGGGCACCCCCGTTTTGCGCGGGCGCCCCGCCACTGCTGTGATGGGTGACCGTGAGGGCAGACGAACCCGCCCGGCGCGCCGTGGACCGCACCGTCGACGCGGTGTGGCGCATCGAGTCGCCACGGCTGATCGCCGGGCTGACCCGTGTCACGCGCGACCTGGGCCTCGCGGAGGAGCTGGCGCAGGACGCGCTGGTCGCGGCGCTCGAGCAGTGGCCGGTGGACGGCGTGCCGCGCAATCCGGGCGCGTGGCTGATGACCACCGCCAGGCGGCGGGCGATCGACCAGATCCGGCGGAACGACGTGTTCGCCCGCAAGCTGAGCCTGCTCGGGCACGAGCTGGAGATCGCGCAGGACTCGGCGGTCTTCGAGGAGCCCGCGGCCGACCCCGAGGACATGGGCGACGACCTGCTGCGGCTGGTGTTCGTCGCCTGCCACCCCGTACTGACCCGCGAGGCCCGCCTCGCCCTCACCCTGCGCCTGCTCGGCGGCCTCACCACGGACGAGGTCGCCCGCGCCTTCCTCGTCCCCGAATCCACCGTGGCCCAGCGCATCGTGCGCGCGAAGCGCACCCTCGCGAAGGCGAAGGTGCCGTTCGAGGTGCCGTACGGTCCCGCGCTCACGGAACGCCTCGCGTCCGTCCTCGAAGTGGTCTACCTGATCTTCAACGAGGGCTACTCCGCGACCGCGGGCGACGACTGGATGCGGCCGGCGCTGTGCGAGGACGCGGTACGGCTGGCCCGCGTCCTGGCCGGCCTCCTCCCCGGCGAACCCGAGGTGCACGGCCTGGTCGCCCTTCTCGAACTCCAGTCCTCCCGCGCCCCCGTCCGTTCCGGCCCCACTCCGGTGCTCCTGCTCGACCAGGACCGCACGCGCTGGGACCACCTCCTCATCCGCCGCGGCTTCACCGCGCTGGCCCGCGCCGACGCGACCGCCCGCGCCCGCGGCCTCGCCCCGGGCCCCTATGCCCTCCAGGCCGCGATCGCCGCGTGCCACGCCCGCGCCCTCACACCCGAGGAGACGGACTGGCTCGCGATCGCCGCACTGTACGAGGCGCTGGCCCGCCGTACGCCCTCGCCGGTGGTCGAACTCAACCGCGCGGTCGCTCTCGGCATGGCCCACAGCCCGGAGGCCGGGCTCGCCCTCGCCGACGCCCTCGCCGAGAGCGGCGCGCTGGAGGGGTACCACCTCCTGCCCGCCGTGCGCGGCGACCTCCTCGCCCGCCTCGGCCGCCACGCCGCCGCCCGCGCGGAATTCCGGCGGGCCGCGGCCCTCACCCGCAACGGCGCGGAGCGCTCCCTTCTCCTGCGGCGAGCCGCAGAGGCCTGAGTCACCCTGCGCGGCTTCGCCGTCCCCGACCGCGGACGGGCCCGGCCGCCGGACGGGCCCGGTTGCCCCGCGGCGCCCGGGCAGGCGGTGCGCCCGGGCAGGGTGGACCCTAGGCGCGGTCGGCGGCGCGGTCCGGGGCCTGGCCGGTGGTGCCCCGCGGCTCGTCCGCCGGGTGCTCCTCGAAGTTGATCTTCTTCATCTGCTTGCCCATGTTCCTCATGAGCAGCCACAGCCCGACGGCTATGGCGGCGAAGATCACGAACCCGAGGAGCCCGGGCGTCACCTTGTCCTGGTTCAGCTCGGCGGCGAGCGGGAGGCGGAGCGTCACCAGTGTGTCGTGGGCGTGGGAAGGAGTCACGCCGACATTGTCCCCCAGCGCCGCGTCGGCCGGGGTTCACCCCGGGCGAACCCC
>NZ_DATDBG010000076.1:0-10276 GCF_036524955.1 Streptomyces sp.
GTGGCGCTCGCCGCACGGGTGATGGCGCCCCACGAGGCGCGCCAGATCTGCTGGAACCATGTCGTCTTGGTCGCGATCAGCACGATGACCGCGATCAGCGCGACGATGCCGATGATGATCCACGTCGTGGGGCTGAGCATCATCGCGGTGTTGAACGCCATCTGGGCGAACGTGGCGATCCTCTGCACTCCGGTCCATACGGTCGTGGCCAGCGCCCACGCCTTCATACCGACCGACGCGGCGATGAACGCCTGAGCGAGCAGGGTGATCACCGGGGTGGGGGTGACCGCGATGATGTCGGCCAGGGCCTGCGCGATCAGGGTGGTGGCGCCCAGGAACGGGGCCAGGGACACCACGAGCTGGCCGAGCGCGGAGGCGAGGTTGCCCAGCGCGCCCCGGCCGCTGGCCGCCAGGTCCAGGAACTTCGCGAAACCCGCGGAGCCTTTCAGTCCCTTCGCCCAGGTGGCGAACGCCCCGGTCATGTCGGCCAGGCCACCGGTCACCCCGGCCGACATGGGCAGGAACGCGCCCAGCAGCGACCCGAACCCGGTCACGAGATTCTTGATCACGGTCAGGAAGTTGGACAGGGCCGGTCCGGCCACGGTCGCGACGTCCGCGATCCACGCCTTCAGCCCGCCCGACTGCGCACCCCGGGCGATGTCGTCGACGAAGCCGCCGATCGCCCCGGCCGCCGCCTTCACCAGCGGGGTCAGAGCGGGCAGTACCCCCCGCAGCATCTGCAGGCCGCGGGTGAAGATCGGCATCGTCGTGGACGACAGGCCGTCGGACCACGCGGCGAAGTCCTCCTTGAGGCCGATGAACGCGGTCGCGGTGTCCCTCGTGGCGGGGGTCATCTTGGCCAGGGCATCGGCGTAGGCCTTCTGGGCCGCCGCCGCCTTCTCACCGCCGGCCGCTGCGGCCTGCTGCGCGGCGTCGTACAGCTCCCACGCGCTCGTGACGGACTCCAGCTGTGGCCCGACCGCGGCTTTGAACGCGCCGACCGCGGCGCCGGCCGCGAGTGCCCCGGCCGCGAGTGCCCCGGCCGCGGTCGCGGCGGCGGCCACATACGGGGCGGCCACCCCCACCCCGGCCACCGCGGTGCCGATCCGCGACCCGAACGCCTCCAGCTTCGCGGCCACCGGCCCCAGCGCCCGCGAGACCCGGTCACGCGCGACCAGGTTGAACACCAGGCTGGTATCGCTGGCCATGGATCACCCCTTCAGCTTGGCTTCCTGCTCGGCCATGTCCTTGGCGTACTGGTCGAGCCAGTCCAGCAGCGCGTCTGTCTGCTCGACGGTGTACCGGTCCCAGTCGTCGGGCCTGATACCGAGCAGGTGGGCGGCGTTGCCGAGCTGGCTCAGCCGGCGATCGGCAGCCGGGCTTTTCCCTCGTCGTCGGCCTCGTCGATGGCGGTGGCCATCTCACGGTCGAGCTGCTCCAGCCGCGCCGCCTGATCCGGGCCCGCGTCGTTCTGCGTGATGGCGTCCCGCATGGCCTGGTACTCCTGGCGGGAGAACTCCAGCTTCAGCTCGTCCCACGTGAAGTCAACGTCTTCCCACCGCACCCCGGGATGGGCCCGCTTGAGGAACAGGAACAGCAGCGCCCGCCGGCACACCGAGTTGCCGTTCAGGACGGACTGGGTGAAATCAGAGAAGTCCTTGCCGGTGCGGCGCTCCAGCATCTCCCGCTCGGGCGACAGCAACTTGTTCGGCTGGTACTTGAACCGCTGCGGCTCCTCGGAGCCCTCGGGCTGGTAGATCAGATACACGGGGTTGTCTCCTACTCTGCGGCGCGGTCGGCGATCCGCCGCGCCATCTCTTCCATCGCGTCCAGCACGGCCCGCTTGTAGACCTCGTTACGGCCGGCCATCGCCCGGTCGAACCAGTCGAACTTCCCGATCTGGGTGCGCCACTCGCCGTCGAAGGACTTCGTCCTCCAGCCGCCGACCTTCTGCGTCCTTTTCGGGGCATTGCGGAACCCGCGCACGGCCGGGGTCTTCTTCGCCTTCACCCGGGCACCGGTCCACATCCCGCCCAACTTCACCTCGGGGCGCACCTTCTTGGCGATGGCGGTGCGCAGGCCCGGCCCTGCGTGGCCGCCCTGCGAACGCATCGACATGATGCCGCTCTTGGCCATCTCCGCGGCCGGGTTCAGGGCCGTGCGCATGTTCTTCGCAAGCTCTTTGCGCAGGGCCTTGCCGTCCTCCTCGGCGGCCAGGGCCCGGCCGAGGGCCTGGATGCCCTCGGCGGTGACGGACATCTCGATCGGCAGCCCGTCCCCGGCCATCAGGAGGTCGCCCTGGCCACCACGCCCGACGTCGGGTAGCTGACGGAAACCGACGCTTCGTCACCCACCGACCCGGTCAACGGGTTCCAGCTCTTGATGAGGACCGACCCGGTGTACTTCGGGTTGTTGGTGCCGACCGCGGCCTGGTCGGCGCGGACCTCGAAGGGGACGACGGTGCCGAACAGGGGCCACATGATGCTGTCGAGCTGGGCGGCGGTGAAGTCCTGCTTGAACCCCAGCCCGAGCGACGCCGACCTCAGCCCGCCGAGGACTTCCTTCCACCCGAGACTGCCGTAGGTGGTGATGTCCTTCTCCTCGACCTCCGTGGTCAGCTCGATCTTGTTGGCGAAGGTCGACAGGACGTTGGCGTTGATGGACAGGTACGAGGCGAGCAGGACCATCCTGGCCATGGGGTTCTCCGATCAGGCGATGCCGAGTGCGGCAGCGAACAGGAACGAGGGGGCGGTGCCGGTGATCGTCCAGGCGATCCGCCACCAGGTGTCGGTCAGGGCGCTGCCGGTGGTGCGCAGGATCTGCCCCCCGGCCGCGGTCGCCCCGGCGAACGTCAACTGCGTGGCCGCGCTGGTGAAGCCGCTGTTGTCGTCACTTTCGACGCGGGCGGTGATGGTGGGCATGGCGGTGCCGGCCACCGACAGGACGTGCAGGGCGGCGTACAGCCGCTTCCCGGCCGGGACGGCGCCGAGCTGCAGCGAGGTGCCCGTGCCGGAGGCGGTGCGGGCGGTGCCGGGCGGGTGGGCGATCTGCCCGCGGGCCACCGGCCACGACCCGGACACCTTCCCGGTCCAGGGGGCGATCTCGCCGACCTGGTCGCCCAGCTTGTACGAGGACCGCAGGCCGAGGGTGAAGTACGCCAGCGCGCCCATGACCGCGTCGGTGGGGCTGACCGTCCACGGGCCGGTACCGCCGAGCTGCGACCAGGACGCGTCATCGACCTTGGACGGGTCGCCGGCCTCCCACTGCCCCTCGGCCGTGATCGTGCTGGACGCCAGCCCGCCCATCACTTCCTTCCACCCGCCCGACCGGTAGTTCGTGCCGTCCTTCTCCTCGACCTCCGCCTGGAGCTCGACCTTGTTGGAGTTGCCGGACAGGTCCGCGCCCACCCCGAACAGCCGCACATCGGTCAGCACTTGCTTCGGCATGTCAGGTGCCTCCTTCTCCGATGACGCGCACCACCAGCTCGGCGCCGAGGTACTGGGTGCCGGCGACCTCGTACCAGCGGTAGGACTGCACCCGGGTCACGTGCAGGTCGTCGGCCAGGCCGCCGAGCGCGTACTCTCCGGGGGCGCCGCGGGCTACCTCGATTGCGGCCTTCAGCGAGCCGGGGCCGCCGCCGGACAGCAGGCCGTCCAGGATCTTCTGGCCGGACAGGTCGTCGGCGCGGCTGACCAGCACGGCACAGGTGAACTCCACCTCGTCCTGGCCGCGGCCGAAGGTCTTGTCGAAGGTGATGGTGTAGTCGCCGACGTAGAAGTGCGGGACGGTCACCGCGTCGGTGGCGTAGCCGGTGCACGTGAGCGCCGGGATTCCGTCCGGCATCGTGACGGCGCGGGCGGCGTCTGCGATGGCGTCGCGGACGGCGGAGATCTGCATGGTGCCTCCTACGCGAAGCCGGGCAGGATGAAGGGTTCGATCAGGGTCCACACGTCGGGGTCGCGGCGGGACAGCCGGATCGCGCCCCAGTCGCCCCCCATCAGGCCCTCGGGGCTGTCCTTGCGCTTGTACAGCCGACCGGCCTGGATCAGCGCGGCCTCGGTGATGTCGTCGGGCACGGCCGGCCAGCCCCAGCGGGCGGTGACCCGGACCCGGGTGGTGGCGGTGCCCCAGGTGCCGAGCACACGCAGCAGCCCGGTGATGGGCTGCCCGTCCGCCAGGGCGTTGTCCGGGCTGGTCTCGTAGCCGGTGACCGTGGACCACGAGGCTCCGCCCCCGGTCTCGACCAGCAGGCCGGTGGTGGAGCCGATGTCATCGGTCAGGAACAGGTCGCCGTCGTCCTCGCGCACCACCCGATCGCGCAGTCTGAAGGTGCGAGTGACCGGTGTCTCATCGAGCCAGAACCGCCGGCTGGTGGTCCGGTCGATGCCGCGCGACGCGGCGGCCAGCGCGGAGGTCAGCAGCGCGTCGCGGGTGGTGTCGCTGGTCGGGATGTTCATGCGCTCCCTCAGCGTGGCCAGGGTGCCGTACTCGTTGGCCACGTCAGGACTTCTCCGTCTCCCGCTGGTGGCGGCCTGCGGGTGCCTCGGACCGGGACGGCTCAGCGGTCGGCGTCTTGTCCTGCGCCGCCTTCGGCGCCCGGCCGCGCGGTGCCTTGTACCCGCGCAGGGCGAGCTGTTCGTCGACCTGGGCGACGCGGTCGGTAAGGCCGCGCTGCACCAGGCCCTCACGCTCGCGCAGCAGCGCGGCGACCATCGTGTCTTCGGTCAGGGGTTCGTCGGTCATCGCTTCCTCCTTGATGAGACGCAGGACGGGACGCGAGCGGACGTCGCAGTCCGGGTTCCAGCACGGCACGCGGCATACGCACCGGTACAGGCCGCCTACGGACTTGAAGCCGTCGTCGCACCACTCGCAGGACATGGGGTCTCCCGTCGCCGGGGTGAAAGGGTGGGTGGCCGGGCGCGGGCCGCCGGGTCGGGGCGGGCCGCGCCCGGCGGGAACTCACTGGCCGATGAAGGTCGGGGTGACCAGGCCGGTGCCCGCGATCTTGCGGGCCTGGGCGTAGCGGGCGTGGGTGTAGGCGAAGTAGCCGTACACGACCATCAGCACACCGAGGCTGGCGACCTTGGCCTGCTCCGCCCGGATGTACATCGGGGCGTTCGGGTCTTCCCACAGGTGGCACTCGTTGCGGTCGACGACGTAGACCTCGTCCTCGTTGGTGCCGGCGCCGAGGTTGGTGGCGATGTTGTTGTCGACGATGACCGGGGTGCTGTTGGGCAGGACGCCGCGCACGCCGCTGCCGTAGGTGGCCGCGTAGTTGGCCCCCAGCATCTGGGCAGCGATGCCCGGCTGGGAGATCAGCGGCCAGGTCGAGGACAGGGCGTTCTGCATCCAGTTCCAGCGCCGCGAGTGCATCACCGCGATGTTCTCGCCCGACGCCATGTCGAGCAGGGCGGCCTCGACCCCCGACAGGGCCTCCAGCGTCTTCGGGTAGAACTCGGCCACGGTCGGCGTGCCGTCGGTATAGGCGACGGCGGTGGCCACGTTGGTCAGCCCGGTGGTGGCCTGGTTGAGGAGCGTGGCGTCCAGCGTGCTGGCGTACCGGCGGAACAGGTCGTCCAGGACGACCGGCTCCACGCCCGCGCCGCGCTCGATCGCCTGCCGCGACAGGGTCTGCTGCCCGGCGTTGGTCTGCACGCTGACGGGCAGCAGCGTGTCGTCGATGTCCGTCTCGGAGACGTTGGTGTTCTCCCCGCCGCTTTGCAGGGCGACGCTGGTGGCGGTGGTGATGCGGGAGATGTTGACCGTCATCCCCTGCGGCGGCAGGTCGTGCGGGCGGCAGGCGTCCGCGAACGGCCGCCTGGCCGCTGCCGCCGGGGCGTACAGGTCGGTCAGGTACTGCGGGACCACCAGGCCGGTGAACGCGCCGGTGCCGGCTGCACGCACCAGCTGGTCGCCGCGCTCGGCGCGCTCCTCGGTCATGTGCCGGGCCAGCCGGTCCCGGGCCTCGTAGTCACCCAGGAACGCCGCGGCGACGTCCCGCTCGAAGTGCTGGCCGCGCCGGTCCTGGTCGGGCCGGTAGGTCCGCTCCTCCGCCCCGACGCGGGCGACCCGGTCGTAGGCCGGCGCGCGGTTGGCGGCCGGGGTGCTGCGGGCGGACAGGGCGGCGATCTCCGCCTCGCGGGCCTGCTCCGCCTCCAGCTCTGCCAGGGCCTGCTGGCGGCGGGTGACCTCGGCGTCGGCGGCGTCGCGGGTGGCGATGCGCGCGGTGACGGCGTCCTCGGTCAGGTTCGGGTCGGAGCGCAGCGCCATCAGCGCGTCCTGCTCCTGGGTGCGGGTGGCGATCGCGGTGTCCAGCGCGGTGCGCGCCTGGGCGATCAGGTCGTCGAGCGTCATGGCTCGTCATCTCTCCTTGCTCGATGGGATACACGACGCCCCGGTCCAGGTCAGACGGCCACCCGAGGCCAGCGGCGCCGGGTGGGCTCGTGCGCGCAGAGCGCAGGGCAGAACCCGCCCACGAGGGGCGGGAAGTCAGGGGGTGGTCAGCGGGCGAGCGCGATCTCCAGCAGCGCACGCGCCCGGGAGGACGCCGGTGGTGTGGGCTGCCGCAGGCTGCCGGTGGTGTGGGGGTTGGCGCCGTAGCCGACGATCGCCACGTCCCCGCGGTGGATGTCGAAGCGGGTGATCCGGTACTCGGTGTAGTCCGGGGACCACTGCCCCGCCTCGATCCGGAACGCGAAGCTCATCTCGTCGACCAGGCCGGCGCGCAGCTTCGGCGCGATGTACGCCACGTCGTGGTCGGCCGGGTCGAGCGCCGGGGCGTGCACGTGCAGGCCGGTGTCGTCCTCGGCCAGGACCAGGGTGCCGGTGGTGGTGCGGGCCATGCGGCGGAGCTGGTCGTGCCCGAGGACCAGGGGGACATCGAGGTCCGCGCGGGCCAGGGATTCTGCGGCGGCGCCGGCCGAGACGATCTCGGTGTAGGGCCCCCACATGTCCCACATCTCGTAGCCCAGCTCATACACGCTGGCGTGCCCGAGGAACTCCAGGGCCCCGGTGTCGCCGGGTGCGTCGCGCAGCTGCACGCCGGTCAGTGCCGCGCGCACCGCGGCCCGTGCGGTGGGGTGCTCGGCGGCCCGGCGCTGCGAGGGGCGATCGGCGCGCTGACGCACGTGCTGGGCGCGTGCCGCCGCGGCGGCGGCCCGGGTGGTGGCGGTCATGACGTGCCTCCCGATGCGGTGGCGGTGGTGGGTTGTGTGCGGGCGCTGCCGAACAGCCGGTCGAACTCCGCGTACTGCTCCTCGGTCAGCGGCGCCCGGTCCTCCAGGGCGCGCGCCTCGGACGGCGTCAGGGTGCGGGAGGTGATCTGCGAGGCGATCGTGCGGGCCCGGGCCTCGGGGTCCATCCGCAGCAGCGCGTCGGCGTTGAGCTTGACGTACCGAGGGCCGGAGACCAGGTACCGGCTGAACGCGTCCTCCCGCCGGGACACCGCAGGCCCCAAATGCATGATCAGGAACTGGAGGTTGCGCTGCGTGATGCTGGCGTAGGTGATGCTGCTCCCGGACACCGCGGCGTCGATCATGTCGCCAGGGCACCCGAAGAACCGGGCGATGTCACCGAGCCCGTACTGGCGCGCCTCGATGAACGCGGACTGCGACGCCACTGCCTGGATCGGCTTGTACTCCCACTCGTTGCCGTGGACGAACAGGCCGCCGGTCGCCACGGTCGCCTCGAACTGCTCCCGTGCGATCCGGGCCTGGCCCTTGTCGATGGTCTTCGAGTTGTTCTTCAGCTCCGCCATGGGGATCGCGCCGCCGGCGAACCAGTCCCGCGCGAACGCCTGCGCGTTCAGCGACTCCTCGATCGTCCACGCCGCATACGCCACCGGCGACAGGCCCAGCGGCAGGCCCGAGACCGTGTACTGCTTCTCGTGCCAGACGTCCCACGGCTCGTATTCCTTGCCGCCGATGACGAACTTCGTGATCTCCGCGCCCCTGGCGCGCACGGTCACATCGCCCAGCGCCACCAGGTCGACGCGTGCGGGCAGGCCGCGCCCGTCCGGCCCGATCACCCCCGACCGCTCGGTGATGACCCCGAAGGCATTGCCCGCCCGGTCCAGGTCGACCTGGGAGGAGTACATCCACTCCTTCACCCCCACCCTCACCCCGCCCGGGGTGACCAGGACGGGCGGCTTGGGCACCTCGACCTGGATACCGTTCACCCGCCGGTAGACGTCGACCGGCATCGTGGACACCAGGTCCGCCCGCAGCCGCAGGCACGCCCACACCGCGCTGTGCCGCAGCGCGCTGTCGTTGGTGACGTGCACCGCCCCGCCGCGCCGCTCGCGGGACCGGCCCAGCAGCTCCTCCGCACTGGTGACCTGCGCATCCCGGGCGGTCCGGGTGAAGGGGTTCAACTTCGACCAGATGCTCATGCCCACCCCCTCTCACCCGAACGTGTCGGCGATGTCGTCGTAGTCGTCCTGCACGACCGGCCCCCGGGCCAGCAAAGCCCAGCGGGCCAGCGTCACCGCCACCAGCGGCGCGATGTCCACCGGCGAGGACAGCCGGTCAAGCGCCCACGCGTCCCCGCTGCGGCGGGTACGGGCGCCGTTCACCGCGGCCGTCAGCGGCGCCTGGTCGATGTGCGCGACGCGGCCCTGCCGGATGGCGTCCGCGATCTGCCCGCACGCCTCGATCCAGTCGCCCTGCCGCAGCACCACCAGGTCACCGCGCACCGGCGCCTCGCCCGTCTCCGGGGCGTTCACCCCGGCCTTCTTCAGGTCGTCGATCAGCGACGCGGCCGGCGACCTCCCGGCGACCGCCACGGCCACCGGCCGCCACAACCGCCGGAGCCGCACGACAGCGGGCACCACCCAGTCGGTGCCCGCCCGGCGGTCCACCACCTCCAGGTGCATCCGCCCGTCCTCACCCACCGAGGCCATCCCGATCGAGGCGTAGTCCCGCCCGTGGGACACGTCGATCGCCAGCGCGATGTCCCCGCCCGGCCGCCACTTCTCCCCGGCCAATCCCGGCCATGCCGCCTTCGGCACGTTCGGGTCGGACGCCGGGGCCGGCTTGCGAGTGCGGTTCAAGTACGACCGGTCGAAGCCGCTCGGGTCGTCGGCCATCTTCTCCAGCTCGGAGCGGATGACCGCCTCGGTCACCGTGTAGCCCAGCGCCGGCAGCGTCGCCCGCCACGTCGCCGGATCATCCCGCGGCATGTCCTCCGGCGCATACCACTCGAAGTACGCGGCCATCGGCCGCACAGCGCCCGGGTCCTCGGCGAGCGCCTCCCACAGCGCCTCGATGAGGGCACGACCCGTCTTGCGCTTCTTGTTCAACCACACGCTGGTCGTCGTGCCGCCGGCCGACGCCCACCAGAGCTGGGCCATGGGGCGGGTCAGCATGGCCGGACTGAACGCGACCTCCAGCCGGTCGTCGCCGTGCGCGAACGCCTCGTCGATGAACCCGAGATCCAGCGGCGGACCGTGGCCGGCCTTGTCCGTGTTCGCGGTGATGCCCATCCGACTGCGCTTGCCGGGCCACAGGATCGCCTCGTTGCCGTTCGACTTGCGGATGCGCGCGTACTTGGCCAGGGACGATCCGGAGATCTTCTCCCAGAACTCGTCCTCCCAGCGCTTGCGCGCATCGTTACGTGTCTGGGCGGCGTAGATGATGTTCTGCCCGGGGAACGCCATCGCGCGGTGGACCTGGGCGGCGAGGCACAGCTCGGTCTTGCCCTGCTGCCGGGAGACGGACAGGCCCACCTCACGGTGCGCGAAGCGCCCGGTGTCCGGGTCGATCTCCAGCGCCACGTCCGAGACGTACTTCTGCCACGGCATCGGCGGAGCGCCGAGCTTGGCCATGACCTTCCACAGCTTCGGTCCCAGCGAAGGCCGGTCCGGATGACGCGGCGTCCCCCACCGCGGCGGGCACGTCAGCCCGTACCGCTCGTACAGATCCTCGGCGAACTCACTCGGGGGAGCCCAGGTCTCCGAGGTCGTCGTCATCGTCAGCGGCCCGCCCCTCCAGCAACTGGGCGAGCGTCTGCCTCAACTCCCGGTTGAGCTGGGCGAGCTGCTTGCCGTCCTCCCCACCACCCATGTCGATCTCGCGTGCCAGCCGGAATGCCATCTGGGACAGCGACGGCTCGATCCCCACCAGGTCGCCCAGCGCCTCGACGTCGGCGCGCACCGCTTCCTCGACCGGACCGGGCTTGCGCTGGCGCGGCGGCATGACCGTCTCCCTCCAAGATCATCCCCGTGGCGATCGGCCCGGGGGGAGAAAAATAAAAGGTGGGCATGGGGCTGCCAGCCCGA
>NZ_DATDBG010000077.1:0-43257 GCF_036524955.1 Streptomyces sp.
CAGCACAAGACCGGGCTCGGCAGGCGAGCCGTCTCTCCGCGGCGCGCTGTGCGCGACCGCCCTCGGTGCCGGCGGCGCGGTCCTCGGCGCGGCCGGCACCGCGCGGGCGCAGGACACGGCGGGCGGCGCGGGCGGCACCCGGCGCGGCGGCGTGCACGGGCTGCCGTACCCGGCGATCATTCGGTCGGCTCGGCGTGGCCGCCCCGAAGATCCTCCTGCTGTCCGGCCCCACCTCGCGGCCCTGGGACTTCGTGGTCTCCGGCGACCAGCGCACCGTCGCCGACCTGGTCACTCCGGCCGGCCTGGCCTGGACGGCCGGCTTCGCGCAGGGCATCGGCCCGACCACCGACCTGGTCATCCCGCGCGACGCCGCGGGCCGGCTGCAGGCGCCCACCCCGCTGGTCGCGGACGCCCACCGGGCGGGTCCGGTCGTCCACCCGTTCACCGGGCGCAACGAGAACCAGTTCCTGCCCTCGGATTTCAAGGTCGGCACCGACCCGAACGCCTACGGCGATCCGCTCGCCGCCTACCGGACCTGGCTCGCCACCGGCATCGACGGCCTGTTCACCGACAACCCGGACACCGGCGTGCTGGCCCGCGATGACTTCCGGAACGCGTGACCGTACGGTGGGCGTCCCCACCTCCGGGCGGCCGGAAACCGCTGTACCCCCCGGCGCCACACGATGAGGTGAAACCGGCCGCCCCGGGCAACCGCCCGGGGCGGCCGGCCCGTGCCCGGGGACATGCAGACCTCCACGGACGCACGCCAGGACTGCTGCCACGCCGGCCCTTCCGACCCGCGCCCCGACCCCGGCCGGCGCACGGGCCCGTACGACGGCACCTACGCCCCGCTCCGCCCGCTGCTTGCCGCCGAGGCCGCCGCGGAGGCGCCGCCCGGCGCGGGCATCGAGGCCGACGACCTCGAACAGGCCGTCTGGCTGCGGCTGCTGGAGCTGGGCTCCCCGCCGGCCGAGCCCGGCCACTGGGTGCGCCGGGCGGTACGCGCCGAGGCCCGCGCCGCCGCCCTCCGCAGCCGCGGCGAGCTCTCGTACGACGATCCGGCCGGTGGCGGACCACCGGTCGCGTACCCCGGCGGTGTCGAGGACGAGGTGGTCACCGCCGAGCAGCTCCGAACGGTCAGGACCGCGGTGCGACTGCTGCCCGGCCGCTGTCCGCAGCTCGTCGCGGCCATGATGTCCTCTTCTGATCCTACTTATCGGGAAATCTCCCGTGAGTTGGGAATCTCACAGGGCAGCCTCGGGCCGCTGCGCTCGCGCTGTTTCGGCTGTCTTCGGACGATCCTGAATTCGAGGGTTGGATCCCCGGTAGGACGGGGTAAGGCACGGTAAACAGTCAGCGGCAGTGGGCAAGCTCGGCGCGCCCGGACGTGACTGAGTCGGGTGGCGTCGTACCGGTACCCGGTCGGATTGTTTGTGCGATCATCGGCGCCACGGAGGCGGCGCACATCCGCACCAACTCCACTCAGGCACACGTCCCGGGCGATCACGTCACTCTCAACTGCCTGGACGGATTCGAAGGGGAGGCCTGCGCGCATGGGCATGAGCGTGACCATCTCTACGGCGGAGCACAGCGACGCCGAAAAGATCCTGAAACTCCAGTACCTCTGCTACCAGGGCGAGGCCGAACTGTACGGCGACTACACCATCGAACCGCTCACCCAGACCCTGGACGAGCTGCGGGCCGAACTCTCCGAGGGCGTCGTCCTCGTGGCGCGGCTCGGCGAGGAGGTCGTCGGCTCGGTACGCGGCGCGGTCGACGACGACGGCACCGCGCGCATCGGCAAGCTGATCGTCCACCCCCGGCTGCAACGGCACGGGCTCGGCGGCCGGTTGCTGGCCGCTCTCGAAGGACGGCTCGCCGCCGAGGCGGAGGCCAAGCGGTACCGGCTGTTCACCGGCCACCGCAGCCAGGTCAACCTCCGCATGTACCGCAAGCTGGGGTACGAGCAGGTGGGCGTCGCCAAGCCGGTCAGCCGCAGGCTGAGCCTGGTCACCATGGAGAAGCCCGCGGGCACCGAGACCTACGCGGCCAGCGCCTAGACCGTTTTTGGAAGTCCAGCCTGCTCCGCCCTCCCGGCGGCCGGCGCTACCTCTCGCACACGGCCCGGACCGTCCCGGCCGACTTCGCGGAGCTACACTCCGACGCCGCCGGTCTGCTGTGCTCCCGCCTCCGCCTCCGTACGGGCGGTCCGGCGCAGCCACAGCAGACCGGCGACCGGGAGAGCGATCGGCAGGAAGAGATAGCCGACCCCGAAGTCGGACCAGACCGTCGCGTCGGGAAAGGCGGAGGAGTCCACCACCGTCACGGTGCCCACCGCGATCACCCCGGCCAGCTCCGCCGAACAGCACGCCAACGCCACCTTGCGGGCCGCCTCGCCGCCTCGCCACAGTGCGACCGTGATGACCGCGTAGACCACGCCCGCCACGGCCGAGAGTACGTAGGCCAGTGGCGCCTCGTGGTACTTCGTGCTGATCTGCACGATCGACCGCGACAGCGCGGCCACGGTGAACACCCCGTAGAACGACAGCAGCAGCCGCCCGGGCCCGGCCCCGATCCGGCCCGCGGGCACCGGCTCCGCCTTCGCCGCGGGGCGGGAAGAGTCCTCAGCCATGTCCGCCTCCCCAGATGTCGTGCAGGCGCAGTTCCAGGACGGCGAGGATCACGCCGCCGGCCGCGACGATCGCCGAGCCCCAACGGCTGCGCTCGGCCAGGGACATGAAGGCCGCCGCCGGAATCGTGCAGGCCGCGCCGATCAGGTACGCGACGAAGACCGCCATGCCCTGCTCGGGGCGGTCGCCGCGGGCGAGTTGCACCACGGACACCACCAACTGGACCAGGGTGGCCAGTGTCACCACGGCCATCCCGCCGAAGTGCCAGTCCTTCGTCGGCGAGTCACGGTACGCCGCCAGGCCGCACCACGCGGCGAGCAGCAGCGCCGTGACGGAGACCGTGATGATGACCGCGTCGAGCATGCGAAGACTGTATTACGGGCGGAAACACCCGCCGTCTCCCACCCCCGGGCCGCCGCCGTGCCGCCCCCGTCGGAATCGGAAACATGTCCGCACAGTGAACAATCCGGCCGGAACCCGGGCCGAGGACGGATCTCTGCTTTACTGGGACTCATGACCACGACGAACCGCCGCTGCTCCGCGACCGGGGCGACCACGCCCGGTGTTCGTCGTGCCTGTCGCATGTGTGACGACCAGAAGGTCCACGACATCTGAGCCTCGCGCCCGAAGCGAGCCCCGGCGTCACGACCCGGTAGAGCGCGGATCGCGCCACCGGCCCGTAACGGCCTGAACGGGGATGCTCTCGTGCCCCTCTCCCGCAAGAACGCCCCCCCGCGCGGCGGTGTGTCGGTGTGTCGGCATGCCGACAGCTACCGCCATGCACCGCCGCGCGCCCACGAACGATGGACGCGATCAGTGATCACCACCACCGGCCTGACCAAGGTCTACCGCTCGCGCGACCGTGAGGTCACCGCCCTGGACGGGGTGGACCTGTCGGTACGCGAAGGCGAGGTCTACGGCGTCGTCGGCAGCAGCGGTGCCGGCAAGAGCACCCTGATCCGCTGCCTCAACCTGCTGGAACGCCCCACCTCCGGCACCGTCGAGGTGAACGGCCGGGACCTGACCGCGCTGGCCGGACGTACCGACCGGGTGCCCGCCGCGCTGCGCGCCGCCCGGACCGGCATCGGCATGGTCTGCCGCCGCTTCGACCTGCTCTCCTCGCGCACCGCGCAGGAGAACGTCGAACTGCCGCTGGAAATCCTGGGCGTCGCGGGCCGCCGCGAGCGGGCCCGCCGGGCCCGTGACCTGCTGGACATGGTGGGCCTGTCCGACCAGGCCCGCGCCTACCCCGCGCAGCTCTCCGGCGGCCAGAAGCAGCGGATCGGCATCGCCCGCGCGCTGGCCTGCGACCCCAGGGTGCTCCTGTCCGACGCGGCCACCCCCGGGCCGGACCCGCAGACCACCCGCTCGGTGCTGGGGCTGCTGCGCGAACTCAACCGGCAGCTCGGTCTGACCGTACTGCTCGTCACACACGAGACGGACGTCGTCAAGGCGGTCTGCGACTCGGCGGCACTCATGAAAGGCGGACGCATCGTGGAATCCGGCACCGTGGCCGAACTGCTCGCAACCCCCGGCTCGGAACTCGCCGAGGAGCTCTTCCCGCTCGGCGTCCGGGCGTCCGGCCCCGACCGTACGGTGGTGGACCTCACCTTCCACGGCGAGAGCGCGACCCGGCCGGTGATCTCGCAGCTCGCGCGCACGTACAACGTCGACATCGCCATCCTGGACGCCGCCGTGGAGACCTACCGCGGCAGGCAGCTCGGCCGGATGCGGATCGAACTGCCGGGGCGGTTCGAGGACAACGTGGTGCCCATCGGCTTCCTGCGCGAGCAGGGCATCCAGGTCGACGTGGCCGGGCCCGCCGGCGTGCGGACGACCGCCGGCCGTACGACGGTCCGGGAGGCCGTGCGGTGACCTGGCCGCGGACGCACCCGCTGCTCACCCGGGTGTGCGGGGAGACCCGCGGACGGTGATCCGGGCGGCGGTCGCCGTCCGGGCGGTCAGCCGTAGCGCAGCCAGTAGACGTCCGTCATGTACGGCAGTTCGATCGCGCCGCCGCCACCGCGGCCGGTCGCGTCGAGCGATGCCAGGACCGACTCCACCTCGGACCGGACGCGTGCCTGCGCGGCCGGGTCCAGTACGGCGATGTGACTGGACGACATCATGCGTTCCACGACGTCCGCGACGGTCGTCGTGTGCGGGTTCGGCCAGTGCCGCTCCTCGATCGTGCCCCAGCCCTTCCGCGCGGCGAACGCCTCCCGCCAGCCGCCGCCCGCCGGATGGTCGCCGAGGCCGGAGGCGAGCGGCGGGCTCGGCAGGTCGCGGGGCGCGAGCCGGAAGTAGATGTCCTGGAATTCCCGCACCCATGGCACCGAGGTGTCGTACGTGTTCCACACCAGCGCCAGCGCGCCGCCCGGCCGCAGCAGCCGCTCCACCTCGGCCAGCGCCGCGTCCTGCTCGAACCAGTGCCAGGACTGCGCCGCCACCACCGCGTCCGCGCACCCGCCGGGCAGCCCGGTGTCCTCCGCGGTGCCGTCCGTCGCCGCCACGCCCGGCAGCAGTTCCGCCAGCCGCTCGCGCATCTCCTCGACCGGCTCCACCGCCAGCACCTCGGCGCCGGTCAGCGCCAGCAGCCGGGTGAACTTGCCGGTCCCCGCGCCCAGGTCGACCACCGTACGGCCCGACTCCAGGGGCAACGCGTCCGCCAGCGCGGCGAGCGCGGCGAGCGGATAGGAGGGCCGGGAGCGCTCGTAGACCCCCGCGGCCCGCTGATAGCCGACTCCTGCTGCGTGGTGCACTGTCACGCGCGCTGACGGTAGCAGCATCGGATGACGTCCACCGATACCCGTCCTGACCGGCATTCCCCCTACTCTGGAAGGGCGTTCGCCGTCCCGCTGCCCGCTGAACCCGCCGCGGGACCCTGCCCGGCGCACGCCGCGCCTGATGCTGCATGCTGTGCAATCCACACATGCCCTGGTTACGGAGCAGCGAATGACCGCCATCTTTCCGGACATCTCCATCAGTACGGAGCGACTGGTGCTGCGCGCGTACGAGGAGGCCGACATCCCGGCGCTCGCGGAGATGATGAACGACGAACTGGTCGTCGCGTGGACCGGCGTACCGCAGCCGTACACCGCCGAGGACGCCCGCGAGTTCGTCACCAAGGCCGCCGCGGACGAACGCACGCAAGGCCGCGGCCTCGTCCTGGCCGTCACCGAGTTCCTCACCCAGCGGCTGGTGGGCACCGTCCACCTGCAGCGCACCGACTGGCGGATCCGCGCCACCGAGATCGGCTACCTCACCGCTGCCTGGGCGCGCGGCGAGGGCTACGCCAGCGAGTCGGTGCTCGCCGTGTGCCGCTGGCTGTTCGAGCAGCAGGGCTTCGAGCGCGTCGAGTTGCGCACCGCCGCGGACAACACCGCCTCGCAGCAGGTCGCGCAGAAGATCGGCTGCGTCAGCGAGGGCGTGCTGCGCAACGCCGGCATCGTCCGCAGCCGGCCCGAGGACGACCCGGACGGCCGGTGGTCCGAGATCCGCACCGACCTGCTGGTGTGGAGCCTGCTGCCGGAAGACCTCGACGAGGGGGACGAGGCGCTGGGCGGCAAGGCCCGGGACGACGCGTACGACAACTACACCGCCTACGCCGACTGGCGCTGACCTCGGCCGCACACGGCGGACCGCTCCGCGTTAGGGTTCTCACCCCGGGACCGTGCCGCGGCTCACGACCTCGTGACCGCGCGCGCAGCGACCGCGCCGGCCGTGACCGGGGCCGCATCGATCCGCACCCGCGATGGAGGCAGACGACGATGGCCGACCGGGTCACCGTGATCGGATGGGACGGCTCACCTCCGTCCGAGCCCGCCCGTGCCGCGCTGAGCGCCGCGACCCTGGTGGCCGGCACCCGCCGCCACCTGGCCCTGCCGTATGTTCCGGAGGACGCCGAGCGGATCGTCCTGGGCAGCATAGAGATCGCCGCCCGGCGGATCGCCGGGCACCGGGGCACCGCCGTCGTGCTCGCCGACGGCGACCCGGGGTTCTTCGGCGTGGTCCGCGCGCTGCGGGCGCCCGAACACGGCCTGGAGGTCGAGGTCGTCCCCGGCGTCTCCGCCGTCGCCCAGGCCTTCGCCCGCGCCGGGATGCCGTGGGACGACGCCCGGGTGGTCGTGGCGCACAGCCGCACCCTGCGCCGCGCGGTCAACGTCTGCCGCGCCCACCCCAAGGTCGCCGTGCTCACCTCGCCCGGCGCGGGCCCCGCCGAACTCGCCCTGCTGCTCACCGGAGTCCACCGCACCTTCGTCATCTGCGAGGCACTCGGCACCGAGCAGGAACAGGTCACCGTGCTCACCTCCGACAAGGTCGCCGACCACATCTGGCGCGACCCGAACGTCGTCCTCGTCGTCGGCGGCATGACCTCCTCGGCGCCCGGAGTGGCCGGACGCGGCGGCTGGATCGCCGGGCGCGACCCCGGCTTCCCCGGGCCGGTACGCGGCTGGGCGCTGCCCCCCTCGGAGTACGGCGGTCACCTCCCGGCACAGATGCGCGCCTTCCAACTGGCCCGGCTCGGGCCCCGTACCGGGGATCTGGTCTGGGACATCGGCGCCGCGGACGGCGCGGTCGCGGTCGAGGCGGCCGGGTTCGGCGCCGCCGTGATCGCCGTCGACCGGGACGCCGACGCCTGCGACTGGATCACCGCCACCGCCCGCCGCGTCGGCGTACCGCTGCAAGTCGTGCACGGCACCGCACCGCAGGCCCTGGAGGACCTCCCCGAACCCGACGTGGTCCGGATCGGGTGCCCCGACGCCGAGGTGACCGCCGCCTGCGCCGCCCGCCGACCCGAGCGGATCGTGACCGCCGTGGCGACCCGGGACGAGGCCGAGGCGATCAGCAGGGCGCTGACCGAAGGCGGTTACGAGGTCGAACGCGCGCTCCTGCAATCCGTCGAACTGGACACCGACTGGACCGAGCGCGAGAGGTCCGTGACGTTCGCCCTGTGCGGCACCCGACGCTGATCCGGACATGATCAAAGTGGTCGCGGCTAGCACGTTTGCGCCGGTCGCGGTGGTGTCCGCCGGGCGGTGTGAGATGCGTCCCGAGGTACGGACTACCGGACTTCCGGTGCGGTCCCGGAGGGTAGGCTGACCGATCGTTGTGCTGTCGTCGTGCGTTGACGGGGCGTCGAGATCTCCCGGCGCCGCGCACCGACGTGCCGCATGCCCCGCACGCTCGTTCTTGATGGTGGGGATCGCGCCGGGTCCCCCGGCGCGGCCAGGAGCGGGGGTCCCCAGCGATGCTGGGGGAAGGGCACAGCGCTGGAAGGAGCGAAACCGATGGGCGAGGGGCACGCATGACGGACACCGGTCAGATCCCCGGCGAGGGGCTGCCGGAGAACGGCGTCGGAGAAGCGGTTCAGCGGCCGCACACCGGCCTTCCCGGCAACGGCGTACCGCAGCAGTCCGGATGGGGAGCGCAGCCGCAGGCCGACGCACCCTCCGGCTTCGGCGGCGCGGCCCACGACTCCGCGTACACCTACCTCGACCTCGACCACCCCGCCGCCCCCGGCACCGGCCTGGACGACGAGGACGACGTCCTCCTCATGCCCGGTCCGCAGGGAAGCTGGAGCGACCCGCAGCCGGTGCCGCCGCAGCCGCCGATCGCGATGCCGGCCGAGGGGCCGGCCCCGGTTCCGGCCGGCGGGACGGGGACGGGGCCGTTGCCGGGGGCCGCTCCGGTTCCGGCCACGGTCTCCCCGGCGTCCGGCTCCGGACCCGCCGAGGCCGCGGGCAGCCAGCCGCCGTCCCCGCCCGCGCCGCGCCGCCCGCTGCACCTGGGCCCGCCCCTCCCGGAGACCCCCACCGGGGGAGTGTCGGTACGGTCCCTCGCCGATCGCGGCCCGGCCGTACCCGCCTCCGTACCGCCCGCCTCCGGACCGCCCACCTCGGGGCCCGAATACCTCGACGTGCCCGCGGACGGCTCCACGGCGATCCCCGCCCAGCAGACCGGCGAGGCCGGGCCCGCCGTCCCGGTCCCCGGCAGCGCCTGGCCGGTGGCGCCTGCCGCCTCCCAGCAGTCACTCATTCCGCACGCGGACAGTGTGGTCCCGCCGCACGGCGGTTTCCCCTCGGTGCCGTCGGATGCAGGCCCGCAAAGCGCTCCCGGCGAGGGGGCCGCGCTGAACGCGGCTGCCGCCCCGAACACGGCTGAGGCGGATACCCCGGCTCCGGACGGAGTCCCGAGCCCCGATGAGGCGGCGTCGGCGAACCCGATCGCGGCTGCCCCGGAGCCGGCAGCGGCGGATGCGCCGGATCCGGCCGCCCCGGACCTGGGCGGGGCCGGTGCGCCGGACCTGGTTGGCGCACCGGACGCGGCTGAGGCGGGTGCCCCGGCTCCGGTCGAGGCCGGAGTCCCGAATCCCGCCGACGCGGGCCCTCCGGCCCCGATGCGGCCTGATGCCCCGTATCCGGCCGCGACCGGCGCTGCGGCCCCGGCCGAGGGGGACGCCTCTGCCCCTGTCGAGTCGGGTGTCCCGAATCCGGCCGAGGCGGCTTCCCCGGCTCCGGTGGAGGCGGGCGCGGGCGCCCCCGACCCGGCCGGAGCCGTCGCTCCGGATACGGCCGGGACCGCCCCTGCGAACCCCGCCGGGGCCGGCGCCCCGGCCCTGGTGGAGGAGGGGGCCCCCCACCCCTTCGGGTCCGACGCCCCCGCGCTGGTGGAGGAGGGCGCCGCCCAACCCCTCGGGTCGGGCGGCCCGACCCCCGTCGAGGCCGCCGTCGCGGCTAGGGCCACCCCGGCCGCCCCGGTCGCGGCGGAGCCCACGCCCTTGCCGCCGCCCGCCGACGGACCGCGGTTCGCCACTCCGGGCCTTCAGCCGGACCCGGCGGACGGTCCGACGGAGCACGCGGTGCCCACGGACACCCCCGCCGCCGACCCGCCGGTGCCGGTCGTGCCGCAGGACGGAACACCGAGCGCAGGCACCCCCGTACCCGCCCCCGGTGACCCTTCGCCGGGCCGGACGGTCCCGGCGCCCGACGACGCCCCGGCCGACGGGCCGGTCCCCGCCGGGGACACGTCCGCCCCCTCCGCCGTCACGGTGCAGCCGCAGGCGGTCGCCGCCGAAGCGCCAGCCACCACGGGAACGCCGCCCGCCGGCACGCCGGTCGGCGACCCCGCCCGGTGGGACCCGGCCGCGGGCACGCCCCCGACCGGAACGCCGCTCCCGGCGCAGGCCCCGCCCCCCGCACCCGGCGGCGTACCCGAAGCCGTACTCCCCGCCGCGGAACCGGCCGCCGCCGAGGCGGACGTGCCGGAGACCGCGGCGGCGGAAGCGTACGAGCCGGCCGTGCGGGACGCCGTGCACCGGGTGATCCGGGAGCGGCGGGACATCCGGAACGGCTTCCGTCCCGACCCGATCCCGCACGACGTGCTGCTGCGGGTGCTGGAAGCCGCGCACACCGCGCCCAGCGTGGGCCACTCGCAGCCGTGGGACTTCGTGGTGATCCGCTCCGAGCGGACCCGCGAGCGGATGCACGACCTGGCCATGCGCCAGCGCGACGCGTACGCCAGGACACTGCCGAAGGGCCGAGCCCGGCAGTTCCGCGAGCTGAAGATCGAGGCGATCCTCGACACGCCGGTGAACATCGTGGTGACCGCGGACCCGACACGCGGTGGCCGCCACACCCTCGGCCGCCACACCCAGCCGCAGATGGCCCCCTACTCCTCCGCGCTCGCCGTGGAGAACCTGTGGCTCGCCGCGCGGGCCGAGGGGCTCGGCGTCGGCTGGGTCAGCTTCTTCGACGAGCGGCAGATGGTCGCCGAACTCGGCCTGCCCGAGCACCTGGAGGTCGTCGCCTACCTGTGCGTGGGGTACGTGGACGAGTTCCCGGACGAGCCGGAGCTGACGCAGGCCGGCTGGTCGCAGCGGCGCCCGCTGTCGTGGGTGGTGCACGAGGAGGAGTACGGCAACCGGGCGCTGCCCGGTGAGGACCCGCACGACCTGCTCGACGAGACCCTGCGCGGTATCCGCCCGCTGGACGCGAAGGCGCTCGGCGAGGCGTGGGAACGGCAGAAGCGGATGACCAAGCCGGCCGGCGCGCTGGGCATGCTGGAGATCATCTCCGCGCAGCTCAGCGGGTTGTCGCGGATCTGCCCGCCGCCGATCCCGGAGCCCGCCGCGGTGGCCATCTTCGCTGGCGACCACGGCGTGCACGCCCAGGGCGTGACGTCGTGGCCGCAGGAGGTCACCGGGCAGATGGTCGCCAACTTCCTCGGCGGCGGCGCGGTCTGCAACGCGTTCGCCAACCAGGTGGGCGCTGAGGTGTGTGTCATCGACGTCGGTGTCGCCGCCGAACTGCCCAGCACTCCCGGGCTGCTGCCGCGCAAGGTACGGCCGGGCACCGCCGACTTCACCGCCGGTCCCGCGATGACCCGCGAGGAGGCGCTACGGGCCATCGAGGTGGGCATCGAGACGGCACGCGACCTGGTGGCGGCGGGCAACAGGGCGCTGCTCACCGGTGAGATGGGCATCGCCAACACCACGACGTCCGCGGCGCTCATCGCCGTGTACACCGGAGCCGACCCGGCCGAGGTCACCGGGCGCGGCACTGGCATCAACGACGAGATGCACGCCCGCAAGGTCGACGTGGTGCGCCGCGCACTCGACCTGCACCGGCCCGACCCGGACGACCCGATCGCCGTCCTCGTGGCCATCGGCGGCCTCGAACACGCAGCGATGGTCGGCCTGCTCCTCGGCGCCGCAGCGCTGCGGACCCCCGTCATCCTCGACGGGGTCAGCGCGGGCGCCGCGGCCCTGGTCGCCCGCGCCATCGCCCCGGAAGTCCTCGCCGCCTGCATCGCCGGCCACCGCAGCGCCGAACCCGGCCACGTCGCGGCCCTCACCACCCTCGGCCTGCGCCCCCTCGTCGACCTCGACCTCCGCCTCGGCGAAGGCACGGGCGCCCTGCTGGCGCTTCCCCTGGTCCAGAGCGCGGCCCGGGTCATGCACGAGGTCGCCACATTCGACTCCGCCGGGGTGACGGAGAAGTCGTAGGACCCTGTCCGGCATGTCCGGCACCGCACGAGGGGCCCCTGTCCCGCACGGGGCCCCTCGTCCGGCGCACCCGTTTTCCCGCCGCGACGGGCTGACGCCCGAGCTCCTGGAGCGAGCGGCCGAGGAACGAGGCAGCCCGCTCCAGGAGCGAGCAGCAAGACCGACCGCAAAGCGGCGAGCGGGACGGCGCGCTCCGGCAGCGCAGCGCCGACCGCAACCGGTCCCGCGAGCCGTGAGCTGCGCGGCTTCTCGCCGCCACGGCGGGAAAACGGTGCGCGCCGAGGCGTGAGCCCCGGAACCGAGGAGCGGGGGCCGGCCCCCTTCTCCCGGGTGCGCCCCTGTTCCCGCCGCAGCCGCGCGGCGCACCGCACCGTAACCTGGGAGCCAGCCCGGGAAGAGCGTGCCGGCCGCGCACGCCCGGCACCCCCGTACCGTGGAAAAGAAATTCGCAAGGAGCCGCCGCACCATGGAACGTCATGACGCGCCCGCGTACCCCGTAGGACTGCGGCTGGCCGGGAGGCGGGTGGTGGTGCTCGGGGGCGGGCAGGTGGCGCAGCGGCGGCTGCCCGCGCTGGTGTCGGCGGGAGCCGACATCGTCGTGCTGTCACCGTCCGCGACACCGTCCGTCGAGGCCATGGCGGCAGCCGGCGAGCTGCGCTGGGAACGGCGCGCGTACCGGGACGGCGACCTCGCGGAGGCGTGGTACGCCCTGATCGCCACCACCGACCCGGTCGCCAACGCCGCCGCCTCCGCGGAAGCCGAGGCGCGGCGCGTGTGGTGTGTACGCAGCGACGACGCCGACGCGGCAACCGCCTGGACCCCCGCGACCGGCCGCACCGAGGGCGTGACCGTGGCCGTACTCACCGGCCGTGACCCGCGCCGGTCCGCCGCGGTACGGGACGCGGTGGTCGCCGGGCTGCGGGACGGCACCCTGGTGGCGCCGCAGCACCGGGCCCGGACGCCGGGCGTCGCGTTGGTCGGGGGCGGCCCCGGCGACCCCGACCTGATCACCGTCCGCGGCCGGCGGCTGCTCGCCGAGGCCGACGTGGTGATCGCCGACCGCCTCGGCCCGCGCGACCTGCTGGACGAACTCCCGCCGCACGTCCAGGTGATCGACGCGGCGAAGATACCGTACGGCCGGGCCATGGCCCAGGAGGCGATCAACGAGGCCCTGATCGAGCACGCGAAGGCGGGCAAGGCCGTCGTACGGCTCAAGGGCGGCGACCCGTACGTCTTCGGGCGCGGGATGGAGGAGGCCGAGGCGCTGGCCGAGGCCGGTATCCCCTTCACCGTCGTACCCGGCATCTCCAGCTCCATCAGCGTCCCCGGGGCCGCCGGTATCCCCGTGACGCACCGGGGCGTCGCGCACGAGTTCACCGTGGTCAGTGGCCACGTCGCCCCCGACGACCCGCGTTCCCTGGTGGACTGGACGGCCCTGGCCAAGCTGCGCGGCACCCTCGTCCTGCTGATGGCCGTCGAACGGGTCGGCGCCATCGCCGACACCCTGGTCGCGGGCGGACGGTCCGCCGGCACGCCGGTCGCCGTCATCCAGGAGGGCACCACGGCCGCGCAGCGCCGCGTCGACGCCACGCTCGCCACCGTCGCGCGGACCGTTGCCGAGGAGGGCATACGGCCGCCCGCCGTCATCGTCGTCGGCGAGGTGGTCACCGTCGGCCCGGCGGCGGCGGACCGTGCCTGAACCGATCACCGTCGACGACCCCGCCGACCCGCGGCTCGCCGACTACACCTCCCTCACCGACGTCGAACTGCGCCGCCGCCGCGAACCCGCCGAAGGTCTCTTCATCGCCGAGGGCGAGAAGGTCATCCGCCGCGCCCTGGCCGCCGGTTACCGCATGCGCTCCATGCTGCTGTCCCCCAAGTGGACCGACCCGATGCGCGACGTCATCGAGGGGGCCACGGCCCCGGTCTACGAGGTCACGCCCGCGCTGGCGGAGGAGGTGACCGGCTACCACGTGCACCGCGGCGCCCTCGCGTCGATGCACCGCAAACCGCTGCCCTTCCCCGCGGACCTGCTGGCCGCCGCGCGGCGGGTGGTGGTGATGGAGGCGGTCAACGACCACACCAACATCGGCGCGATCTTCCGCAGCGCCGCCGCCCTCGGCATGGACGCCGTCCTGCTCTCCCCGGACTGCGCCGATCCCCTGTACCGCCGCTCGGTCAAGGTCTCCATGGGTGCGGTCTTCTCCGTCCCCTACGCCCGCCTCACCACCTGGCCGCAGGATCTCACCGCGGTGGTGCGCGTCGCCGGTTTCCCGGTGCTCGCCCTCACCCCGGCCCCGGACGCGACGGATCTCACCACCCTCACCCCGCCCCCCCGTCTCGCCCTCCTCCTCGGCGCGGAAGGCTCCGGCCTCACCCCGCACGCCCTCGCCGCCGCCGACACCCGGGTCCGCATCCCGATGTCCCACGACATCGACTCCCTCAACGTCGCCGCCGCGGCGGCGGTCGCCTTCTACGCGGTGAACACCCGCCGCGCGTAGAGAGTGCGGCCACGCCTCGCCCGGCGGGGCCCGTTGTCTGCCCGGGGTGCCGCACGCGACCTCGCCGGCGTCAGCGGGCGGAGCCGGGTCCCGCGCCGCCGTCGAGGCGGGCGGCGGACGGCGCGCCGGGCGTGCCGATGGCGCCGGTGAGCCGGTGGCACCCCTGCAACGCCGCGATGCACACCGCCGCCAGCAGCGTCACGATCACGAAGACGACGATCCGCTGCCGCATCAGCCGACCGGAACGGGTCGCGGGACGACGCCCGGCCGGCGTACGGGCCGGTGTGCGCGGTGACGGATGCGTGGGGCGGTCCTGACGCGCGGCGCGGTCCTGGTACGAGCCGGAGGTGTGCCGCGGTGAACGGTCCTGCTGCGAGGAGCGGGCGCCCGCCGGGCGCGAGGCCGGCGTGCGCGCGCCGGACCGCTGCGCGCCGCCGCCCGTGGACGGGCCGGACGCCGTACGGCGCTCGGTGCGCTGCTGCGCGTACTCGTCCGCGCGCCGCCCGGTCGGCCGCTCCGGGTGCGGCCCCGGCGCCTTCGGGGCGCCCTCGCGTCGCGGGGCGGCGATGCCGCGGGCCTCGCGGGCCGCGATCTCGGCCAGCCGCCCGGAGAGCTGTGCGGTGCTGGGCCGTTCCTCCGGGTCCTTGGCCAGGCACGCGTACACCAGCGGCGCCAGCGCGTCCGGGACACCGGCCAGATCCGGCTCCTCGTGCACCACCCGGTAGAGCATCACCTCGGAACTGCCCTGGCCGAACGGGGAGTCGGCGGTGGCCGCGTACGCCAGCGTGGCGCCGAACGCGAACACGTCCGTGGCCGGTGTCACCGCCGCCCCCCGCACCTGCTCGGGCGCGAGGAACCCCGGCGAACCGACCGCCGTACCCACGTGGGTGAGCGTGCTCGCGCCGGTCGCCCATGCGATGCCGAAGTCGATGATGCGCGGACCCTTGGGTGACAGCAGGATGTTCGACGGTTTGAGGTCACGGTGTACGACGCCGGCCTCGTGCACCGCCACCAGGCCCTCGGCCAGCGCCGCGCCGATCGAGGCGACCTCGGCGGCGGGCAGCACCCCGCGTTCGGCCACCTTGTCGTGCAGCGAGGGCCCGGGCACGTACTGCGTGGCGAACCAGGGCCGTTCGGCCTCCAGGTCGGCGGCCACCAGCCGGGCCGTGCACCCGCCGCGGATGCGCCGGGCGGCGGACACCTCGCGGGCGAAGCGCGATCTGAACTCCTGGTCCTCGGCGAGTTCGGGCCGGATGACCTTCAACGCCACTCGCTGCCCGCGCTTGTCCGCGCCCAGGTACACAACGCCCATGCCGCCCGCGCCGAGCCGGCGGTGCAGCCGGAACGCGCCGACGACCCGCGGATCCTCTCGCCGGAGCCGCATCATCGCCATGTCCCCTACCTCCCGTGGGGAGGCCCCACTCCACTCCGCTGACTGACCGGTCGGCCGCCCACAGCTTACGGACTCCGGTCCCGGTCCGTGCTGAAGGCCCGCAGGCGACGGGCCGTGAATTGTCAGTGGTGGGTGGGAACCTGGAGAGGAGGGAGCGGGACCGGCGCTCGGAGGGAGCGAGCAGGAAGACCGACCACGTGCGGGAGTCCCGCTCACGATGCGCCAACGGTCCTTCCACGAAGGGGGAGTGACGCCGTGAAAGGTGATCGTGTGGAGATAGTCGTCGACGCGGGGGACACCACCCGCACCTACGAAGTGGTGGCCACCCGGGCCGGCGGCAGAGTCGAGACAGCGGTGCGGCGCGGAGTGGTCGAGGTGAGCGAAGTGACCCGCAGCGGCACGGTGGTGCGCACGGCGCGCTTCATGGCGAACCGGGTCCTCGCGCTGGTCGAGCAGCCGGTGCCGAGGGAGGTCGGGCAGGAAGCGGGCTGACGGCGGGCGCGGGGCGCCAGGGTAGTGGGCTGAGCTCGGCCGGGCCGGGAACCCTCTCAGGGAGGACCCGGAGCCCGTCCAGACCTGGTCCCGCCCTCCACCCAGGGGAGTATCCGGGGTGCCCGCAGTCATCCTCCGGGAGGCCTGTCAAGAGGTACGAGGGGGTGACGACCGGAGCTTCGGGCGCACCTACTGTTGAGTTCAGGCGGCGGACGAAGCACTCGTCCCCCGAGGTCAAACGTCCGCCGCTGCCCGGTTCCGGCTGCGCCACCAGCGCGAACACCGGGACAACAACAGAAGACCTGACCACAGCGGACGTCGGGAGTCAGCGATGGCGAACACGGCACAGCGCACCGCGCGAGCCGCCACCCGCCCACGCACCACCCGGCATCCGCTGGTGGCGGCGGCCATGGTGCTGCCGCTCGCCGCTCCCCTCGTCTACCTCTTCGGCGGTGTGGACGCGGTGGTCACCCAAGTGTCGTCCGTAGCCGGCCTGATGGGACGCTGAAGCCAGCACCCCACCCCGGAAGAGCGGTCCGGGTCAGGACCAACCGGCACCACCCCGTGGGGACGGGGGTACGGCGGACGACTGCGGTTGCCCGGGTATCAGCCGATACCCGGGCATTACGCTGTCCCGGTACCCCCGGTGCGGGGGGCGCGCGCCCGCGGGAGCGGCGCCGTGGGAAGGACGTGGTGAACGTGGGCGGGGCGCGCGGGGCACCGGGGGAGGTCCACGGCGCGGATGACCGGTTGGTGGCGCGGCTCGGGGGGCTGGCGGCTCTGGCGGGCGAGCCTGCGGGCGCGTGCGGCGGAGTGCCGGGCGGGACGTCGTCGGCCGCGCGTGCCGGCGCGGGGCCGGTCGAGGCGGGGCCTGCCGGCGTCCACGGCGGCGCGGTCGCCGTGCTGGCCCGGCGGGCCGACGCCACGGTCGTACGGGTCGGCGGCGCGGTCGCGAAGGCCCACCCGCCGGGTACGGACACCGGGGCGCTGCGGGTGCGGCTCGGTGTCGCGGCGCACCCGCTGTCGCGGGGCGTCCTGTTGCCGCCGTACGGGGTCGAGCCCGCCGTGCTGGAGGGGCGGGCCGTGAGCGTGTGGCCGTACGGCGTGCCCGTCGATCCGGGGGAGCCGGAGGCCGCGCCCTGGGAGGAGGCGGCCACGCTGCTGGCACGGTTGCACGCGATTCCCCCGGACGACCTCCCGGGGCCGCTGCCACCGATGCGGGGACCCGCGAAGGTGGCCGGGGCGATGGCCCGGCTGCGGGGCGCACCGGACTCCGCCGCCGCCCGAACCGTACGGCGGGCCTGGCGCCGCCTCCCCGCCTGGGCCCGCGACGAGGCCCCGTACGAGGGCCGCTCCGCCCTCTGCCACGGCGACTGGCACCTCGGTCAGCTCGTCCACGCGCAGGCGGAGGGACGGGTTCCCCCGCCGCCCGCCGGGGACGGTCCGCTTCCGGGCCCTCGCGCGTACCCTCCCGCGCCCGCCGGGTGGCGGCTGATCGACGTGGACGATCTGGGGGTCGGGGACCCCGCGTGGGATCTGGCGCGGCCGGCGATGTGGTTCGGCGCCGGGCTGCTGGCACCGGGCACGTGGGCGCGGTTCCTGGACGCGTACCGGGCGGCCGGTGGCCGCGCGGTGGCCGCCGCGGGCGATCCGTGGCGGGACCTGGACGTGCCCGCCCGGGCCCTCGCCGTACAGTCGGCGGCGACCGCGGTCGCCAAGGCCGCCCGCGACGGGCGGGAACCGGACGAGGCCGAGTCGCAACTGATCGGCGCCTGCGCCCGTATCGCCCAACTACAGTGATTGCACCCCTTATCGCGAGGAGACGAACCGACCATGGTCTGCCCCAAGTGTCACGGCCACATGCAGACGTACAACCGCAACGGCGTCCAGATCGAGCAGTGCGGCAACTGCCGCGGCATCTTCCTGGACTACGGCGAGCTGGAGGCGCTGACCCAGCTCGAGGGCAAGTGGACCCAGCCCGCCTCGCCGCCGCAGGCGTACCCCGCGCCGCCCGCGTACCCGCAGCCCGCCCAGCCCGCCTGGGGCGCCCCGCAGCACGGCGGGCACCACGGCGGCGGGCACTACGGCCACGGCGGGCGGCACGGCTTCGCCCGCATGCTGTTCTCCTCGTAGCCACGACCCCCGCGAGCCCAGCCGGGCTCCCGGGAGGCGGGTCCGGCTCCCGGGAGCCCGGACACGACCGAGGGCCGGAAGCTGATCGCTTCCGGCCCTCCGGGCTACGCGCCGTGCGTGGACGATACTGGGATTGAACCAGTCACCTCTTCCGTGTCAGGGAAGCGCTCTCCCGCTGAGCTAATCGTCCTCCGTGCTGCGGGTGCCGCGTACGCGATACTGGGATTGAACCAGTGACCTCTTCCGTGTCAGGGAAGCGCTCTCCCGCTGAGCTAATCGCGCGGGGTTTCCTGCCAGGACCCGCAGGGGTCCAGTGGACGATACTGGGATTGAACCAGTGACCTCTTCCGTGTCAGGGAAGCGCTCTCCCGCTGAGCTAATCGTCCTTGGAGGTGGAGACGGGATTTGAACCCGTGTAGACGGCTTTGCAGGCCGTTGCCTCGCCTCTCGGCCACTCCACCAACACAGCGGGGGTTCGGGAAGATCCCCCACATCGAGCGGACGACGAGATTCGAACTCGCGACCCTCACCTTGGCAAGGTGATGCTCTACCAACTGAGCCACGTCCGCAGGGCTGCCTCGAAACATGTTCCGGGGCGACGGGTTGAACTCTAGCGGATTCCGGGTCCAGCTCAAAAACCGGTTTCCGCAGCGTGCCGGGGCAATGACGCGCAGTTGACGGGCGGGCCGCCGCCGGACACCCCCGCCCGGACCACGCCTAGACTCGGCCGTGGCCTGCCCCATCCACGGGGGAAGCCCTCTCACCTCACCAGGGAAGCAGCGTGCGCGACCTCGCCCCCATGGCCCGTTTCGGCGGCCTCGTCGCCTCCGACCTGCGCGATGTCACCACCGACCTCGGCGCGCTCGACTCCTCCGGCTTCTGGGCGGTCGCCGCCGGCTTCGAGGGCCGTACGGTCTGCGCCCGCTTCGGGGACGTCCGCCGGGCTTCCGCGGGCCCGGCCGCGGGCCCCCGCTGGCGCGGCCCCGACCCGGGCGCCTGGACCTCGTCCATGGACCGGACGGCGTACGAGCGGGGCGTGCGGACCATCCGCGAGCGGATCGCGACCGGCGAGGTCTACCAGGTCAACCTCTGCCGCGTACTCGGCGCGCCGCTGCCCGAACAGGGCCCCGGCGGCGACGCCCACGACATCGACGCGCTGACCGCCGCCCTGGCCCACGGCAACCCGGCCCCGTACGCCGGAACGATCCGCCTGCCCGCGCACGGCGTCGAGATCGCCACCGCCTCCCCGGAGCTCTTCCTCCGCCGCGACGGCCGTACCGTCGAGTCCGGCCCGATCAAGGGCACCGGCCGCACCGCCGCCGACCTGCTCCCCAAGGACCACGCGGAAAACGTCATGATCGTCGACCTGGTCCGCAACGACCTGGGCCGGGTCTGTGCCACCGGCACGGTGACCGTGCCCGCGCTGTGCGCGGTGGAGGCGCACCCGGGCCTGGTCCACCTGGTCTCCACGGTCCGCGGCGAGCTGCGCCCGGACGCCGGCTGGCCGGAGCTGTTCGCCGCCGCCTTCCCGCCCGGCTCGGTCACCGGCGCGCCCAAGTCCAGCGCGCTGCGGATCATCGGCGAGCTGGAGACGGCGCCCCGCGGCCCGTACTGCGGCGCGATCGGCTGGGTGGACGCCGACCGGCGCACCGCCGAACTCGCCGTCGGCATCCGCACGTTCTGGATCGACCGCACCGGGCCCGGCCCGGTGCTGCGGTTCGGCACCGGGGCCGGCATCACCTGGGGCTCCGACCCGGCCGGCGAGTGGGCGGAGACGCGGTTGAAGGCCGCCCGGCTGCTGGCGGTAGCGTCGGAGGTACACGAGGCAAGCGGAGGGATGCTGCGGTGAGGATCTGGGTGGACGGCGGGCTGCGGGAGACCGGGGACGCCACGGTTTCGGTGCTCGACCACGGACTCACGGTCGGCGACGGAGTCTTCGAGACCGTCAAGGTCGTCGACGGCCGGGCCTTCGCGACGACCCGCCATCTCAAGCGGCTGGCCCGGTCCGCCCGCGGCCTCGGCCTGCCCGAGCCGGACCTGGACGAGGTCGCCCGGGCCTGCGAGGCCGTGATCGACGCCAACCCGATGCCCGCCGGCCGGCTGCGCGTCACCTACACCGGCGGCCCGTCCCCGCTCGGCTCCGAGCGCGGCGACGCGGGAGCCACACTGGTCGTCGCCCTCGGCACGGCCACCCTCGGCACGGGGCCCTCCGCCGTCGTCACCGTGCCCTGGACCCGTAACGAACGCGGCGCCCTCACCGGACTGAAGACCACCTCCTACGGGGAGAACGTCGTCGCGCTTGCCCGCGCCCGCGAGCAGGGCGCCTCCGAGGCGCTGTTCGGCAACACCCAGGGCCGGCTCTGCGAGGGCACCGGCTCCAACGTCTTCGTGGTCCTCGGCGGGCGGCTGCTCACCCCGCCGCTCAGCTCCGGCTGCCTGGCCGGCATCACCCGCGAACTGGTCATCGACTGGGCCGGCGCCGAGGAGGCCGACCTGCCGCTCGGCGTGCTCGCCGAGGCCGAGGAGATCTTCCTGACCTCCTCCCTGCGCGACGTGCAGGCGGTACGGCGGGTGGACGCGCGCGAACTGTCCGGCGCCCCGGGTCCGGTCACCGCCAAGGCGATGCAGGTCTTCGCCGAGCGGTCGGCGGCGGACCCGAACCCGTAACCGGCCGGGACCGCCGCCCCGTCATTCCTGACCACGCTGCCCGGGGCGGCCCGGGCAGGGTAGAACGTCACATGACCGGTGCGGCGACCATCCCGGGGAGCGTGACCATGACGACGACGCTGAGACCCGACGGGCCCGAGCGGCGCACGGTGGACGGGGCGCGGGCCCGTACGTATTCCGTGTGCGTCAACAGCCGCCCGGTCGGCCGTGTGGAGCTGACCACGGACCCGCGGTTCGGCCCGACCGTCGGCCGTATCGAGGGGCTCGCCGTCGACGAGGGGGAACGGCGGCGCGGCCGGGGCACCGTCGCCGCGCTGGCCGGCGAGGAGGTGCTGCGCTCCTGGGGCTGCACGCGAGTGGAGATCGCGGTGCCGGCCGACGCGACGTACGCACTGCGGCTCGCCGCCTCGCTCGGCTACGTCGAAGGCAACCGCCACCTGGCCAAGGAACTCGACGGCGCCCGCCGCGCCCTGCCGCCCGGCAGCGTGCTGCGCCCCCTCAGCGAGGCCGGGTTCGGCCCCTGGCGGGAGCGTGAACGCGAGGAGTTCATCGCCGCCCTGACCGACCGCGGCGTCCCCCGCGACCAGGCCGAGGCCCGGGAGTCCGCCGCGCTGCGGGAGGTGCTGCCGCAGGGCCTGGCCACCCCCGGCACCGCGCTGCTCGCCCTCGACCACGACGGCCGGACCGTCGGCTGCCTGCTGGTGCGCACCCTGGAACCGGCCTGGGTGCTCGCCGTCGACGTCGAGACCGCGCACCGTGGCCGCGGCCACGGCAGGACGCTGATGCTCGGCGCGGAGAACGCCTGCCTGGACGCGGGCACCACCACGCTCGGCCTCAACGTCTTCGTCGCGAACACGCCCGCGGTGCGGCTGTACGAGTCGCTGGGGTACCGGACGGTCGAGCGGTACTTCGCGAAGACGCTCGACGTGTTCCGGTGAGGCACGCGGGCTCTTGGGCGCGGCCCTGTCCCGCAGGCCTTTTCGCACCGGCCCTCTCCTGGGGGCCCTGTCCCGCAGGGCCTTTTCCCGCCAGCCCTTCCCGCCGGTCTTTTCCCGCCGGGCCCCGCCCCCGCGGGCATTTCACGGCGGTGCTGTCCCGCCGGCCCCTTGTCCCGCGGGCCTCTTCACGTACGCCCGGCCAGCAGCCCGTCCGCGATCTCCTCGATCCGCTCGCGCAGCCCCGCCTGGCTCTTCGAGCCGTCCAGCACCTCGCCGCCGATCACGTACGTCGGCGTGCCGGTCACGCCGATCGCCTTGCCCTCGGCCTGGTCGGAGTCGACCACCAGCAGATGGCGGCCGTCGATCAGCGCGGTGTCCACCTCGTCCGCGTCCAGGCCGAGCTCCCGCGCCACCTCCACCAGCACCGGCTCGCCGCGCCCGGCCAGCTCCTCGACCCGTGCCAGCACCGCCTCCGCGTACGGCCACGCCTGCCCCTGCGCGTACGCCTCCTCGTACGCCTGCGCCGCCGCGAGGGCGTGCCGGTGCCTCTCCAGCGGGAAGTGGCGCAACTGGATGTCGAGCGCGTCCCCGTACCGCGCGCGCAGCGCGGCCAGATCGGCCAGGGCGGTCCGGCAGTCGGGGCACTGCAACTCGCACCAGACTTCGAGTACGACGGGGGGAGCGGGGTGAGTCATGCGGTCAGTCTCCCACTCGCGGAGGAGGCGGCCCCGAAATACCCCGGAACCCATCCCGGGCCCGTGGCCGGTGCCAGGGGCGGCGAGGGACGATGGGGGACAAGGAGTGCCCGACCGGCCCTGGGGAGTCGCCGAATGCTGACCACGACACTGTGCGCCGTACTGTCCGCGGTGGGGCTGGCTGTCGCCTTCCGGACCGCCTACCGGAGCCGCTACCTGCGGGCCACCCGGATCGCCGCGCTCGCCCTGCTCCCGCTCGGCCTGGCCCTGGCCGGACTGGTCACCCTCGCCCGCAGGATCGGCACGGCGTTCGGCGACTGGGCCGCCGATCTCGTCTTCGATCCCACGGTCTGGCTCGGCTTCGCCGTGCTCGCCTGCTCGGCCCTCCTCTACGGCATCACCCGCCTGATCGCCGCCCGCGCATCGGTCCGCAAGGGCGCCGCCCAGCCCCCGGCCGGCGTGCCCGGGGCGTCCACCGCCCGCCCCGCCGTCCAGCGCGGCGCCGACTCGGAGATCGGCCTCTCGGACTTCGCCGACGTCGAGGAGATCCTCCGCCGCCGGGGAATCTGACCGGTGGACCCGCGGACCGCAAACTGCGCACGGTATCTGAGACAGTGCGTCTCAGCTCTCGGATTCCGGTATCCGAGACGCAGGTAAACAGGCTTGTAAACTCCGCGTGTTGGGCCACACGCGATCTTGGGCTGCGCGATCATCTGGCTGTGCTGCAGACCTCTGGGGACCGCCTCGCCACCACGGCGGCGGACCGTGCCGAACCACCTTCACCGGCCACCGTCGCCCGCGCCGCGGGGCCGACGGTGGTCGGTGGAGGGGATTGCTCAGCCGTCCCTCCGGAGCACCCCGAAGCCGCCGACGGCGAGCAGCCGAAGGGATGCCTGTACGCGTTGTCGCAGCCGCCGCTGATGCTCTTCCTGTCGGTGATCGGCGGGCTGATCGGCGGAGGAGCCGCGTGGGACCTGCTCTGTCTGTGAGCCGCGCGGCGGTCGGGGAGCGGCGTCCGCGGCGGCCCGGATCAGGAGGCGGCGGCCTCGCGGCGCCGGGCCCGGTACGCGGCGACGTGCAGCCGGTTGCCGCAGGTGCGGCTGTCGCAGTAGCGGCGGGAGCGGTTGCGGGAGAGGTCCACGAAGGCGCGGCGGCAGTTCGGGGCGTCGCACCGGCGCAGCCGCTCCCGTTCGCCTCCGACGATCAGGAAGGCCAGTGCCATGCCGCAGTCCGCGGCGAGGTGGTCGGCGAGCGAGGCGCCCGGCGCGAAGTAGTGCACATGCCAGTCGTAGCCGTCGTGGTCGGTCAGCCGCGGCGTGGTGCCGGCCTCGGCGATCATCGCGTTGAGCTTGGTGGCCGCCCCGGCGTCGTCGGTCGCGGCGAACACCTCGGTGAACCTGGCCCGTACCGCCTGTACGGCGGCCACGTCGCGCTGGTCGAGCCTTCCGACCTCGCTGACCCGGTTGCGCTCCACGAAGCCGCGCAGGGCCGCGACGTCGCCGAGCGATTCGCGCCCCTCGATCTGCGGCTGGGTGTTGACCAGGTCCACCACGCTGTCCAGCGCGCACCTGGTGTCATGGTTGATCAGCACGGAACGCTCCCTGCCGGCGGGGTGTGGCGGCTGCGGTTCCGGTGACTTTAGCGTGCGAGAGCCGCCACCGCGGGTTCTGGTCCACAGTGACGGCTCCGGCCGGTCGGCGCCGGACGGTGGGGCGAGACGGGCCCCGGTCCGGTGCGGCTGGCTTGCGGTCCGGGCGGTCCCCCCGAGTAGGACGGCCGCGGACGACGGGGATACGGGCTCAGCTCTCCGCGAGGATGTGCGAGAGCTCGGTGTCGAGATCGAAGTGACGATGCTCGGTGCCCGGCGGCACCGCGGCGTCCGTCCGCTTCAGGAAGGACTCCAGGGCCCGCGCCGGGGCTTCGAGCAGAGCTTCGCCCTCCGGGGAGCTGAGGGCGATGCACACGACGCCCTGACCGTGGCTGCGGGACGGCCAGACTCGGACGTCGCCGGTACCGGTGGGGCGGTGCAGCCCCTCGGCGAGCAGGTCGCGGGCGAACACCCATTCGACCGTCTCTTCGGCTCCGGTGTGGAAGGTGGCGTGCACGGCATACGGATCGGCCGTGTCGTACCGCAAGCCCGCGGGTACAGGCAGTGAGGATTCGCTCGACACAACGAGGCGCAGGTGCAGCTCGCAGCTGACCGTGGTGTTCATAAGCGCCAAGGCCTTTCGCTCAGTGTGCGCTCGGGGATTCGCACGTCGGCGAAATCGACATGCCACCTGCGCGGACGTTGTAAACCCCTCTGAGGGGTTTGTGCGGCTTCTGGTACCTCGTCCGGCCCAGCGCGCGGACCTGCGGGACGGCCATTTCGGTGAGCGCCTGGCATCCGGTATTTTGGGATGCATGACTGCGGAGAGTGACGACAGCGGCGGAGTCGTGGCCACGGATTCCGGTGATTCCGGGGGCGTCGCCGATTCCCACCATCCCGGCGGCCCCGAGGACGCCGGGGGTTCCGGTATCGGCTCGCGGGCGCCCGCCTTCATCCGGCGGACCCGGTCGCTGCACCTGGCCTGGCAGTGCGGTGTCTTCGTCGTCGGCCTCGCGGTCGTGATCGGCGGGATCATCCTGCTGCCGCTGCCCGGACCCGGCTGGCTGGTCATCTTCGGGGGCGTGGCGATCTGGGGCACCGAGTTCCACTGGGCCCAGCGGGCGCTGTCGTGGACCAAGCACAAGGCGGGCGCTGCGGCGAAGGCCGCCAGGCGGCGGTTCAAGGACGGCGCGGCGACCCGGGGCAAGGAGTGAGCCGGCGGGGGCGCCCGCCGACCGGTGACGTGGTCGGGAGCGGTGATCGGGTGCGGTAATGTTGTCCGCACGCCGGGGCGATTAGCTCAGCGGGAGAGCACTTCGTTCACACCGAAGGGGTCACTGGTTCGATCCCAGTATCGCCCACCCGGGTCGAGGATCCCGGAGACCGTGTCACCGGTCTCCGGGATCCTCGCGTTGTGCGTCACACCTTCACGTTCTGCCCCCGTGCGACCCGGTCCTCGCGCACACTTGCCGTATGGACTGGAGTCACTACCGATTCCGTAGCGCGTGGCACCTCGACGCGGAACCCGACGCCGTCTACCGCGTCCTGGAACGGCCCGACCACTACCCCCTGTGGTGGCCGCAGGTACGCGAAGTGCGGCAGACCGGTGAGACCAGCGGGATCCTGCGCTTTCGCTCCATGCTCCCGTACGACCTGATCGTCACCGCCCGCTCCACCCGGCACGACCCCGGCAACCGGGTCCTGGAGGTCGCCATGACCGGTGACCTGGAGGGCTGGGTGCGGTGGACGATCCGCGCCGGCGACCGCGCCACCGGCACCCGGCTGGAGTTCGAGCAGGAGGTCGTGGTCCGCAAGCTCCTGATGCGGCTGCTGTCGGTGCCGGGCCGGCCGTTCTTCATCGTCAACCACGCGCTGATGATGCGCGCCGGCCGCCTCGGACTGCTGGCCCGGCTCGCCGCCGACGCGGGACATGTCGTTTGAACGGCACGCCCCTTGGGCGGTAAGGTTCATGGCGTCCCGGGCGATTAGCTCAGCGGGAGAGCACTTCGTTCACACCGAAGGGGTCACTGGTTCGATCCCAGTATCGCCCACAAGACCGAGGCCGACATGGATCCGCGACAAGCGCGGGCCCGTGTCGGCCTCGTCGTTCGTACGCGGCCTCGCCACCCCTCGCCCGCCTGCGGCCCGACGGGTGTCCGCCCCCTCTCCGGTCCGAGCGGTGACATACGACTTCGCAGGCAGCCCCGGCGGCTCGGTACGATTCAGCGTGCGGCTGTCGCCGCACCGTATCCGTACGACCGCAGTCAGGAGCAGACCGGTGTCAGACCTCCGAGTGATCATCGAACGCGATTCCGCTGAACGGGAAGAGCGGGTGGTCACGACGGGCACGACCGCGGCCGAGCTGTTCGAGGGCGAGCGGTCCGTGGTCGCGGCCCGGGTCGGCGGCGAGCTCAAGGACCTCGCGTACGAGATCGCCGACGGCGACCAGGTCGAGCCGGTGGACATCACCAGCCAGGACGGCCTGAACATCCTGCGCCACTCCACCGCGCACGTCATGGCCCAGGCCGTGCAGGAGCTCTTCCCCGAGGCCAAGCTCGGCATCGGCCCGCCGGTCAAGGACGGCTTCTACTACGACTTCGACGTCGACAAGCCGTTCCAGCCCGATGACCTCAAGGCCATCGAGAAGCGCATGCAGGAGATCCAGAAGCGCGGCCAGCGCTTCTCCCGGCGGGTCGTCACCGACGAGGCCGCCCGCGAGGAACTGGCCGCCGAACCGTACAAGCTGGAGTTGATCGGCCTCAAGGGCTCCTCCGCGAGTGCGGAGGACGGCGCCGACGTCGAGGTGGGCGCGGGCGAGCTGACCATCTACGACAACATCGACGCCAAGACCGGCGAGCTGTGCTGGAAGGACCTCTGCCGCGGTCCGCACCTGCCCAGCACCCGCACCATCCCGGCGTTCAAGCTGATGCGGAACGCTGCCGCGTACTGGCGCGGCAGCGAGAAGAACGCGCAACTCCAGCGGATCTACGGCACCGCGTGGCCCACCAGGGAAGAGCTCAAGGCGTATCTGGACTTCCTGGCGGAGGCCGAGAAGCGCGACCACCGCAAGCTCGGCGCAGAACTGGACCTGTTCTCCTTCCCGGACGAGTTGGGGTCGGGTCTCGCGGTCTTCCACCCCAAGGGCGGGATCATCCGCAAGGAGATGGAGCAGTACGCGCGCCGCCGCCACGAAGAGGCGGGCTACGAGTTCGTCAACACCCCGCACATCACCAAGGCCAAGCTCTTCGAGACCTCCGGCCACCTTCCGCACTACGCGGAGGGCATGTTCCCCCCCATGGAGTTCGAGGGCCAGGAGTACTACCTCAAGGCCATGAACTGCCCGATGCACAACCTGATCTTCGACGCGCGCGGGCGGTCGTACCGTGAACTGCCCTTGCGTCTGTTCGAGTTCGGCACCGTGTACCGGTACGAGAAGTCCGGTGTGGTGCACGGCCTGACCCGGGCCCGCGGCTTCACCCAGGACGACTCGCACATCTACTGCACCAGGGAGCAGGTGCCGGACGAGCTGGACTCGCTGCTCACCTTCGTGCTCAACCTGCTCCGCGACTACGGGTTGAGCGACTTCTACCTGGAGCTGTCCACCCGTGGCGACTCCGACAAGTTCATCGGTTCCGACGAGGAGTGGTCCGAAGCCACCGAACAGCTCCGGCAGGCGGCGGGCAAGCAGGGTCTCGAGCTCGTCATGGACCCGGGCGGCGCGGCCTTCTACGGCCCGAAGATCTCCGTGCAGGCGCGCGACGCGATCGGGCGGACCTGGCAGATGTCGACCATCCAGGTCGACTTCCAGCAGCCGGCCCGGTTCGGTCTCGAGTACACCGCGGCGGACGGTTCGCGGCAGCAGCCGGTCATGATCCACCGGGCGCTCTTCGGGTCGATCGAGCGCTTCTTCGCGGTGCTGCTCGAGCACTACGCGGGCGCGTTCCCGGCCTGGCTCGCGCCGGTCCAGGCGGTGGGCATCCCGGTCGGCGACGCACATGTGCCGTACCTCCAGGAGTTCGCGGCGGAGGCGAAGCGGCAGGGACTGCGGGTCGAGGTGGACGCGTCCTCGGACCGTATGCAGAAGAAGATCAGGACGCACCAGAAGCTGCGGGTGCCGTTCATGATCATCGTCGGCGACGAGGACATGTCGAACGGCACCGTCTCCTTCCGCTACCGCGACGGCTCGCAGGAGAACGGGGTCGCGCGTGACCAGGCGTTGGCGAAGCTCGTCGACGTGGTGGAGCGCCGCGTTCAGGTGTGATCCGATCCCCGGCAGGACGGTCCGGCCCCCGGCGCGCTCTCAGCGTGCCGGGGGCCGTTCGTCGTCCCTGGTGAACGTCTGGATCAGCCAGGAGGAGAAGGAGCCCGTCACCGCGCCCAGCAGCGCCAGGCCGAGGAACATCACGACGACCGCGATCGTCCGGCCGCCGCCGGTGACCGGGACCACGTCGCCGTAGCCGACCGTGGTGAGGGTCGAACAGGTCCACCACACCGAGTCGCCGAAGGTACGGATGGTGGCGCCGGGGGCGTACCGCTCCTGCTGGTAGACGGCGAGCGAGCCGGCGAAGCCGAGGAGGAGGGCCGACAAACCGGCGTACGCGATGACGCGGCCGTACAGGCTCAGCCGCGCCTGCTCGCGGCGTCGCTGCATCACCTGGTAGAGCCGGACCATCCGCAACGGGCGCAGCAGCGGCAGGACGAGGACCGTGGTGTCCAGCAAGTGGTCGCGTACGTAGCGCGGGCCGAAGCGGCGTCCGCTGATCCGCAGGCGGACGAGGTAGTCCAGGAGGAAGGCGGCCCAGGCGGCCGCGACGACGGTGAGGAGCAGGTCGTGCGCCCACGACGGGAGTCCGGGGCGGAGCACATGGGCGGCGTACGCGCCGAGGTAGAGCAGCGACGCCAGGAACAGCGGGACTTCGCTGCGGTTCTCCCACCGGGCAAGACGGCTGTCGGCGTCCATCCGGCCAGGATCGCCGCACAGGCCGCGGACCGGGCCCGGCGACACGCGCGGTTGCGCGGAAGTCCTATGCTGATCCGCATGACGAGTGAGCCGGAGCAGCGGATCGGAGCGGGGGTGCCGGACGCGTTTCAGCGGCTGTGGACCCCGCACCGGATGGCGTACATCCAGGGTGAGAACAAGCCCACCGGTCCCGGCGCCGCCGACGGATGTCCATTCTGCGCGGTCCCGGCGGAGCCCGACGAGAACAGCCTGATCATCGCGCGCGCCGAGCACGTGTACGTGGTGCTCAACCTCTACCCGTACAACAGCGGCCATCTCATGGTGGTGCCTTACCGGCACGTCGCCGACTACACGGAGCTGGACGGCGACGAGACGGCGGAGCTGGCCGACCAGACCAAGCGGGCGATGACGGCGCTGCGTACCGCGTCCGGCGCGCAGGGCTTCAACATCGGCATGAACCAGGGCGATGTGGCGGGGGCCGGGATCGCCGCGCATCTGCACCAGCACGTGGTGCCGCGCTGGGGCGGGGACGTGAACTTCATGCCGGTCGTCGGCCACACGAAGGTGCTGCCGCAGCTCCTCGCGGACACCCGCAAGATGCTCGCCGACGTCTGGCCCGCCTGACGCGAAGCCCTCAGGGGCGGGGCGCCTCGTACCCGCGAACCCGGGGCGCCGTGCCCCGGGTTCGCGCAGCCCCGGCGGGCTACGCGTCGTAGGCGTCGGCCTTGCCCGGCTCCACGCTTTGGACGAGGCCGCTGAGGGCCATGGAACGGCTGGTGAAGTGCGAGGTGTCGACGCCGTTCTCGGCCATCACCTGGATCGCGGCGGAGTGCACGGCGCGCAGTACGGGGGTGGCGGCGCGCAGTGCGTCGTCGGCCATGAAGCGGTGCGCCCACGGCTTGCCGGCCCAGGTGTGGCGCAGACCGAACGGCTCGGGAAGCTTCAGGGTGCCACCGAAGTAGTCCAGGAGCGGCGGGAACCAGGTCAGCGGTGCGCGGGCGGCCAGCCGTACCACCTCGCCGGCGTCGATCAGCGGCAGCGAAACGGTCTTGGTCTCCCAGAACTTGACCGACTTGCTGACCGTTTTCTGCTTCGCCGACGGCCCGGAGGTGAACAGACCGTCCACCGGGCCGAGCGCGTACCCGGTGACCTCGACGCGGAGGGTGTTGGCCAGCACGGTCACCGTCACCATCAGCGTGATGACGAGGTTGCCGTCCCACAGCACGAACTGGGTGCCCAGATAGTGGCGGTTGCCCTTGCCGAACTGCTGCTCGTTGCAGATCCGCTGGATCTCGAAGTCCTTGACGGTGTACGCATCGACCTCCGAGCCGGTGGGGCGGGAGATCTTGGAGGCACCCTCGCCGACCGGCACCACGACCCAGTGCCGTATGGACGGGGTCGGGAAGCCGCCGGTGTGCAGGGGGCCGCGCTCCAGCATGCGGAGCTTGTCATGGATGGCGCGAATCACGTCCCAGCTCCGGAACGGGTTGATCTCGGCCAGGCCCTCGCGGGGGATGAGCTCCTCGGCCATCTGCCAACTGGCCCAGCGGCTGCCCATGCCGAGTATGCCCTTGGGGCCCGCGTAGAAGACGACGTTGCTGCGCTGCTCGGCGGAGAGCTTGACCAGGCTCTGACGGAGGGTCTCGGCGCGGATCTGGCCGGGGTGGCGGGGGACCGCCTCGGGGATCTTCGCGCCGACGCCGCTGCCGGCCACCAGGCCGCTCCATCGGTCCCGCAGGTCCTTCGCGGTGTGCTCGCAGATCCGCTTGGCGTAGTACCAGCCGATGACCGGGGCGATCATCACCACCCGGAAGTACTCGCGCCAGAAGCCGGTGAACGGCGGCCTGACGACGAGCAGCAGCGTGAAGGCGACCGCCACGCCCAGCACCACGCCGCCGAGCGCCCCGGCCCGGTTGCCGCCCGCCTTCAGCGTCGCCAGCGATTTGCGCAATTGGAAGGCGCCCAGCCACAGCAGCGTGCCGGGCAGGAAGAGCAGCCCGGAGACCGCCGTGATCACGGTCAGCCGGGTGTCGCGCTCCTGCCGGATGCGGTTGGCGGCCAGGCAGTGCTCGACGACGGTCTGTGGTTCGACGCCGAAGGACTGGACCAACTCGTTGCGCCCGCCGCCCAGCATGCGGACCTGCACCGCCCGGGAGAACGCCTCGCCGAGGTTGGGCTGGAACAGCGAGAGGCGGGGCGCTTTCACCGAGGCGGCGCCGTTGATGTCCACCAGAGCGGTGACGGAGGAGTCCCGGTACGCGGCGGAGGCCAGCGCCTGGCTCGCGGCGGTGCCTCCGTCGGTGCCCGTCAGCGGGATCTGTGCCCCTGGGCTGAAATCGAACCCGTTCGTCACCGCAGCCCCCAGTCCGCCCGCCAAGTCCGCCACATTCGCCAAGCCCGCACACTCCGCCGGTGCACCGGCTCCCACCAGCCCAATTCCCCGCCGGCTGCCGGGTCACACGTTCGGAGCAGTGTCCACAGTAGCGGCGAGGCGGCCCGCGGGGTGGCCGCGAGCCGCCGATTGGCCGTGGAGTGCGCCTACTTGGCGCCGGGTTGACACCTACTTGGCGTGCTCCTCCTCCTTTTGCCTCAGTTTCGCGGCGAGTTGGGACGGCATCGGCTCGTGCCGGGCGTAGCGCCGGCTGAACCGGCCCGTGCCGTGCGACAGCGACCGCAGGTCCACCGCGTAGCGGCTGATCTCGGCCTCGGGAACCTCGGCCCGTACCAGAGTGCGTCCGGCGCCGGTGGGTTCGGTGCCCAGCACCCGGCCGCGGCGGCTGGACAGGTCGCTCATCACGGGGCCCACGTAGGCGTCCGGGATCAGCACCCCGACCTCGGCGACCGGTTCCAGCAGGTGGATACGGCTGGTCGCCGCCGCCTCGCGCAGGGCCAGTGCGCCAGCGGTCTGGAAGGCGGCGTCGGAGGAGTCCACCGAGTGCGACTTGCCGTCGGTCAGGGTGACCTTGATGTCCACCACCGGGAAGCCGAGCGCGACCCCGCGGGCGGCCTGGGCCCGAACTCCCTTCTCGACCGAGGGGATGAACTGCCGCGGCACCGCGCCGCCGACCACCTTGTCGACGAATTCGATGCCGGAGCCGACCGGCAGCGGCTCCACCTCGATGTCGCAGATCGCGAACTGGCCGTGCCCGCCGGACTGTTTGACGTGCCGGCCGCGGGCGGTCGCGCCCTCGCCGAACGTCTCGCGCAGCGGCACCCGGTACGGGACGGCGTCGACCTGCACGCCGTAGCGGGTGCGCAGCCGCTCCAGCGCCACGTCGGCGTGCGCCTCGCCCAGGCACCACAGGACGACCTGCCGGGTGTCCTGGTTCTGCTCCAGCCGCATCGTCGGGTCCTCGGCGACCAGCTTCGCCAGGCCCTGCGACAGTTTGTCCTCGTCGGCCTTGCTGTGCGCCTCGATGGCGATCGGCAGCAGCGGGTCGGGCATCTGCCAGGGCGCCATGAGCAGCGGGTGGTCCTTCGCGGAGAGCGTGTCGCCGGTCTCCGCGCGGGTCAGTTTGGCCACGCACACCAGGTCACCGGCGGTCGCGGACGGCACCGGGCGCTGCTGTCTGCCGAACGGTGAGGACAGCGCGCCGACCCGCTCGTCCACGTCGTGGTCCTCGTGCCCGCGGTCCTCCAGACCGTGCCCCGACACGTGCACGGTCTCGTCGGGCCGCAGGGTGCCGGAGAAGACCCGCACCATGCTGATCCGGCCGACGTAGGGGTCGGAGGAGGTCTTCACCACCTCGGCGGCGAGCGGCCCGTCGGGGTCGCAGGCCAGCGCGGGCTCCCGGTGGCCGTCCGGACTGGTCACCGGCGGCGCCTCGCGCTCCAGCGGGGTCGGGAAACCGCGGGTCACCAGTTCCAGCAGCTCCAGCGTGCCCAGGCCCTGCTTCGCGCCGTCGGCGGCCGGAGCGGCGGGCAGCACCGGATGGAACGTGCCGCGGGCCACCGCCCGCTCCAGGTCGGTGACCAGAGTCTTGAGGTCGATCTCCTCGCCGCCCAGGTAGCGGTCCATCAGGGTCTCGTCCTCGCTCTCGGCGATGATGCCCTCGATGAGCCGGTTGCGTGCCTGCTCCAGCGGCGGCAGCAGCTCCGCGCCGGGTGCGGCGTCGGTGCGCTTCCCGGAGGAGTAGTCGTACACCCGCTGCGACAGCAGCCCTACCAGGCCGGTCACCGGGGCGTGGCCGTCCGGGCCCTGCGAGCCGTGTACGGGCAGGTAGAGCGGCAGCACCGCGTCCGGGTCGTCGCCGCCCAGCTCCCGGGCGCACTGCGCGGCCATCTCCTCGAAGCCGGCCCGGGCCGATTCCAGGTGGGTGACGACCACGGCCCGCGGCATACCGACGGCCGCGCACTCGTCCCACACGATGCGGGTCGCGCCGCCGATGCCCTCGCCGTCCTGCGAGGCCGAGACGACGAAGAGGGCCGCGTCCGCGGCGCGCAGCCCCGCCCTGAGCTCCCCGACGAAGTCCGCGTAGCCGGGGGTGTCCAGCAGATTGACCTTGATGCCGTCCCATTCCACCGGGACGAGCGACAACTGAACGGACCGCTGCTGCCGCTGCTCGATCTCGTCGTGGTCGGAGACCGAGCCGCCGTCCTCGACCCGGCCCGCCCGGTTCACCGCTCCGGTGGCCAGCGCCAGCGCCTCCACCAGAGTCGTCTTGCCCGCTCCGCTGTGGCCGACCAGCACCACATTGCGCACGTGCTCGGGGCGGCCGGCCGCCGGTGCGCCTCCGGCGGCTCCGGGCTGTATGTCTCTCCTGTCGGATGCACCACCCATGTGCTCTCGCCTCCCGGTCCGTCACCGCATGGGGACCGCGCCCGCGGGGCGGGCGCGCGAACGAGGCGGCGCCACGGGAAACCGCTCGGGAGTGCCCCGGGCGGGGCCGAGGGGGATGCTTCGGCGGCGCACCCCGTCCTTCGACCTTCCCACGAGGCTCACGATGCGTCCATACGTCGCGCGGGGGCCGGTAGGGTGATCGGTACCGGACGGTGCCTGGCGCGTCCGGTATGCGGCGGCTGGCTACGATGGGCCATCCGGTGGCCGGCCCGGCCGCCGGTATTCGGTGATCCGAACCCTCCGACCCGTCGGGAAGGCCATGCTGAACAAGTACGCGCGTGCGTTCTTCACGCGTGTTCTCACGCCGTTCGCCGCTTTTCTCCTGCGCAAGGGGGTCAGCCCCGACACGGTGACCCTGATCGGCACCGCGGGCGTCCTGGCGGGGGCCCTGGTCTTCTACCCCAGAGGTGAGTTCTTCTGGGGCACGGTCACCATCACCTTGTTCGTCTTCTCCGACCTGGTCGACGGCAACATGGCCCGGCAGGCCGGAGTCTCCAGCCGCTGGGGCGCCTTCCTGGACTCCACCCTGGACCGGGTCGCCGACGCGGGCATCTTCGCGGGCCTGGCCATGTGGTACGCGGGCCGCGGCGACAACCTGGTGCTGTGCGCGGTGACGGTCTTCTGCCTCGCCAGCGGCCAGGTGGTGTCGTACACCAAGGCGCGCGGCGAGGCGATCGGCCTGCCGGTCAACGTCAACGGCCTGGTCGAGCGGGCCGAGCGGCTGGTGATCACCCTGGTGCTGTGCGGCCTCTCCGGACTGCACGAGTTCGGGGTGCCCGGAATCCAGTGGCTGCTGCCGATCGCCTTGTGGGTGGTGGCCGCGGGCAGCCTGGTCACCCTGATCCAGCGGATGGTGACCGTCCGCCGCGAGGCCGCGGAGGCGGACGCCGCGGCGGCGGCCACCACCACCGCCGTCGGTCACGGGAGCGGCGCGTGAGGGAACGGCTGACCGACGGTCTGTACGGCCTCGGGTGGAGCGCCGTCAAGACGCTGCCGGAACCCGCCGCCCGCACCCTCGGCCGTACCGTCGCCGACCTGGCATGGCGGCGGCGCGGCAAGGGCGTACAGCGCCTGGAGGCCAACCTCGCGCGGGTCGTGCCGGACGCCGACCCGGAGCGGCTGCGCGCACTGTCCAGGGCGGGCATGCGCTCGTACCTGCGGTACTGGATGGAGTCCTTCCGGCTGCCGGCCTGGAGCAAGGACCGTATCCGCGGCGGCTTCGACCCCGAGGACGTGCACTACCTGGTGGAGGGCCTGGCCGCGGGGCGCGGCGTCATCCTCGCCCTGCCGCACATGGGCAACTACGACCTGGCCGGCGCCTGGGTCACCACCACGCTGGAGACCCCGTTCACCACGGTCGCCGAGCGGCTCAAGCCCGAGACGCTGTACGACCGGTTCGTCGCCTACCGCGAGGGCCTGGGCATGGAGGTGCTGCCGCACACCGGGGCCGCCGCCTTCGGCACCCTCGCCCGGCGGCTGCGGGCCGGCGGCCTGGTCTGCCTGGTCGCCGACCGGGACCTGTCCGCCCGGGGCGTCGAGGTGGAGTTCTTCGGCGAGAAGACCAGGATGCCCGCCGGACCCGCGATGCTCGCCCAGCAGACCGGGGCGCTGCTGCTCCCGGTCACCCTGTGGTACGACGACTCGCCCGTCATGCACGGACGGGTGCATCCGCCGATCGGGATCCCCGAGGGCGACGGCCGCGCGTACCGTACCGGCGTCATGACGCAGGCGCTCGCCGACGCGTACGCCTCCGGTATCGCCGAGCACCCGGAGGACTGGCACATGCTCCAGCGGTTGTGGCTGGCGGATCTGGTGCCGCGCCGGGACGCGGACGGTGCGGGGGCGGCTCCCGGCGAGCTTCCGGGGACGCCCGGGCCCGGCGAGCTCCCCGGAATCCCCGGGCCCGGCGGGCTCCCCGGCGCGGCCGGAGCCGCTGAAACCCCCGGAACGGAGACACCGTGAGGATCGGGATCGTCTGCCCGTACTCCTGGGACGTGCCGGGCGGTGTCCAGTTCCACGTCAGGGACCTCGCCGAGCACCTGACCGGCCTCGGCCACGAGGTGTCCGTGCTCGCGCCGGCCGACGACGACACGCCGCTGCCGCCGTACGTCGTCTCGGCCGGGCGGGCGGTGCCCGTGCCCTACAACGGCTCCGTGGCGCGGCTCAACTTCGGCTTCCTGTCCGCCGCGCGGGTCCGGCGCTGGCTGCACGACGGCAACTTCGACGTCATCCACATCCACGAGCCCGCCTCCCCCTCGCTGGGCCTGCTCGCCTGCTGGGCCGCCCAGGGGCCGATCGTGGCCACCTTCCACACCTCCAACCCGCGCTCGCGCGCGATGATCGCCGCGTATCCGATCCTGCAACCCGCGCTGGAGAAGATCCGGGCCCGGATCGCGGTCTCCGAGTACGCGCGGCGCACCTTCGTGGAACACCTCGGCGGCGACGCGGTGGTCATTCCCAACGGCGTCGACGTCTCCTTCTTCGCCCGCGCCGAGCCCAAGAAGGAGTGGCAGGGAGGGACGATCGGCTTCATCGGGCGGATCGACGAACCCCGCAAGGGACTGCCCGTGCTGATGCGGGCGCTGCCCCGGATCCTCGCCGAACGGCCCGCCACCCGGCTGCTGGTCGCCGGACGCGGCGACGCCGAGGAGGCGCTGGCCCCGCTGCCCGCCGCCCTGCGGGACCGGGTGGAGTTCCTCGGCATGGTCAGCGACGAGGACAAGGCGCGGCTGCTGCGCAGCGTCGACCTGTACGTGGCGCCCAACACCGGCGGCGAGAGCTTCGGGATCATCCTGGTCGAGGCGATGTCCGCGGGCGCCCCCGTACTCGCCAGCGACCTCGACGCGTTCGTCCAGGTGCTCGACGAGGGCGCGGCCGGCGAGCTGTTCACCAACGAGGACGCCGACGCGCTCGCCTCCGCCGCGATCCGCGTGCTCGCCGACCCCGCCCGCCGCGCCGAACTGCGTACCCGAGGCAGCGCCCACGTCCGCCGCTTCGACTGGTCCGTGGTCGCGGGCGACATCCTCGCCGTCTACGAGACGGTCACCGACGGCGCCGCCCACGTGGTGACGGACGAACGCACCAGCCTGCGCGCGCGGTTCGGGCTCGCCCGGGAGTGACGGGCCACCGCGCCCCTGCCGCGCCCCGGCGCGGCACCGGCTTCGGTAGCCTTGCCGCCCGTGACCACCACCTTCATCTGGGTCGCGGTAGCGATCATCGCCATCGGGCTGTATCTGAGCTGGACGGCGGGGCGGCTCGACCGGCTGCACGCGCGGATCGACGCGGCGCGGGCGGCGCTGGACGCGCAGTTGCTGCGCCGGGCCTCGGTCGCGCAGGAGCTGGCGACCGCCGGCGTCCTGGATCCGGCCGCCTCGATCGTGCTGTACGAGTCCGCGCACGCGGCCCGGCAGGCGGAGCCTGAGCAACGGGAAGTCGCCGAGAGCGACTTGAGCCAGGCGCTGCGGGCGGTGTTCTCCGAGGCGGGAGCCGTGACAGAGGTACGGGCGGCGCCCGGCGGTACCGCGGCGATCGGCGAACTGACGCAGGCGGTACGCCGGGTGCCGATGGCCCGGCGGTTCCACAACGACGCGGTACGCGCCGCGCGCGCGGTCCGCAGGCACCGGGTGGTGCGCTGGTTCCGGCTGGCGGGCCACGCGCCCTTCCCGCTCGCCTTCGAGATGGATGACGAACCGCCGCCGGCGCTCACCGCGGGCGGGCAGTGACGGGGCACGGGTCCGGCAAGTACCGGCGCACAGGTCCGGCCGCGGATCACAGGCCACCGGGCCGCTGTGGGGAGCCACCCGCGACGGATTGGCCCTTTCCGCCACCGGCGGGCCGCCGGACCATAAGAGAAAAGCCCAGTTTCGTCAGGAGTGAGGTCACCTTGTCCACCACCGCGTCCACCGCCACGACCCCGGAGACCGGCACCGTACGCGTCAAGCGCGGCATGGCCGAACAGCTCAAGGGCGGCGTGATCATGGATGTCGTCACCCCGGAGCAGGCGAAGATCGCCGAGGACGCGGGGGCCGTGGCCGTGATGGCCCTGGAGCGGGTGCCCGCCGACATCCGCAAGGACGGCGGCGTGGCCCGGATGTCCGACCCGGACATGATCGACGGCATCATCAACGCCGTCTCCATCCCCGTCATGGCCAAGTCCCGTATCGGCCACTTCGTGGAGGCCCAGGTCCTCCAGGCGCTGGGCGTCGACTACATCGACGAGTCCGAGGTGCTGACCCCCGCCGACGAGGTCAACCACTCCGACAAGTGGGCCTTCACCACGCCCTTCGTCTGCGGCGCCACCAACCTCGGTGAGGCCCTGCGCCGGATCGCCGAAGGTGCGGCCATGATCCGCTCCAAGGGCGAGGCCGGCACCGGCAACGTCGTCGAGGCGGTACGCCACCTGCGCCAGATCAGGGGCGGGATATCCCGCCTCAGGGGCCTGGACAACAACGAGCTGTACGCCGCCGCCAAGGAGCTGCGCGCCCCGTACGAGCTGGTCAAGGAGGTCGCGGAGCTGGGCAAGCTGCCCGTCGTGCTGTTCTCCGCGGGCGGTGTGGCCACCCCCGCCGACGCCGCGCTGATGCGCCAGCTCGGCGCCGAGGGCGCCTTCGTCGGCTCGGGCATCTTCAAGTCCGGCGACCCGGCCAAGCGCGCCGCGGCCATCGTCCGCGCCACCACCTTCTTCGACGACCCGAAGGTCATCGCGGACGCCTCCCGCAACCTCGGCGAGGCCATGGTCGGCATCAACGTCGACATCCTCCCGGAGACCGAGCGCTACGCGAACCGGGGCTGGTAGTCCAGCCATGAGCATTCCCACCATCGGCGTCCTGGCCCTCCAGGGCGACGTACGGGAGCACCTTGCGGCGCTGGCCGCGGCGGACGCCGCGGCCAGGCCGGTGCGGCGCCCCGAGGAACTGGCCGGGCTCGACGGACTGGTCCTGCCCGGCGGCGAGTCCACCACCATCTCCAAACTCGCCGTGCTCTTCGGTCTGATGGAACCGGTGCGCGAGGCGATCCGCGACGGCCTGCCGGTCTACGGCACCTGCGCCGGACTCATCATGCTCGCCGACAAGATCCTCGACCCTTCCCCCGGGCCCTGGGGGCCCGGGGAGACCCCGAGCAGCGGGCCGGAGACCTTCGGCGGCATCGACATGATCGTCCGCCGCAACGCCTTCGGCCGCCAGAACGAGTCCTTCGAGGCGTCCGTGGACGTGACCGGCATCGAGGGCGGTCCGGTCGAAGGCGTCTTCATCCGCGCCCCGTGGGTGGAGTCGGTCGGCGCGGAGACCCGGGTGCTGGCCGAGTACGACGGTCATGTCGTCGCCGTCCGGCAGGGCAACGTGATGGCCACCTCCTTCCACCCGGAGCTGACCGGCGACCACCGCGTACATGAACTGTTCGTGCACACGGTGCGCACCGGGAGCTGATGACCTCCCGGTAGGATCGGCGGCGTTCGGTAATGGTGACGCGAAGGAGACAGTCGGATGTCCGGCCACTCTAAATGGGCTACGACGAAGCACAAGAAGGCCGTGATCGATGCCAAGCGCGGCAAGCTCTTCGCGAAGCTGATCAAGAACATCGAGGTCGCGGCCCGGACCGGCGGCGCCGACCCGGACGGCAACCCGACCCTCTTCGACGCCATCCAGAAGGCGAAGAAGAGCTCGGTGCCGAACAAGAACATCGACAGCGCGGTCAAGCGCGGCGCGGGACTCGAGGCCGGCGGCGCCGACTACCAGACGATCATGTACGAGGGCTACGGCCCCAACGGCGTCGCGGTCCTCATCGAGTGCCTCACCGACAACCGCAACCGCGCCGCGTCCGACGTCCGGGTCGCCATGACCCGCAACGGCGGCTCGATGGCCGACCCGGGCTCGGTGTCGTACCTGTTCAACCGCAAGGGCGTCGTCATCGTCCCCAAGGGCGGGCTGACCGAGGACGACGTGCTCGGCGCGGTGCTGGACGCCGGCGCGGAGGAGGTCAACGACCTCGGCGACTCCTTCGAGGTGATCAGCGAGGCCACCGACCTGGTCCCGGTCCGCAAGGCCCTCCAGGACGCCGGCATCGACTACGACTCGGCCGACGCGAACTTCCTGCCGACGATGCAGGTCGAGTTGGACGAGGAGGGCGCGCGGAAGATCTTCAAGCTGATCGACGCGCTCGAGGACAGCGACGACGTGCAGAACGTCTTCGCCAACTTCGACGTGTCGGACGAGGTCATGGAGAAGGTCGGCTGACTTGTGCGGCTGAACCGCCGCCGCTCTCGCGGAGGTGGTCGCCCGCCGTCGTGGTTTCTCCATCGATGGCTGCTGTCCCCAGGCCATCCGTGGGCCGGCGAGGTGAACACACCCCGCCGGCCCACCGCCGTTGTCAGTACCGACCGATAGCCTGCGGGAACAGGTGGTCCGAGGAGGGGGCGAGGCGTGCGCGTGCTGGGAGTGGACCCCGGGCTGACCCGGTGCGGTATCGGCGTGGTGGACGGCGCGCCGGGCCGTCCGCTGACGATGGCCGGTGTCGGGGTCGTCCGCACGCCCGCCGACGCGGAGATCGGCCGCCGGCTCGTCCTCATCGAGGAGGGCATAGACGCCTGGCTGGACCGGCACCGGCCCGAGGCGGTCGCCGTGGAGCGCGTGTTCAGCCAGCACAACGTGCGAACCGTGATGGGCACCGCCCAGGCCAGCGCGGTGGCCATCCTCTGCGCGGCACGGCGCGGCCTGCCGGTCCACCTGCACACCCCCAGCGAGGTGAAGGCCGCCGTCACCGGGAGCGGCCGGGCCGACAAGGCCCAGGTCGGCGCGATGGTGACCCGGCTGCTGCGGCTGGACGCCCCGCCCAGGCCCGCCGACGCGGCCGACGCGCTGGCACTGGCCATCTGCCACATCTGGCGCGGCACCGCCACCACCCGCCTCCAGCAGGCGGTCGCCGCCCACCGGACCGTACGAGCCCAGGAGCCCACCCCGTGATCGCCTTCGTCAGCGGCCAGGTCGCCGCCCTCGCCCCGGACGCCGCGGTCATCGAGGTCGGCGGCGTCGGCATGGCCGTCCAGTGCGCCCCCGGCACGCTGGCGTCGCTGCGGATCGGCAAGCCCGCGCGGCTGGCCACGTCGCTGGTGGTGCGCGAGGACTCGCTCACGCTGTACGGATTCGCGGACGACGACGAGCGGCAGGTCTTCGAACTGCTCCAGACCGTCAGTGGGGTCGGGCCGCGGCTGGCCCAGACGATGCTGGCGGTGCACTCCCCGGACGCGCTGCGGGCCGCGGTTGCCTCGGGGGACGAGAAAGCGCTCACCGCCGTGCCCGGCATCGGGAAGAAAGGCGCCCAGCGGCTGCTGCTCGAACTCAAGGACCGGCTGGGCGAGCCGGTGGGCACGGCGGGAGCCGACCGCGGGGTCGGCTCCCCGGTGGGCGCGTCGTGGCGCGAGCAACTGCACGCGGCGCTGCTGGGCCTCGGCTACGCCACCCGCGAGGCCGACGAGGCGGTCACCGCGGTCACGCCGCAGGCCGAGGCCGCCGGCCAGCCGAACATCGGCGCGCTGCTGCGCTCCGCCCTCCAGACCCTCAACCGCACGCGCTGATCCCCCCGACCCGCCCCCGGCCGCTGACCCGTACCGCCGACCGACCCGCACCCGCCCCGGCCGGGACCCGTACGGCCGACCGACCCGCTGACCCGAGAGATCACTCATGAACTGGGACGACGCCACCGACGAGACGCCGGAGCGACTGGTCGGCGCCGCCGCAGACCGCGAGGACCAGGCGGTCGAGGCGGCGCTGCGCCCGAAGGACCTGGGGGAGTTCATCGGGCAGGAGCGCGTACGGCAGCAGCTCGACCTCGTGCTGAAGGCCGCGCGCCAGCGCGGCGCCACCGCCGACCATGTGCTGCTCTCCGGCGCCCCCGGCCTCGGCAAGACCACCCTGTCGATGATCATCGCCGCGGAGATGGGCGTGCCCATCCGCATCACCTCCGGCCCCGCCATCCAGCACGCGGGCGATCTGGCCGCGATCCTCTCCTCGCTCGGCGAGGGCGAAGTGCTCTTCCTCGACGAGATCCACCGGATGTCCCGGCCCGCCGAGGAGATGCTCTACATGGCGATGGAGGACTTCCGCGTCGACGTCGTCATCGGCAAGGGCCCAGGTGCCACGGCGATCCCGCTCGAGATCCCACCGTTCACCCTCGTCGGCGCCACCACCCGCGCCGGGCTGCTGCCGGGCCCGCTGCGCGACCGGTTCGGGTTCACCGCCCGGCTGGAGTACTACGAGACCGCCGACCTCGACCGCATCGTGCACCGGTCGGCCGGCCTGCTCGGTGTCGACCTGACCCACGAGGGCGCCGCGGAGATCGCCTCGCGCTCGCGAGGTACGCCGCGCATCGCCAACCGGCTGCTGCGCCGCGTCCGCGACTACGCCCAGGTGAAGGCCGACGGCGTGGTCACCCACGACGTGGCCCGCCGCGGCCTCGAGCTGTACGAGGTCGACGAGCTGGGCCTCGACTCCCTCGACCGTGCCGTCATCGAGGTGCTGTGCCGGCACTTCGGTGGTGGACCCGTCGGCGTCTCCACTCTCGCCGTCGCCGTGGGGGAGGAGCGGGAGACCGTGGAGGAGGTCGCCGAGCCGTTCCTGGTGCGGATCGGCTTCCTGGCCCGTACGCCGCGTGGCCGGGTCGCCACCCCCGCCGCGTGGCGCCACCTGGGGCTCGACGCACCGCCGTCACCGACCGCCGAGGCGACCCTCTTCGAGGAGTGATCCGGGGGCAGGCCATGGCGATGCCGTGACGTGCAGCACCCGCGGTTACACTTCACCGTTGGTCGAGCCGGTCCTGCGTGACCACACACAGGACTGGCATCCCATGTACCCCTTGTGAAGAGGTCTGTTGTCGTGTCGGAGCTTGCCTCCCTCTTGCCCCTCCTGGCCATTGCCGTCCTGTTCTGGGCGCTGATGATCCGGCCGGCCCAGCGTCGCCAGCGTGAGCTGCGCCAGATGCAGTCGTCCCTCGAGGTCGGCGACGAGGTGATGTTGTCCTCGGGGATCTATGGCGTGCTCCGATCGTTGGACGACGAGAGGATCAGCGTCGAGCTCGCTCCGGGCGTCGTCGTCGAGGTCGTCCGCGGAGCCGTGGGATCGAAGGTCCCTCCGGCCGCGGAGTCCCTCGCCGACGACCAGGACGAGCCCGAGACGCTCCCCGACCACCCCGACACCACCACCGAGGAGCGCTGAGATGGCCCGTCGCCCCGGCAGCCCTGCGCGCACCCTGACGATCTTCTTCATCTCCGTCGCGGTGCTGTACGGGCTCGTCGCGCTGGCTGGTTCGTGGAAGCCGGCGCTCGGCCTGGACCTCGAGGGAGGCACCCGGATCCGCCTCGCCGCCACCGGCAACGACGTCACCGCCGAGTCGCTCCGCGAGGCTGCGGACATCATCGACAACCG